>JBIIFS010000069.1:0-9580 GCA_044237185.1 Luteolibacter sp.
CTCGCTGGCAAATCGAGCGAAGTGAAACCCGATGATGTGTCACCTCTTTTGAAAGATGCGGAATCCATCATCCGCACCACCGCAGCCGAAGCCCTTTTCAAGCTCAATCAAAATGACATCGCAACAAAGGCCTTGATTGCTGAGGTTACGAAAGAAATAAATTCCACCTCATTTCTTAACTTGCTCAACACCATCAACCGCTTGGATCTGTTAGACCAACTCCCCCAAGATGGGGCCAGGGGCAAATCCATGAAAGACGGGGATTTCGATTACATCAAACGCTTCAGCGAGCGGACTAAGGAGTAGGCGCGTCTCCGCGCCTTGAGTCAAACGGGCGTCTCCGCCCGCTGTCCGACTTTACCGGTTGCGAGGACGCAACCCCAGACCCAAGGGGCGAAGACGCCCCTACTCCATACCGCATTCCCTAAAAGGCGCGGATAAGAACCACTCACCAACCAATAATTCTGCTGGTGGCGATGCGGAGAGCGACTTCTAGGAGGGCTGCTTCTGAATGAGTCACTGGGATGGAGACTTTGCGCAGGGATTTGTCAGCGATTTCCTGGCGGGAAATGGAGAGCATGTAGGGAGCGCGGTCGGGTTCATCGCGAATCACAAGCTCGAAGGTGCTGGTGGCTTTCTCGGTTTTGTGGAACAGCTTGGCCTCGGTTGTGCGGTTTTGCAGGAGGGCGAGAAGGGCACCAATGTCGGAGAGGCCCCATTTCATGATGATTTTGTTTTCCCAATCAAACTGCTTTTCGCCGCTTTGCGGGGCGGCATCGAGGAAGATTGCGCCTTTTTCAGCATTGAGGTTTAAACGGATCGCTCCGCCGTTACCGCGTTGGTTGGGTTTGTAGATGGCGTAGTCGTTGGAGTAGGATTTAATGGCTTGTTCAGGTAATGTATCGTTCATAGCGTGTTCATATGAACATATTATGAATGCCTATGGCAAGAATCAATTTTTGTATTTTTAACCACAAAAACACCAAACACACGAAACTACAGATGAAATTGTAATTTTTATGTCATCAAAAAGTGACGAAAGAACAAGGGTGTTACCCTCTGATTTTCGTGTTTTTTGTGCCTTTCGTGGTTAACAAAATTGGATTTCAAGTCCAATCGATCACTCGCTCTGAGCGTCCGCATCGGGATCCTTATCGATGTCGGCTCCGGGAGACTCCGATGCTTCGATACTGATTGATCCTGAAGACTCGCTGTCTTCGCCATCGGGGATGACCAAGGAAATATCCTGAAGTTTTTCGCCGGGTTTGAGTGTGAGAAGCTTCACGCCTTGGGCAACACGTCCAGTTTCGCGGATATCGCTGACGCGGATACGGATGCTCTGACCCGTGGAAGTCATCAGCATGAGTTCATCGGCTTCAGTGACGGCCACGGCACCTACGACTTGTCCGGTTTTCTCGGTAATATTGAGTGTTTTTACTCCACGCCCACCACGACGCAATGCTCGATAACTAGAGAAGGTGGTACGTTTACCGAGACCATTTTCTGATGCGACCAGGAGCATCGATTCTTCTGAAACGATCGCCATTCCGACTACGATATCATCTTTTTTCAGGCGTATGCCGGTGACTCCGGCAGTAGCGCGCCCTTGCGGACGGATCTGCGGCTTGCCTTCTTCTGCGGCATCAATTTCTTCGGTGTCTTCCTCTTCTCCTTCTTGGGGTTCGCCTTGAGCTTTCTTGTAAACGCCTTCGGTGAACTTGATGCACATGCCATTGCGAGTGACGAGCAGGATTTCGTTTTCTCCTGTTGTTAGATTCACTCCGATGAGGTCGTTTCCTTCATCAAGGTTGATGGCAGTCAGGCCCGCTTTGCGGTAATTACGGAAATCATGCAGAGCTGTTTTTTTGACCTTTCCGTTGCGTGTAGCGAAGAAAACAAAGCCTGCGTCTTCGTGGAAAGTGATATCGTTGCCGTTTTCATCCGTCTTGCGTTCTAAGCGTAGTAGGGCGGCAATTTTTTCCTCTGGTTTGAGATCGAGTACGTTCTTGATACTACGTCCAACAGAAGTGCGTGAGCCTTCAGGTAATTCATAAACGCGTTCCACATAGACACGTCCTGTATTGGTGAAAAACAGGAGGTAATCGTGCGTCTGGACGGAGAAGAGATGCTCGACAAAATCATCTGGCTCGTCTTTTGCAGTCGCTTTGGTTTCCATTCCTTTGAGGCCTTTGCCGCCACGTCCTTGCAAACGGTATTCGCTTGCTGGAGTGCGCTTGATGTAACCGCGATGTGAAAGGGTGACGATCATTGCATCGTTGGCGATGAGATCCTCCATCGCGACCTCACCGACTTCTGCGACGATAGGGCATTTACGAGGAGTGGCGTACTTCGCCTTGATCGCCTGGAGCTCGTCCTTGATGATGGTGAGCACGCGCTCTTCACGGGCGAGGATGTCGAGGAAATCGGTGATCTCAACGAGGATCCCATCGTATTCGGCTTTGACTTTATCGCGCTCGAGGCCGGTGAGTTGATAGAGGCGGAGTTCGAGGATCGCGTTGACCTGGCGTTCAGAGAAAACGTAGTTTTCATCCTGAACTGCTGCTTGTGAACGAAGTAAAATACCGAGCCCTTCTGCGGTTTTGGTGGAAAACTTGTAAGCCGCTAAGCGCTCACGCGCTTCGTCACGGTTTTTAGAATCGCGGATGATCTTGATAAAATCATCGAGGTGACCGAGAGCGAGAAGATAGGCTTCTAACAATTCCGCACGCTCTTCCGCTTTTCCAAGAAGATAACGAGTGCGACGGATGACAACCTCGCGGCGGTGCTCGATGTAGCAGTCGATGGCCTCCTTGAGAGAAAGTTGTTTCGGACGCTTTTCGTGAATTGCCAGCATGTTGACGCTGAAAGACGTCTCCAGCGCGGTGAGCTTGAAGAGCTGGTTGACGACGACCTGCGGGCGGGCATCGCGTTTCAACTCGATCTCGATGCGGGTTTCCTCATCGGAGAGGTCGCGCATGCCGGAGATGCCGGTGAGGATTTTCTCGTTCACGAGTTCTGCGATACGTGTCTGAAGAACCGCACGGTTCACTCCGTATGGAACCTCGCGGATGATGATCATGGATTTCCCATTTTCATTTTCTTCGATCTCCACTTTACCGCGAAGGCGCATCGAACCACGTCCGGTGCGGAAATAATCTTCAATTCCGCGAATGCCACGAATTTCGCAAGCGACCGGGAAGTCTGGACCCTTGATGTATTGCATCAGGCCTGGCAGGTCGATGTTCGGATCGTTGATCATCGCGCAGATGCCATCGATCACTTCGCCAAGGTTGTGTGGTGCGAGGTTGGTTGCCATACCCACGGCGATACCGGTGCCGCCGTTGACGAGGAAGTTCGGGAATGCGGAGGGCATCACTGAAGGTTCCTGAAGCGTGCCGTCATAGTTCGGAACGAAATCGACCGTGTCTTTGTCCAGATCATCCATCATTGCCATACCAAGCGGATGGAGGCGCGCCTCGGTATAACGCATGGAAGCCGGTGCATCGCCTTCTACCGAGCCGAAGTTACCCTGACCATCCACAATCAGCTCGCGCATGGACCATGGTTGACCCATATTGACGAGAGTCGAGTAGATCGAAGAATCTCCGTGCGGGTGATAGTTACCCATCGTTTCACCGACGATCTTCGCGCACTTCACGTGGGATTTCGAAGGAGTCACTCCGAGTTGGCGCATCGCGTAAAGCACGCGACGCTGAGAGGGCTTGAGGCCGTCACGGACGTCAGGGAGTGCGCGTGAAATGATGACGGACATGGAGTACTCAAGGAACGACTGGGAGAGTTCGTCGGCGACGTTGATGGGCTTGATAGAATCGTTAGACATGGTGGAAAAAATTAGGCGCGGTGTAGAGCGTTGGCGGAAACGAAGAGGTTACGAATGCGGAATGCGGCGGGAGATTCTTGGAGGAGAACCATTCTGAGGTTATGTGATTTTGCGGCGAACCATGGGTTTTTCATTCTTCTTGAAGGTTGGTTCACCCAATTAGGAAAAGGAAGATCATGTAATTGGCAAAGATGAGCGGCGGCGGCGGCGGCGAATGAATCTGCTAAGCCATCGTCATCAAGTGTATACCTGAGAACCTGAGGTTCTTCGCTCAACATTTTCAATTCAGGCGTCTTTTTGAAGCGGTCCAGGAAGTTAGCCAACGCATAATCAAAATCATCTTGCGTCTTCACATGACGAAGACTTTCATCGAGAGTTTTATAAATTCTGTTAGTACTCATGGCCTGATTTCTTCTACAATTTCTTCGATGAAAAAACGGACTTTGGGCGCTAGAAGGCGCTCGCTGTAATATTTTGAAACCAAATCACAAACAGCAGATGCATTGTACAGTTTTAATATATGAAGTAAGGTGATCACGTCAGCACGATCTCCTTTAATCCCTTGGGACGCTACCCGACTTGCGAGGCACTTCATAGCAAGCAGGTATTCGGTAGTGGGACGCAACACACGGAGATTATCAAAAACGGGCATGCCCTCATGCGTGACTTCGGCTTTGTCGGAAATGAATCCTTTTACTCCATTGTTCATCCAGTCTTCGTCCAACTCAAATTCCTTAGCGACCTGTCTTGCACAATCAAGAACCTTGTCTTTAGGGACAAATACTGCATCGACATCACGAGTTGATTCTCTGGCATCAAAAGCAAGAACCATGGCTGCACCTCCGAAGATACAAATTTCCCCAATGATTCCCTGTTCGCACAGGAGTGCATCGAGCCTGCGCAGAGCTGCCAGGATCGTATCTTTTGTGAGTATGTCTTCGTTATCCATGTGAATAGGTTTGGCATGGCCCCGACAAATCGGGGCCGCCATGTTTAGACATCCAAGTTACGAACGTTGAGGGCGTTGTCTTCGATGAAGCGTTTGCGGGGTTCAACCACATCACCCATCAGGACATCGAACATGGTATCCGCCTCTAGTTTGTTATCATCATCATAGCGAACGCGGAGAAACTGGCGGGTTTCCGGATCCATGGTGGTGGCGAACAGCTGCTTGGCGTTCATTTCACCGAGTCCTTTAAATCGTTTGATCTGAACCCCTTTGGCGGAAATTTCGAGAACTTTTGCGAGAATTTCAGAAACCACAAAGATCGGGGTCATGGTTTTCTTTTCTCCCTCGCCTTCAAGGATTTCGAAGATCGGCTCATCCATCGAGTAAAAGGTCTTGGTATCGATCCCCAACTCGTTGAGGCGCGCAAAGATTTTCGTGATAGCATGTGATTCGTGCAGTTCATGGAGAACGGCGCGACGTGAAGGCCCGGTGACGGCGGCAAGCTCCTCTTCGGTGAGTTGCTCGTCGAAAAGACCGAGGTCACGATTTTCTGCGGCGTAGGTTGAAAGTGAGGATTCGTCGGCAAAATAGAGAACCGATTCCTGGTTGCCCTCACGAATGCGGACCATGTATTCTGGCAGATGGCTGTCGGCGCGACGGGCGGCGAGGTATTGCTGGAAATTTCCGCCATTGCCTTCGATCGCCTTTTGAAAACGGGACAGGGAAGAGAGACTCTCTAGGATACCTTTGAGTTCTTCTGCGGAAAACGTGCGGGATTTGTCAAACGTGCGGAGAACCACTTCACCGGCACCGAGATCGATGAGGATCTTGTTCAGCTCGTCATTGTCCTGAACATACTCGGAGCGTTTTTTCCGAGTCACCAAATACAGCGGAGGCTGGGCGATATAGAGGTAGCCTTTTTTCACAAGCTCCGGCATATGGCGGCAGAAGAAAGTCAGTAGAAGTGTGCGAATGTGAGAGCCGTCCACGTCGGCATCCGTCATGATGACGATTTTGTGATAGCGGACTTTTTCGATATTGAACGCCCCGTCCTGATCCCCCTCGCCGATGCCTGCGCCGATCGCGGTGATCATCGATTGAATCTCCTTGTTCTGCAGCGCGCGGTGGAGGCGGGCCTTCTCCACGTTGATGACTTTTCCGCGCAGGGGAAGGATCGCCTGAGTCCGTCGGTCACGGCCCTGTTTGGCTGAACCGCCGGCGGAGTCTCCTTCGACAATATAGAGCTCGGATTTCGCAGGGTCTCGCTCTGAACAGTCAGCAAGTTTGCCGGGCAAACCACCGCCGGAGAGGGCGGATTTACGGACGGTCTCGCGCGCCTTGCGGGCGGCTTCACGCGCACGGGCGGCGTTGACCGATTTCTCGATGATCTTGCGGGCAAGTGATGGATTTTCCTCAAAATAGGTATTCAGGCCTTCGTAAACAATCGATGAAACAACGCCTTCGATCTCGGAGTTAACCAGTTTTCCCTTTGTTTGGGAAGAGAAGCGCGGGCTGGGCATCTTCACGGAGATGATGCACACGAGACCTTCGCGCACATCGTCACCGGAGAGCGCGGGATCCTTGTCTTTGAGAATCTTGTTGGTCTTGGCATAGGCATTGATCGCGCGCGTGAGCGCGGTGCGGAATCCGGTGAGGTGAGTTCCTCCATCGGCGTTTGGAATGCTGTTTGCGAAGCAGAGAATCTGATCGTTATAGGAATCGTTGTATTGGAAAACCACATCGGCGAAGACGTCTTCTTTCGTCTGCTTGCCATCGTAATCGAGATCGATCTCGCGTTTGCCATTGATAATGACAGGTGACTCGTGAACGACGTTTTTGTTTTCGCAAAGTTGAGCAACAAATTCAACGATGCCATCCTTGTAGAAAAACGAGGTCTTTTTCGCAGATTCCGGGCGCTCGTCATCCAGCTCGATGGTCAGGCCCGGGTTAAGAAACGCCAGTTCCCGAAGGCGTGTTGCGAGTCGGTCGAATTGGAAAACGATCGTATCGACGAAAATCGTGGCGTCAGGATAGAACGTGATCGCGGTGCCGGTTTTCTTGGGATCTGCTTCACCGACGACGTGGAGTTGCTCGGTGGTTTTACCGCGCACGAAAGCGATGCGGTGGACTTTGCCATCGCGAGTGATGTCGGCGCGGAACCAATCGGAAAGGGCGTTCACACATTTCGCGCCAACCCCGTGGAGACCGCCGGAGTATTTGTATGCGCCCTGACCGAATTTTCCGCCGGCATGGAGATTTGTTAGAACCAGCTCCACTGCGGGAATTCCGAACTTCGGATGCATGTCCACCGGGATACCGCGGCCGTTGTCGGAAATAGAAATGGATCCATCCACATGGATCGCCACTTTGATTTTGGAGCAGTAGCCAGCAAGATGTTCATCGATCGAGTTATCCAGAACTTCGAACACGCAGTGATGCAAACCGCGCTCGTCGGGATCTCCGATATACATGCCCGGGCGCTTGCGAACCGCCTCCAGACCTTCGAGTTTATCAATCTGTCCGGCATTGTATTCTTGCTCGGTTCCGACCTGCGTTTGGGCTTTTTCTGGCTCGTTGGGAATCTCTGACATAGGGCGCGCTTAGGGTCTGAAATCCACGCATAGGAAACAAGGACTTATTACTTAAAAAAGGCTTTTTTTGCCGTTTCGTAAGCCATTGATTCCCAATGATTTAGCATATCGATTTTGGCATCGCTGAAGATTTCCCGACGCAAGCTCCCGCCCCGCGGAAAACCTCACACAAAAAGACGAATGGGAATGTGTTTTTTGAAAATAAACACAACAAAGTCTTGCATCTTGCTCTCTCCGGTAGGAATCCTACCCACGGAGCATGCACGAGTAGCTCAGCGGTAGAGCAACCCGTTTACACCGGGTCGGTCGGCGGTTCGATCCCGTCCTCGTGTACCACTCTTGTTCCCTCCACTCTTGTTCCCTCCACTCTTGTTCCCTCCACTCTTGTTCCCTCCACTTTTGTCATCTCCACTCTTTCCGGCGTTGTCATCTAACCGCCGTTCATTCGTTGGCGAGATCTCTGCCAACTCAGCGGTGAGGATGTTTCTCGTCAGGCGCGGTTTGGAAATCAGATTCCTGTGATGATCTCAAGTTCGGGAAGCGCTTCTTTGAGTTTGGTGATCATTCCCTCGGAAACATCTGTCTGCCAGAGATAGAGGCGTTTCAACTGTGTGAGTGATTTCAATTTCTCCACACCGGCATCGGTCACACGTGTGCCATAAAGATTCACGGACTCCAAATTTTTCAGGCCGGCGAGCGTATTCAGAGCGGCATCTGTAATCTTGGTTTCTGAGAGGCGAATCATCCGCAAATCCTTGGCGGTGGCGAGCAATTTGACCGAATCATCCGTGATCGCGGTCGAGGACAGATCCATCGACACCATGCTGGGGAGAACCGTTTTCAATTTGGAGAAAACCGAATCGTCCAGATTGTTACGGAGAGAAACCGCCGTGAAGGTGAGTCCGGAGGAGGCTTGGGACTGAAACGTCAGACCGCCGGGGAAGTCTTTTGCCAGATCCGAAACAGCTTTGAGCAGGTCGGCGGAGGGCAGGTCGGCTTTTGGAGCTTCTCCAACGGATTTCGATGCGCCCTTATCGACGGTGAGATCGAGTTTGGCAATCGCCGTGCGGATGTCTTCGGGAAGTTCGATTTGCCCCACGGTTTTGAGAGGATCCGCACCGGCGTTGATCCACCATTTGATGACCGCGAGCTCGTGATCTTCCATGGGAGCTTTCGAATCAGGCGGCATGTGCTCGTCATCATCCTCGGGAAGCTCACAACGGTAGACGATATTGCTTTTGGCCGCATCGCCCGGAACAACGCCGTTTCCTTCTTTGCCGCCTTTGACGAGGAGCTCATAGGTATCCATGCGGAACTTGCCCTTGGATTTGCTTTCTTTGTGACATTCCACACAACGTTTATCGAGAATGGGTTGGACCATGTCCGCGTAGACGATCTGATCCTCAAGTGCCTTGACCGGAATATCCGCTATCTTCTCCTTCGGCTCATGGCCGAGGATTTTACGTAGCGAATCCGGAGCATACTCGATGAGGTAATCTTTTCCGTGAGTGATCGATGCCCCGTCATGGCTCGCGTAACTCATGATCGCGACGCTGCCGAAAATCATGACACGATAGAGTGCTGTGGAAAATCCGGGCTGCAGGGGCCAGGATTTGAAGATCAAGGTCAATATGGCAGCAGAGGCGAAAAAGATCCCGCCCCAGAGGTGATCCTCAAGCAGCTCGCTCATCTCGTAGCTGCCGCCCATATAGAGCAAGAAGCCGAAAACAACCGCGACCACGGAACTTGCCGCGCCAATAAAGATCGGCATGATGCCGGTCTGTGGCTTGTAGCGGGTGAACATCGCCAACAACTCTTGAATCATGATGAGCGAGAAAATCCCGATCGGAAGGTGCAAGACCACCGGATGGAAATGTCCGAAAAACCGAACGATATCCGGTGTTTTTTCCGCATTCGGCTCCCCCGCGAGAAAGGGCATGGCAATCAGCACAGCGATGATGAGCAGGCCGAAAATCGTGATGCACCATGGGAGGCAGCGTGAGGAACAGTCGTTTTTTTGATCAGATTCAGTGGTCATAAAGAGGATATAAGCGTGAGGGGGGTTCAAACGTCTAGGGTGACGCCCTTGTGGTTTGCACGAGGGCTTGACGGGGGATATGTTTTCTTTTTTGGGAGGAAGGGCAACCATTTAAGCAAGTCATGGCCGAGATATCCGGCGCAACGGCCCAATACGAGCAG
>JBIIFS010000070.1:0-9469 GCA_044237185.1 Luteolibacter sp.
GTGGACGGCTTCGGAACACCCGCCATGTAAGTTCCATAAATCGAAACGACGCGGCCGAGTTCACCGGCAAGAAGTTTGCCATAACCCTCGCGTGTGTTCGGGGAAAAGCGCCAGCAATAACCGTGTTGCAAAGTGGTGCCTTTTGCTTTGGCGATTTTTGCGGATTCCAAAACGGATTTGATTCCAGCCATATCGACCGCCATGGGCTTCTCTGCAAAAACGTGTTTGCTAGCTTCAACCGCGGCTCTGAGATGCAGGGGACGAAAACCCGGAGGGGCCGTGAGCAGTACCACATCCACACCGCTGTCGATCACTTTCTGATAAGCATCCAGGCCCGAAAATTGACGGGCTTCCGGAACATCCACTTTGCCAGCGAATTTTTTGAGCTCTTGCAAAGCCCTTTCGATTTGTGGGGCGAATACATCACCAATTGCCCAGAGCTGGACATTGGGATCTGCGGAGAGGGCTTGGGATGCGGCGCCTGTCCCACGACCGCCACAACCGATCAGACCGATTTTGAGCACTTTTTGATTCGCAGCTTCTTGCGCGCGCAGAACGTTGGGAAAAGACATGACAGCAGCGGCCGCAGTGCTGGTTGCGATAAAATGACGACGGTTGGTGAATTCAAGTGACATAGGGAATTTATGTTCGGCGGTTGATGAATAAACTGGAGTTTTAGGTTACGCCAGCCACGCGGCAACCTTTCATATTTATAGGGCAGAAACTTTTATCCTTAAAAGTCTTTTTTCTTGCGGTGCTCATGACACCGACGCGCTCTTTTCAATATGTCCACCACAAGACACGGTCGCTTAACCCCGATAGGTAGGGGCTGCCTCACTTCAAGAGATCCAAAAACATCGGCAGAATCTTGATAAACAATGAGTTTTTCCCGCCTCGGGAAAGTTGCTGGGCAACGAGATCGGGAGAGGCTTCGGGATCGGCGGGCGAGAGTGAAGTGACGTGGTAATCACCGGCTTCGATTTCACGCAAAAGATGTATGGAATTTTTCTCGTGGCTCACTCGGACATTCACTTTTCCCGATGAAAGCTCGACCATGCCGAGTGGCGCGGAATCGCCGGATGACTCGATCTGGGCATGGATTTTAAGGCCCGTTTTGGATTCGAAGGTGAGATTTCCCTGATGTTTCCAACCTGCTTGAACGGCCAGCCATGCCATAATTTGGAGCGCGGTGTTGCGATGCGATGGGCTGTGTTTGATGCGGACTTGATCAATGCCCTCAAGGGCGCTCTGGGCAACCGTATCATCGAACAAACTGGCGATGCCAACACGGAACTGCCAGCAGCGGGTCCATGCGAGATCTTGCACAACGAGAGATGGATTGGCCTTCAGCGCTTCGAGAATACGAGCAAAGGAAACCTGCGGTTGGCTCCAGAGCGAGCTGTCGATGATGAGCCGGTCTATCACGCTCGCGAGGCGCTCGGTGAAGACATCCGAAAGTTCACCCTGCCACCAAAAGACGAGAGGAAGATCGGAGTTCAGGTGAGAAAATACCGTGTTGCGAAAACGACCCGTGACACGGCCTGTTAGGCGAAAGGAAATTTGCTCGCAGCAAACCGATTTCTGGCCCTGTGCGAGATGACAATGTGCGGTGATCCATGCGCGAAGGCTGGCAGGTTCCTCACGGTTGATTTCCACGAGAATCGCGCGGCAGGCGTTGTCGCGGGTCAGGCTGTTGATGATACGGGAATTCTCCAACAAGGATCCTGGCTTTTCCGAATAAACCGCCAAGTTCATCAGTGAGGCATTCGTCCGCGCTTCGTCCTGCTCCCAGAGCTTACGCAGCTCAAGTTCGATTTCGGAAATCGGAACTTCAATGCCAAGTTCAGGGCAGGATTTGGGAAAATTTGAGCTCATTTCGGCATCGGATATCAGTTGAACAGGCACTTACAGCCTACGCCATGCGTTACCGTCTTTTTGGATCATTTCATCCGCCTCACGAGGACCCCATGAACCGGCCACAAACTCCGCCATGAGCGGTTTGTTGTCAGATTCATGCCATGCGCGTTCGATGTGATCAATAAAACGCCAGGCCTCTTCCACTTCATCCCGGCGGGCAAACAAGGTGGCATCGCCAGCCATGGCATCGAGGATGAGGCGTTCGTAAGCTTCCGGGCTGCCTTTGCCGAAACTGGTGGCGTAATGGAAATCCATTTTCACAGGCTCGAGACGCAAACTGGTGCCCGGAATTTTCGAGACCATGCGCAGCGAGATTCCTTCGTCAGGCTGGATGCGAATGACCAATACATTGCCGCCGGGAACGCCGCCGGGAAGCGCCCCGAAAAGCACGGATGGTGCGTCTTTGAAATGGACGGAAATCTCTGTGGATTTTTTCGGCAGACGTTTGCCCATACGGATGTAAAACGGCACTCCACTCCAACGCCAAGTATCGATCAAAAGACGCACCGCGACATAAGCTTCGGTTTCCGAGCTTGCTGATACACGATCTTCTTCGCGGTAACCGGGAACGGGATTGCCATCGACGTGGCCAGCCGTGTATTGCGCGCGCACGACGTTCTCCGCGACTTTTTCCGGGGTGTCCCATTGACGCAGCGAACGGATGACTTTGACTTTTTCATCGCGCACACCATCGGCGGAAAGATCGGTCGGCGGCTCCATCGCAACCAGGCTTAGAAGTTGTAACAAATGGTTCTGCACCATATCACGCAGCGCCCCGGATTTTTCATAGTAACCTCCGCGTCCGCCTTCCATGCCCAGATTTTCCGCACAGGTGATCTGGATGTGGCTGATGTATTTGCTGTTCCACAAAGGCTCAAAGATCGCATTCGCAAAACGCAACACCATCAGGTTCTGCGCGGTTTCTTTGCCAAGGTAATGATCGATACGATAGGTGTCGGATTCGTTAAACGTTTGGTTAACGACGTGGTTCAAATGCTGTGCCGTTTTAAGATCGGTGCCGAAAGGTTTTTCAACAATCACGCGCGCCCAACAACCTGGCTTGGCTTCGTTGAGTCCGGCTTTTTTCAGATGCAGTAAAATGTCATCAAAAAACTCCGGAGCGGAAGCGATGTAGAACAAGCGGTTGCCCTTGCCCCCGCGCTCGGCATCGATCTCGTCCAAGCGTTTCGCAAGCGATGCGTATCCGGCATCATCGGAAAATTCTGATTGATGATACGTAACGCTATTGATGAATGGATTCCAAACTTCCTCATCGTGGCCGTTACGGGAAACCTTGCGGTTCAACTCCTCAAGGCCCTTGCGGAATTCATCATCGGCTTTCTCGCGGCGGGCAAAGCCAATGATATTCACTCCCGTCGGCAACTCACCATCGACGGCGAGGTTGTAGAGTGCAGGAATCAGCTTGCGGTGAGTGAGGTCTCCGGTTGCTCCAAAAATAACCACCGTGCATGGCTCAGGACGATTACGGGAAACAAGATCTTCGCGGAAAGGATTGGACATAAAACAGCTGGAGTTTCAGCGGATCAAGCGCATTAGGGAAAGCCAAATTCGATCCCGAGGATTAAATATGACCCATAACGGAAATGAGTCGGACGATTTGAAGCCAAAAGGTTCATCGAAAGTGATTTGCTATTTCGTTGGAAGTGTATAGGCTCCGCCCCTTTCCGGAAGAGTTCGGAACGGAGCATGACTACCACTGAAAATTTCAACGATCACGTGATGGCGACTTACGGTCGCTTTCCTCTCACGCTTGTCTCCGGCAGGGGAGCGCGTGTATGGGACGATGCGGGACGGGAATATCTGGATTTTTGTATGGGTATTGCCGTTTGTTCGTTAGGGCATTGCCATCCACGTTTGGTCACGGCCATCCAGCAGCAAGCCGCCAAGCTGATGCATGTTTCAAATCTGTATCTCAATGAGCCTCAAGGAGTTATGGCTCAAGAAATGAACCAGCTTGATATCCGGTTGCCTGGCAAAATCTTCTTTTCCAACTCAGGCGCGGAAGCCAATGACGGCTTGATCAAATCCGCGCGCCGCTACGGTCATCACAAGCCACAAACGAACGGCAAGCCGCGTTTTGAAG
Organism: Luteolibacter sp.; assembly: GCA_044237185.1. Taxonomy (GTDB): domain Bacteria; phylum Verrucomicrobiota; class Verrucomicrobiia; order Verrucomicrobiales; family Akkermansiaceae; genus Luteolibacter. The sequence goes on from JBIIFS010000070.1 coordinate 4,022, forward strand.
TCATTACGTTTCAACAATCCTTTCACGGTCGCACTCTCGGCAGCATGGCTGCCACAGGCCAAGCAAAGATCCAACAGGGTTTCGATCCCTTGTTGCCGGGCTTTCGGTATCTTCCTTTCAATGACATTTCCGCCTTAGAAAATGCGGTCAGCGAAGAAACCATCGGTTTCTTGCTCGAGCCCATACAGGGGGAGGGCGGGGTGCATGTCGCTTCCAAAGCGTTCCTAGAAGCGCTTGTGGCGTTATGTGAAAAACACGATTTATTGTTGATGTTCGATGAAGTCCAAGCCGGTTTCGGTCGCTGTGGCCAAGCCATGGCATGGCGCGCCATCGCACCGGAAATCCAGCCGGACGGTATTTCATGGGCAAAAGGCATGGGCGGGGGCGTCCCAATTGGAGCATTCTGGCTCAGCGACCGTGTGATCGATGATTCCGGAAAAACCCTTGCATCTCTTATGGGACCTGGCTCCCACGGATCAACCTATGGCGGCAACCCCTTGGTTTGCGCCGCAGCCCTCGAAGTCCTACGCGAAATCCGCGAAAAAAATCTCTCCGCCAACGCGCTTCACCAAGAGCAGCGAATCCGCACGGAAATCGCTTCCTGGAACCTGCCGGTCATTACCGAAGTCCGTGGTCTCGGGTTGTTGCTCGGAATTGGTCTGCGCCCCGATCTCATCCCAACTCCAGAAGGCTCAACGCCCGCCCTCACGGTCGTCAAATCCTTGATGACTGAAGGCCTCATCGTGCCTCCGGCCGGCCCAGAAACCTTCCGTTTGCTGCCACCACTCAACGTCACGGACGCCGAAATCGACGAGGCCCTGGCGATCATTCACAGGATCCTGTCCACCTACGCCTAAGACGGTTTCGAACCATAGGAACTTCAGATTTTTAGACCTTCAGACTCAGATGAAACATTTCCTTTCCATTGAAGAACTCACCGCGGCTGAAATTTCCAGCCTGATCACCAACGCCCAGAGCCTGAAAGCCGAGCGTGGAAATCACTCGTCCCAACCTCTCGCCGGTCAGACTTGGGCGATGATTTTCACGAAATCATCCACGCGTACACGCGTGTCTTTCGAAGTCGGCATCCGTGAACTTGGCGGATTTCCCATGTTTCTCTCAGGAAATGAAATCCAACTCGGACGCGGAGAACCCATCAAAGATACGGCGCGCGTGCTAGGCAGAATGGTTCACGGCATGATCATCCGGACCTTTGCCCAACAAGATATCATCGATTTTGCCAAATACTCGAAGCTTCCCGTCATCAATGCTCTCACTGACGATGAGCATCCTTGCCAGATCCTTGCCGATCTTTTGACGGTCAAAGAAAAACTCGGGGGTTGGGAGGGGAAGAAATTCGCCTTCGTCGGCGATGGCTTTTCCAATATGACCCGCTCATGGATTTGGGCGGCAAAAATTCTTAATTTCGAGCTCACCATCGCCTCGCCAAGCGCTTGCCAGCCTCCAGCCGATTTCATCAAAGCTCTTAACCATGACGGTTTGAAAATCACCGCCGACCCCGCGGAGGCGGTGAAAGGAGCCGATGTCATCAATACCGATGTCTGGCTCTCCATGGGGCAGGAAAACCAAAAGGAGAAAGAAGCTGAATTTGCGGGTTTTGAAGTGAACTCAAATTTGCTCAAATACGCCGCCCCAAACCACATCGTGCTCCACTGCCTGCCTGCTTATCGCGGCAAAGAGATCAGCGAAGAAATTCTCGAGGCTCATGCGGATACCATTTTCCAGCAGGCTGAGAACCGACTGCATGCCCAAAAAGCCGTGCTTGTCGCGGTTGCCAACGCCTAAGTGTTCCACGTGGAACGTTTTTTATCGCCAGTATGAATTTCACCGCGGAGACGCAAAAGTCGCAGAGGGTCGCAAAGTAATGTAATGTAATTGAAAAATCTTTAATCATCATTGAGTCTCTGTCTTTCCATACTTTTATAAAATTAAATCTTCCTCCGCGTTCCTCTGCGACCTTTGCGTCTCCGAGGTGAAATCTCTTTCCCATGTTCCGCTACCCTAAAAACTACGATGTGATTGTCATCGGCGCTGGCCATGCCGGAGTCGAGGCAGCTTTCGCCGCTGCCCGAATTGGCGCTCAAGTCGCCGTCCTCACCCAGAACCTCGACACCATCGGACAAATGTCCTGCAACCCCGCGATCGGCGGACTTGGCAAGGGTCACATGGTTCGGGAAATCGATGCTTTGGGCGGCTTCATGGGACTCAATACCGACGCGACTGGTATCCAATGGCGGATGCTAAATGCTTCCAAGGGTCCTTCGGTTCGCGCACCAAGGGCCCAGTGCGACAAGAAGGCCTACCAATTTCGAGCCAAGGCGCAGATGGAATCGACCAACGGGATCGAGTTGCATCAGGGAAATGTCGCTGAGCTTTTGGTGGATGGTGAACAACGCATCACCGGAATCTTGACCTCCCTTGGCATGGAAATCTGTGGTAAAACCGTCATCCTCAGTGCAGGCACCTTTATGCGTGGGCTCATGCATGTGGGCCTGAAAAATGAGAAAGGCGGTAGGATGGGGGACGCGATCTCTACGGTATCGGATTCTCTGAAAGAACTTGGCTTTGATGTGGCTCGGTTCAAAACCGGCACGCCATGTCGTTTGTTGGGAAGATCCTTGGATTTTTCAAAGTGTGATCGGCAGGACGGAGACACTCCTGTGCCAAAGTTCAGTTACTTGGCAGATACCATTACCAAGAGGCCCCATGACATTTTCACTCTGAACCCTTGGGGTGATCCCGAGTTCCACGTGGAACAAATGCCGTGTTGGATGACCTACACCAACGCCAAAACCCATGAAATCATCCATAACAATCTCCACCAATCACCGATGTATTGCGGTGTGATCGAGGGCACGGGTCCACGCTATTGCCCTTCGATTGAGGACAAGGTCGTGCGCTTTGCTGAAAAAGAACGGCACCAGGTTTTTCTGGAACCGGAGGGCCGGCATACCACGGAATTCTATGTCAACGGGGTTTCAACTTCTCTGCCTTACGAGGTCCAGTTGGACTTTCTGCGCACGATTCCTGGCTTGGAAAAATGTGAAATTCTACGTCCGGGCTACGCTGTGGAATATGATTACTGCCCACCAACTCAACTCCAACCAACCTTGGAAACCAAGCGAGTTGAGGGTTTATTTTTTGCAGGGCAGATCAACGGAACCTCTGGATATGAAGAAGCAGCAGGGCAGGGATTGATCGCTGGCACGAATGCCGCCCTGAAGGCTGCGGGTCAACCCGCCTTTGTCTTGGGACGGGAAGAAGCCTACCTCGGCGTGATGGTCGACGACCTCGTAACCCGTGGCTGCACCGAGCCATATCGTATGTTTACCAGCCGTGCGGAATATCGTTTGCTACTGCGACAAGATAACGCAGATCTGCGCTTAACCCAAAGAGGGGCAGACATAGGATTGGTTGCTGGAGAGCGCTTGAAGAGGCTACAAATTAAAGTTGCGGAGATGGAACGCGCTGATCAATGGATACGCCATGCCTCTTACGAAGGTGTGAAATTACATCAATGGTTGCGCCGTGTGGATAGCTCGTGGGAGAATTTGCCCGACGCTTTACGCAATGAATTTTCCGAAACCGACTGGCCACAAATTGAAACTGATTTTAAATATGCCGGCCATCTTTCGCGTCAGCAGCAACAAATCGATCGGATGTCGCGCCAGCAAGAAAGGCAAATTCCATCGGGTCTCGATTTCGATTTAATTCCCGCATTGAAAAAAGAAGCGCGGGTCAGGTTTTCTGAGATACGGCCGCATACGGTCGGTCAGGCAGCACGTATTCCAGGAATCACCCCAGCGGATATTGCTATTTTGGTGATTTGGTTGGATAAGCTGACGCGTGCAGATCAGTAATTTGATAGGGCGTTATAGGTGATGGCGCCTTACCATAAGACATTGAATTTCAGTGACTTGCGTAAAAACAACTCAACAACTCAACAACTCAACAACTCAACAACTCAGACACAAGCTGCGCGGAGGAAAAAAGTGCACCCTGAGAGATTCGAACTCCCGGCCTTCTGATTCGTAGTCAGACGCTCTATCCAGCTGAGCTAAGGGTGCATTACCGCAAGCAGCGGGGAGGCAAGAAAGCATTTTGCTGACTATACTGTCAAGAAATTCGACGATGATTTTTTAAAATGATGGACGACTATCCAATTGGAAAATTTGCCCAGAAGTATGGGGCATGCGTTCCTCAAGAAACCATATGAAATCGGCCACGATGGCTGGTGTGTTAAATTGTCCCATGACATGGGATTTACGGACTTCACGCTTTCGTTCAGAAGAGACATTTTCGGTTATTGGCGTATCCATGAAGCCAGGCAAAATCGCATTCACACGTATATGGTTAGGGCCATGCTCAAATGCCAAATCCCTCGTTAGCCCAAGCAAAGCGGCTTTCGCTGTGGCATAGGCCGCTTGACCGCCCACCGGGTGATATGCCGCATAACTCGAGATGAAAACCACATGTCCTTGATTTTTATTCATCATCGAGGCAATGGCAGCAAGAGCACATCTCTTTGCAGCTAAGTAATTAATATCAAGAATTTCATCCCATACAGATTCATTCATTTTGATAAGCGGTTGATCACATATCGCTCCAGCCGCGCAAACCAACAAATCACAAGGGTTTTTAGAAAAAAAAGTTTCGACCGCTGATGGACATGTCAAATCGAGATCCTCACGACCCAAAGCAAGCACTTGCCATCCAGCCGTGATAAACCGTTGGCGGATGCATTGTCCCAATCCACCTGTTCCACCTGTAATAATGATTCGTTTCAACCCCGCAATCATCAGCACGAATAAGCTGTGAATAAAGCCCCAAAAACTTGTGATATGATGAAAAGAACTCCTTCAGACTTACAAATCAAACGAAGTTGACAGGCATCCATCCGTTCAAGATCACGACTTATCATTCCTGTGGAACGCTAACACTTGCAATGTGGAACGCGTATAAATTGGGTTTATACACATTATGAAGATGATGATCTTATAAGTTCAAAAATAAAATACTCATCATGATGCAAGCTCTGGACGGAATTCTCATCCACCCTTCAACATCGCTCAAATAAGCCCATTCGCGCTTGGAAAAATATATTCATCCTGCCATATTGCGACGTCTTTTTGAAATCATGTCAGTAAACCTCAAACGCATCTTTTTTTTGCTCTGTGTGTTTGTGATCTTTTTTGTTTCCGTCACACTGTTGAAAAATTGGCAAATAGGCGGTGATTTTAAATCGCTTATTCCGGAATTTCTAAGCTCTAATGTCAGAAAAACATCCGAAACATTTACTCCAAGAACAAAACCAACATTGAATCTGAGTGATGTAGAAATTCTTTCACGTCTCAATCAGGAATATGCAAAACTTACGCAAGCTGTAGTGCCTTCCGTCGTAAGTATCGATACTGCCGGGGTTCGTAC
>JBIIFS010000071.1:0-9467 GCA_044237185.1 Luteolibacter sp.
TTTTGGTCAGCAAAACGGAAGCGGCGGATCTAAAGAGTGTTTTCAAGAATTTCGATGGCACTGCGGCAGCGGGAAGCGCCAGAATTTTATTCGCTGAAAAGCAATGGTCGGAAGGCAAGAAAGACGAAGCTATCCAGACCTTGCATGGACTTGTCGAATCGGCTGAAGCTCACCCCGCTCGTGCGAGTGCGCTTGCAAGCCTTGCCTCAAAGCTTCTCAGTCAGGGAAACACGACTGAAGCGGAGAAGTTTTTCACCGAGCTTACCGAGAATCCGGAAGCTCATTATCTTGCTGCATATGCTTGGATTTCATTGGGCGATCTGGCTGCGGCAAAAGGCGATGTCGAGGCCGCGGAAAAAGCCTACGTGACGGTGGAAAAAGATTATTCCGACAATATCCAGGCAACCCAGGATGCCGTGTCACGCCGCCTGTTGCTCAAAGCGGCAAGCCCTGTGGAAATTGCAGCCCCAGCCAAGCCGCTGGATACGAAAATCATCGATGCGGGCGGCAATGTCTCGGACAAGGTTGAAATCAAGAATGTTGGCGATGCCTTGAAAGCGGCCGGTCAGGAAGTTCCGCCACTCCAAGTTCCTGCCGTTAAAGATGCCGGACAATAAGATTTAGCGGGGGAAACGGATTGACACTTCAGCCAGCAGGAGACTACTTTTTCGCGTGTTTAAAAAAGTCATAGGCCAAGAAGCAAGCGAATCGCAAAAGCCGTTACAACCCGTAACTGAGCCACGTCCAGCCATGGAAACCACGCATTTCAGTGGTGATCGCACTGCACCATCTGCGCCCAAGCCGTCATCCAGCACTCGCAATGTTCTTTCTTCTGATGTCGAAATCAAAGGAACCGTCAAGTTTCAGCATGATCTGATTGTTGATGGTAAAATCGAAGGGGATATACAATCGACGGGTAATTTGACCATTGGAGAAAACGCCAGAATCAAAGCCGAGGTCAAGACGGGATCGGTCATCGTCTATGGCAAGATTCATGGAAATCTCACCGCCGTCGAGCGGGTCGAGCTCAAATCAAGCGCCGAAGTGGTCGGAGATATCAAAGCAAAGGTTCTCACGATCGATGCCGGGGCGATTTTTGTCGGAAAATCGACGGTGGGAACGCCGACCCAGGTCGCGCCATCACAACCCGAGCTCAAGCCCATTGCTAATCAAGCCGCGGCTGCAGTCACCCAGCCGTTGCTGGCGGAGAAGTGATTTCCAAAACGTTGATGTTTACATCCGAACTCAAGGAGGATTACCAAGAGTATGGGGGATGACGCACATGCGGATCGCAGACACATCCAAGTGATGTGTCCGCATTGTGAGCATAGCCAGAATGAACCATCGATCGTGGTTTCCACGGTATGCCGGGGTTGTGGTCAATATATCAGTGTGACGGATCAAAAAGTGGTCGTTCCACCGAAATATGCGACGCGTCTGGCCACTTTGGATAGCCCGCCTGTTCAGCACCCGACCGTAGCCGAGGAGCTTCCCAAGACAGAGGCCAAACCGGGTTTGTTGGATCGTTTTTTCAAGCGCTTTGCCAGGAAGGAGCCGGTCAAACGCAAGTTGCACTGTTACCACTGCAGTCACCTGTTCCATGTGGTTCCCGATGCGCAATCCACTCAATGTGCAAAATGCGGTAGCTACATCAGTTTGCGGGATTACACCATCGATCAGGCGTGGCAGAGGCAGATACAAACACGCGGCAATGTCATGGTGCTTAAGGGAGCGGCGATCCAGGGAGTGAATGTCCAGTGTCACGATCTTCTCGTGCTCGGTGAGCTATCTGCCTCGGTGGAATGTTCGGGGAAACTGACGATCAGAAGTCACGGCAAGATTGTGGGAAATGTTCAATGCGATGAGTTGTGCGTTGAAAGGGGTGCGAAAGTTGAATTCCAGGGAGAAGTCAAAGCACGTACTGCCTATATCGATGGTGAAGTAAGGGGAAACATTACCTGTGTAGAGAAGATCATTCTGGAGAGGAAAGCGCGTTTGCAAGGACTTGCCCGGGCAAGTGGTCTTGTGATGCGCGCGGGGGCAAAGCATACCGGACTCATGGAGGTCGTCCAGGTGGCTGTTGACGAGTGATCCCGGTGTATTGGCTCTTGCATCTTTTTCTTCCGCCACAAAGATTGGGGAATGGTAGTTGCGCTTGATTTGAAAGAGGAGATTCTGGAGCTGAAACGCGCGCGCAAGGCGGTGATTTTGGCTCATAATTATCAGACAGGTGACATTCAGGACGTTGCCGATCATGTGGGGGATTCCCTCGGTCTGGCCTATCATGCGAAGGCGACCGATGCCGAAGTCATTGTTTTTTGCGGAGTGCATTTCATGGCTGAAACCGCGAAAATCGTAAACCCTGGTAAAATTGTGGTTCTTCCTGACAAGGATGCCGGATGCTCGCTGGAACAATCCTGTCCTGCGGATCAACTCGCCGCCTATCTGCAAGAACATGCGGACAAAAATTATTACGTGATCGCTTACATCAACTGCTCGGCTGGCGTGAAAGCTCTCTGTGACGTGATCTGCACATCCGGCAATGCGGTGAAAATCGTCAATCTGGCTCCACAGGATAGGCCCATCCTGTTTGTGCCCGATGCGAATCTCGGCTCATGGGTGATGGAGCAGACCGGCCGGAAAATGGATCTCTGGCAGGGTTCTTGTTATGTCCATGTGGAGTTCACACGGGATTCGATCCAACGGATCAAAGCGGAATATCCGGATGCCCTGGTGGTCGCTCACCCAGAATGCACCCAAGCCGTCCGATTGCTTGCGGATGAGGTCTGCTCGACCGAGCGAATGGTGGATTTTTGCAAGAAGACCGATGTGAAAAATATTATCGTGGTGACCGAGAGCGGGATGCTCCACCGCTTGCGACGTGAATGCCCGGATAAGAATTTAATTCCCGGGCCGACCGATCGTTGTGCGTGTGCGGATTGCCGTTACATGAAAATGAACACCTTGGAGAAACTCCGCAATTGCCTGCGTGATTTGTCGCCGCGGGTCGAGATGGACGAGGAAATTCGCAGTCGTGCGGAGATTCCGTTGCTGCGGATGCTTGAACAATCGAAATAGCCCGTCCGTTGAATTGGTTTGCCACCGAAGTCGCGCAAGGTTAAGTTCCCATAGGATCGTTACTCGGTTATATTTTCAAAATCCCAATTTCATGAAAACCCCATTGAACAAACAAACCCAATCAGGATTCACGCTCGTTGAGTTGCTGGTTGTTATGGTGATCATTGCCATTCTGGCAACGATCGGTTTTTCCGTAGGCCTCGGAGCGCTGCAGAAAGCCAAAAAAGTGACCGCACAGGCCGCCGCAACAAACGTCGCGAATGCGGTGGAGCAGTTTTACTCGGAATACAGTGCGCTGCCCATCCCCGGCACAGTTCCACCGGACGAGGATAATGGTGATTCCCCCTACGTTACGAACTCAGCCAATGGCATCAAGTTACTTGAGATCCTATCCGGCATGGAAGATGAAAGCGACGATATCCAGAATGATCGCAAACTTCGATTCCTTGGAGTCAAAGAATCCGACAAAGGCAACCGCGACGGAATCGTTTACAACGATACAGGTGATGCGATACTTGGCCTGTATGATCCATGGGGTGAGCCGTATTACATCGTTCTTGATTATGATTACGATGGCCGGCTTGAATTCACACCCAGCACCGCCTACGATTATGATGCGAAATTGAACAACAAGCGTGTCGCGGTTTACAGTTTGGGCGCCGACATTCCGACCGATGCGAAACGCAAGGATTTGGTCAAAACTTGGTAACTTTTTTTCAACAAAACGAATTTTCAAACAACATCACATCACAACATGAAATGGATTCTTCTGATCGCCACCGTGGTTTCATTGAGCTCATGCAACACCATGATCGGTGTCTGGCGTGACACCAAAGCGGGCTTCAACTGGACCAAGGAAAAAATGCAGAACTCAGGTGGCGGATCCCAACAGCAATATGGGGCTCCTGTTTACTGAGAGGGTTGAATGCGTTTCGTGTTGCTTGCCAAATTCCCGGGTAAGGGTTAACTACGTCTGATGAACCGTCGCTACATTTGCTATCTCGCCCTGATTACGTTTTCTTTTGGAGCTGCCTGTCAGGCTAATAAGACCGCTGGACCTAGCAAAGTTCGGTTAAAGACGAACAAAGGAGATATCGTGATCCAGTTGAATGCTGAGAAAGCGCCCGTGACCGTCGCGAATTTCAAAAAATATGTAAGCGCTGGACATTACAACGGCACGGGGTTTCACCGTGTCATTGACGGCTTCATGATCCAAGGCGGTGGGTTTGCCCATCAGGATGGAAAGCTGGTGGAGAAGAAAACTGACAAGGGGATCGTGAATGAGAGTCGGAACGGATTAAAAAACGAGGTTGGAACTATCTCCATGGCAAGAACCAGTGACCCCAATAGCGCGACCGCCCAGTTTTTTATCAACGTGGCAAATAATGAAGCGCTCGATTTTCCGAGTCACGATGGTTACGCGGTCTTTGGCAAGGTCATCGAGGGAATGGATGTGGTGAATCAAATCAAGGCGGTCAAAACGGGTGTCCAAGAGTTGCTGAACCTTAATCCCCTGAGCGGCGAGCTCACTCCCGGACCTTCAAGCGATGTTCCGGTGGAGCCTGTCATCATTGAGGCCGCTACCTTGGAATAGGTTCCTTCCACTTCATTTGATTTATGCAACTTTGGTTCTGTCCCGTTCTGGCATTTCTGCTCGGCTCCATTCCTTTTGGTTTACTCATCGCCAAGGCGAAGAGGATTGATATCCGGCAGCACGGTTCGGGAAACATAGGTGCGACCAATGTGTTTCGCGTGGTGGGTAAAAAATACGGACTGGGTTGTTTGTTGCTTGATGCGCTGAAAGGTTTTGTTCCGGTAGTCATCGCTGTGAATTTGGTTCCTGTCGAAGGTCGGGTGCCCATCTTTGATCTGGTTTTTCCAAATGATTGGGCCATGTATCCTGCTCCGCAGCAGTTCACCGCACAGCTGGTTCATGTCATCACCGCCTTGGCCGCGGTTTTGGGACATAATTACTCGCCATGGATTGGTTTCAAAGGCGGCAAGGGAATCGCGACATCCGCAGGAGTTTTAATCGGCTTGATGCCCGCTGCCGTGGGGGTTCTTGTCGTGATATTTATCGTTGTGCTTGCCCTTACGCGCTACGTTGCGGTCGCCAGCATGGTTGCTGCCGTCTGCTTGCCCATCGTCACTCACTTCGGTGCCCGCTATCATGTCAATGACGCAGGAATCAGTCTATGGACGGCCGGCACCTGGAACAAACCGCTGTTTTTTTTCACGGTGGTAATTGCTATTTTGGCAGTTTGGAAACACCGACCCAATATTCTGAGGTTGCGTCAGGGTAAGGAATCGAAGTTCGGATTGAAAGACCAACCCATCAGCAAAAAACCGTGAAATTTCAAAGTGCAGCAATCATCGGCTCGGGTTCATTCGGAACAGCGATTGCCAAACTTTTAGGAGAAGATCTGAAGTCGGTATTGATCATCGGGCGTGATCCGGAAAGCATCGCATCGATCAATCACAAGCATCTGAATCCGCGTTATCTGAAAGGAATTCTACTTCCGGAACATGTTCGTGCGACAAATGATATTCGCGCCGTTGTGACCTATCCTTTGGTGATATTCGCGCTGCCAGCCGGAGCAACGCGACAAGCTGCCGAGGATCTCGCAAAATGCAGTTTGCCGAATCAAACGGTGTTGCTTTCGTGTGCCAAGGGGATTGAAAGAACCTCGGGTGACCGGATGAGTGAAATTTTACGGGAGGTTTTCCCAGATAATCCCATCGCAGTTTTATCCGGTCCGAATCATGCGGAGGAAATCGCCGCGCGCCAGGCGACGTGTGCGGTGATCGGGTCGGAGAATCCTGAGGTTGCTTGCGCATTGCAGGATTTGTTCACCAAGCCTTATTTCCGCCCTTACACGAGTGGCGATCTCGCGGGAATTGAGCTGGGGGGGGCGATTAAAAACGTGTATGCGATTGCAGCTGGCATGTCGCACGGCTTGGGTCTGGGCGACAACGCGGTCGCGGCACTCGTCACGCGTGCTCTTGCGGAAATGACACGCCTCGGCACGGCTTTGGGCGGACAGCCTGAAACGTTCTCCGGTCTTTCGGGGGTGGGGGATCTCATTGTCACCTGTTTTTCAGAGCACTCGCGAAATCATCGGGTGGGTCTGGCGATGGGTCAGGGAAAAACCCTTCAAGAGGCGACCGAGGTTCTGGGTATGGTTGCGGAAGGTGTCCCCAGTGCGTTTTCGATTTACGAACTGGCACGTAAAGCGAATGTCCGGACTCCGATTATCGATGCGGTTTATTCTATTTTATACAAGGGTATGCCAGTTGCCTCCGCCATGAGCGAGTTGCTTGCCAGAGACACCCGCATGGAATCCGAATGATGGAATGGACCGATGACTCAAGGGAAAACGATCCGCTTGGCTGGAACTGATTCGCGGGCTTTATGGTTTGGCGGTTCTTTCTACTCGTCGGAACGAGTCGTCTTTTTTTATGAGAATGAGACGATTGCTTGAATGTTAATCCGGATGGCGCCTCATGGCGGTGATATGTGGGATTTTTTGCGCTGGATTTTTTCAATCCATTTCCCGGTCGATGCCGGCTTGCCAAGATTCAGATGCGGGATAACGATGGAAGCGTAAACGGATGACGCCATTCTTAAGAAAAATACTCGGGATGAATTGGGTGATGGTACTGGTGATGTACGCATTGCTCATTTTTGGGGTATTCATGATTGAGAGCGCTGCAAGGCACTTGCCGGTGAGTCCGGACAAGTTGAAGGAATATGGCTCTGCCGGTTTATATTTCGCATGGATGCAGAAGAACTGGATCGTGATCGGTAGCTTTGCTTATTTCGCTGCCGCATGGATTGATTACAAATGGATACGTTGGTTGGGAATTCCTCTCTATCTCGTGAGCCTTGGTTTGATGTTGTTGGCGATGAAAGCAGACGATGATGTGCACCGTCTTACCCTTGCTGGCTTGAGCTTCCAGCCGGCGCAGCTAGGAGTCACTTCCGGTATCATCATGATCGCATGGCTCATGCAGGATCTTCCAAAGCTGCATCATCGCCTCGGAAATCCTCTCGTCAGGATTGCGGTCATCGGAATGACTTCGGCGATCCCCTTTTTAATGGTGATGAAAATGGGTGATATGGGTTCCGCACTCGTGTGGATTCCGGTGGTCATTGTCGCATTGTTGGTTTCGGGGATTCCTTTCCGCATACTGAGTTTTATCGGTTTAGTTTCATATGGGGTTTTACCCATCATGTATTTTGTGGTTTTGCCATTGGTCTCCGAGCGCGGACCTGAGCGGATTGATTTGTGGATTCGCATGAATCAAGGTCAGGAAGTGGATATCAAGGGCGACGGCTACGCACCCCACAACGTTTCCATGGCGGTTGGCAAGGCCGGATGGAAAGGTTTGGGTTGGATGGCGACCTCTGAGCAGGGATCTCTTCACGACAAACGTTTCATTCCGCATCTCACCGCCCACAATGACTTTATCTTTGCCGTGATCGCGGAGGAATTGGGCTTCCGGGGTGTGCTGCTATTGGTCCTCAGCTTCGCCTTGCTGTTGGTTCAGGGATTGTTCATTGCGTTTTACAGCAGGGATATGTCGGGAAGACTGATCGCGTGCATGGTGGTGGCGCTTTTTTTCGCACACATTTACGAAAATATCGGAATGTGTGTCTTGCTTACGCCAATCACAGGTATTCCGCTGCCACTGGTGAGTTATTCAGGAACTTTTGTGGTGATTTGCATGTTCCTTTTGGGCCTGGTGCAAAGTGTATGGATCCATCGTCGCCATCATGAGGAAACGGGCTGAGGATTCCAACCGTTCGTTTTTTACAAATCCTGTTCGATGGACTTGAGCGTGAGGAAAAGATTTTGCCAGCGGTTTTGTTTCGGTCCGTTGCTGCGCTCCTCTTGTGCGAGGTGTTTTCTGATAGAGCCCAGGCATGAGGTGTATTCTTGAAAAAACGATCGAATCGCATCCTCGTAGTCTGAACGCAGGGCATCGGCAAATGCTCCGCAGGTTTCCGATAGAGTGATCCGAAAATCATGGCTGATACGTGATTTCGTGATGATGGAGATGATCATACCTCCGATTAAAAATAGCAGGGCAATCGTACAAAAGATCCAAGGGAGAAGATAGGTGTTCATGACGCCGTTTGCCGCTCCAATGCTCAGGAAGATGAGCGAGGATGCGCTGAACGACTTGATTGCCATGTTGCGATGACGAAGCTCGCGTTCCAGATCTTTGCGCACGTGAAGGTTGCCAATCGCCCGGTGTGCCGCACTGCCGATGCGCTCGACAAAATGTTTCCGCGCCGTTTCCAAGGTTCCGTCGATGGGTGCGGACGTATCGATAGGCAAGCCGATGGATTCGTTGATGCGCGCGCCGAGATCCTGCCAATGCTTGAGGCAGGCAGTCACGATGTCGCTGCCGTCATTTTCCGCAACGGATTCCACGGCTGAACGAAGTCTTTCCGTGAGCAATGACTCGATGCGGATGCCGGTATTGTCGCCCGTAAACACCTTGAATAACGACCGCACGAAGCCGAGCCATTTTGTAAGTTTTCCGCTCACTAGGATTGCCTCATCTTGAAAGACTTCGGCAACCTTCGTGAGGTGGCTCGGAAGTCTTGAAACAAGGCTTTCGCGCATGGCATCGATTTCATCCTCAAGGGATCTTAAAAACCCGTGATGGACTCTCTGGAGTCTGGCGTTCTGATCGATCTGATCATCAATCAAATGGAGAGCGGTCGCGGCTTGGTCATACCATGCCTTGAGTGTGGCTTTCCGTTTTTCAGAATAACAAACGTGCTCGGAAATGTAATGCTCCAGAGCTTGAAATCCGCTTTCCTGATAGAGTTTGAGATTGAGGTTTTCATTACGCTTCGCCTCGCGAGCAAGCTTCGCGGAGACGGGAAAGACGGGAAGAGTCATCCCGATGCGCTTCATCGATAGATCAGCCATATGCTCCATGATGACGCCAATATCCGCAGCCTCCGCGGAGTCGCATTGTTGAATCACGAAGACGATGCGTTTTTGGTGGGATTCAGGTAAACTTGCGATCAGGTTCCATGACGATGCTCCCCATGGGTTTGAGACAGGAAAGACAAATAAGATGAGTTCCACATCGGGAAACAGGTGTCCGATGTTTTGTTTTCGTTCGGCATCAAGAGCATTGATACCGGGCGTGTCGATGGGATTGATATCGCGAAGAACGGGCGCGGTCAGGAATTTTTCATGACAGCGGGAGGAGATTGTATCCTGGCTGGCGTCGGTGTGTCGAAAACGGATGATTTGCCGTGTTTCCGGTAGTGCGTTGACTGGACAGAGCTCCTCATCCAGCAGGCTGTTGATCAGAGAGGATTTTCCTGAATTTGTATCACCGCACACCAGGCATGAAAATGG
>JBIIFS010000072.1:0-9423 GCA_044237185.1 Luteolibacter sp.
AGGGTTGGGTTGATGATTTCTGATGAGGAGATACGGGATGCGTTTCGGGTCAGGGCTGCGGTGTTGCATCCGGATTCGGGTGGGGACGAGCAGGAATTCGCCAAGCTGCAGGCTGCGCGGGAAGTTTTGTCGAGTCCGGCGAAGCGGTTGAAAGAATGGATGGCCGTGAGTGGTTTGGAGTTTGATCCACGCGGGCAGATCGAAGGAGCCTTGATGGATCTTTTTCAGAAAGTCTCGGAAGTCGGTGCTGCGGCGGAGCATTTGATCCGTGAAAACGAAGGCGCGAAGACGGCCTTGGTGAAAGCGATGGTTGAGGTAAAACTTATCAAGCAGAGGGAGTTGATTCAGGAACTCTTGCAATCGGTGGTTTCAGAACTCGAGAAGCGTGCAGCAAAGTTTCAGCAAGTGGAGGAGAGTCAGATCGACCCCGGGATCATTATGCGCGATCTTATATTTTTGGAAAAATGGCGCGCGACCTTGAAAGGAATTTACGGGCGGTTGATGTGACAGCCTTACGTGTGCAAACTTACGTCATTGTCCGTTCGTTAGAGAAGATGCGGCAGATTTGTTCGAAGCACGCGAGTATTCCGAGGTTTTGCTCAAGTAGACTTGTGTCGCAGCGACGATGACGATGACAAAAATCGTGAATGCTAAAAGAAGCATGATGAGATTTTTCATAAGTTCAAAAAGATCGGATTTAGGCGGATTAGGCGAGCCAAATCATGGCTTAATCAAAAGGGCGGCGTATGCTCCATCGGTATAGTGATCGATGGGGGTGATATGGATGCTTTTCTCCAAGCGAAGGTTGTGCTCCTTAGCAAACGCGGTGACGAGATCAACGTTTTCAGCCTCTTCGATCGAGCAGGTGGAATAGATGATTCTTCCGCCGGGCTTGAGACAGGGAAGAGCGTTGGTGAGGATGGCGGTTTGGATTTCGGTGAGTTGATCGATATCGGTGGTTTGAAGTCTCCAGCGGACATCGACACGCCGGCGAATCACGCCGGTATTGGAACAAGGTACATCGAGCAGGATGGCATCGAAAGCTCCGTGAAACTTTTCGGGCGATGGCTTGCACCAATCGTGGACGGAAACTTCGTCGGCGTTGATGCCGAGCCGTGCCAGGTTTTCCTCAAGGCGGGGGATGCGTTTTTCGTTCGAATCCGTACAAGTGAGACCTTTGCCGCTGCCTAGGGCGGAGGCGATGAGAAAAGCTTTTCCGCCGGGGGCGGCACAGGCATCGAGGATTTTTTCGCCGGGTTTGGGTTTGAGGAGTTCGACGCAATGGCGGGTGGCGGGGTCCTGGATGTAGAGGTTGCCTTCGGCGAGAAGCTTGGAAGGGATTTTGCCGTCTAACAGGAAATAGCCAGGGGAATGGTCGCAAGGTGTTCCGGGAATTTCCGCATCGGTGGGGATGAGAGGATTGAGGCGGAAAAACGTCTCGGCGGGTTGGTTGTTCCACTCCATGATGGAGAGGGCTTTGGCTTTTCCAAATGATTTACGCCAGCGATTGTAAAGCCAGTCGGGATGCGAGTGCAGGACGGCTGGCGGTAAGTCATCGAGTTCTTCGAGCAAGCGCTTTCGTGAAGTGATCGCCTTGCGCAGGACGGCATTGATCAAGGGCCGGACACTGGTTTTTCCAGCCTCAACGGTTTCATTGACAGCGGCATGGTCGGGGATGTTGAGGATGAGAATCTGGCAGAGGCCGACGCGTAAAATATCGCGGGTGTCGGCGTCGAGTTTACCTTGGCGGAGTTTTGCTATCCAGTGATCGAGAACGCGGCGGTGGCGAAGCACTCCGAACAGGATGGCTTGCAGCAGTCCGCGGTCGGAGGAAGAAAGCATGCGCCGTTGGGCGTGGCGATCGACCAGGGTTTCGGCATAGTCATGGCCTTTGGCCCAGGCGCGGAGGGCGGAGACAGCGGCTTGGCGGACGTGGAAGTTTTTGGCGGGCATGAAACTTTAAATTTTAAACTCTAAACCTCAAGTAAGAGGTCCATGAGTTCTG
Source organism: Luteolibacter sp. (assembly GCA_044237185.1). Classification (GTDB taxonomy): domain Bacteria; phylum Verrucomicrobiota; class Verrucomicrobiia; order Verrucomicrobiales; family Akkermansiaceae; genus Luteolibacter. Next base: position 2,006 of record JBIIFS010000072.1, read on the forward strand.
GAGATAGGAAATCCTGACCGTGGATGATGTGATCGAGGAGTGGGACGTTTGTCAGGGATTCGATGATGCCTTTGTTGGTGATCATCGGGGTGTCCATTTCGTCCTCAAGTTGGTTGAGAATGATACCGGCACATTTCAAGCCTTTGGCTTGGATGGCGGCAAGGGTCAGGAGAATGTGATTCAGTGCGCCAAGACGGTTTGCTGCGACGAGGATGACGGGGAGATTGAGGTCTTTGGCGAGATCTGAGACGAAATAACTTTCCGTGATCGGCACTTCCCATCCACCTGCGCCTTCAACGATGACGGGATCGTATTTCTCCGAGATAGCTTGGTAAGAAGCGATGATCTCGGCGGGGTAGATGGTTTTATTTTCTAACAGAGCCGCAACGTGTGGGGCGACTCCGGATGAGAAATGGAGCGGGTTCACTTCGTCGATCGCGAGATTTCCGGAAGCGGCGGCGAGGATGGTTGCGTCATCGCGATCGCCACAGGAGATAGGTTTGAAGCCGACTGCGTATTTCCCCTCGGCACGAAGGGATTCGACCAAAAGTTTGGTGACATAGGTTTTGCCGACGCCGGTATCTGTTCCAGTAATGAAGAAATTCACAAAGTATGTGGGGTTTAGCTGAAGGTTTTTAGGAAACCGACCTCGAGAGCGAGTTGTTCCGAGGCGTTGGTTTCTAGGGTTTGGCGAAGTCTTTCGAGCGATTCGAGGCGTTGGCTGATTTTGAGGATGCTTTCGGAATCGGCGAGGGTTTTGAGGAGGGGAGCGGAGTCGGGAAAATCCAGACCGCCGGCGTTGTTCTTGATTCGGATGACATCAGCGAGCCAGGCGAGGATGACATCAAGGTAGCGGCTGCGGGCATCGAGGTAATCCGCTTGAGCGGCGGCATCGTGGAATTCTTCGCGGGATTTGAGCCAGATGCCATCGGTTGCGTCTTTGTATGCGGCGGATTCTTCTTTCGCTGCGGCTTTGGCTGCTGCTTCGACTTCGGATTTCTTGGTAACGAGGAAATTCGAGAATACGGCTTTGAGATGAAGAGCGGTGACGGGATTTCCGAAACCTTTTTTGGCAGCTTGGTTGAGCGCGGCGACCAATTCTTCGCCGCCATCGAGATCAAGACTTCGACCCCCGAGTAAATTGACCTGAACACAACGCGAGAGAATCGTGGGCAACAAACGCTGGGGTTTGGTTGTTAGGAGCATCAGGACTGTGCGGTCTGGCGGCTCTTCCAAGGTTTTCAGGAAAGCATTTCCGGCCTTTTCGTTCATGCGATCGGCATCGACAATGACGCCCACTTTTGTTTCGCCGGATGGTGCGGCGAGTTGGAGAGTATGTTCGAGATCGCGGATGTCTTCGATAGAGATTTGGCGGCTTTTTGATCGGGGTCGGATGATACGAACCCAGCCGTTTTCGTGTTCATCGAGCGGGAGGATTTTTTCTTCGGTTGGTTCGCCAAAAAGATCCATGCCACCCGTATCGGGTGATCCGTTGACAAGAGAGATAACGCGAGAGGCGAGTTGTTCTTTGCCGCTACCGATGGATCCGGTGATCAGGAATGCGTGCGCGAGACGTTGACGCTCGTGTGCGGATTTGATGAGTTCGAAGGATTTCTCGGCGGTGTGGGACACGGGCTGAAGATGGGAGAAGGTGGAAAAGGTTGCAAGCTGTCATCTGCGCGAGAATTTTTTTTCATGAGAGTTTCTGGAAATTTCCATTGCACATAAGCGGGGTCAGGATAAATTATCCGCCTACTGCTGTGTTCGACTATTTTGGAAGCATGCCCGGACCGATGTATTAAATTACGGGATCAATATCCGATGGGCCATTGTCATGCCTTCTCAGGAAGACATGCAACCCTTTGGACGATCCCACTTGTTGAGTAAACGGAACGTGGCTCATCGCTCCAAGGACGGCACAGCGGTTTTTCTTTTTTTCTCCGGAGCTTGAATTATACGGTTGGTGATTCAAGTTTAGGTTCAAATGAAAGCTTTCCTCTCAGTTCTTTGTGTCAATCTGACCGGTCTATGCTTTTTCGCCGTTTCTTCACTGGCTGAGACTGAGAATGTCGCATTGGAACAATGGATCAAGAATCTAGCATCGGAAACATTCCAAGTGCGTGAGAAGGCTTCACAGGAATTGTGGAAAGCTGGACAGGCGGCTTTGCCTGCTTTGCGTGATGCGGCGCTGTCGAATGATCCCGAAGTGGCGATGAGAGCCAGAGAAGCAATCAGTAAGGTGCAGTTGAAAATCACCCGTGACACACCGGCGGTTATCTTGTCGTTGATCGAATCATATAAAAAAGCGTCTTCCGGGCAGAAGATGGCTCTTTTGAATTCCCTGAAGGAGGAAAGGGCTTATTTTCAGTTATTGAAGCTCTATTCGATGGAAGAACCGAAGGAGCAGAAAGAATTGGCATCTGTGGTTCAGGATGTCGCAATGTTTGCGGCGAGGGAGGCGATAGCTGCAAATGATGTGGATGACGCGGTTGAATTATTGAGGATGGCACCCTCGAATCACGATGAGCTCATGGCATTGGCTTGTTTGTATCGGAGTCTGGGACAACTGGGCCGAGAGTTCGCGAACCTGAGCCCGCCCGGAAATGTCAGCCGCGAGACCTGGAAAGGATATTTGCTGCGCGCGAAGGGCGATCTGGATGGAGCCATTGAAATGGCCGGGCAGACAAATCAGCTTCAGTTATTAGCCGGGCTCAAAGTTCTGAAAGGAGACCCGGTTCCCTGGCTTGAGCTAAACCAAGCGCCTGGACATCGTAATCAGAATCCGCAGCATGCCCAACAGGCATACATTGATATTGCTTTGAAGCGCTGGCGTGGCGAGGAAGTGAATAAAAGTGATTTTGATCCGCTGGTAAAATCCCTGACTGCGAATAGTCGATTACAGAGAAATCTTGCGATGAGCTCCCTAGCATCCTTGGGCCAGTTCTCAATGGTGGAAAAGTCCCGTAATAAGGAAAATCCATCCATGGCTCATCTTTATTACCTGTCTCGAGAAGAGATTGGCAAGGCATTGGAAGTTCTTGGACTGGATCCGGCCGAGCCGGATTATGAAAAATGGGTGCAGGAGCAATTTGTTCAAATCAAAAAGGGAGAATACTCGGATACGGTTGCTCTCAATCTGGCCCTGATGGCAGCGTTTATGGAAAAAAGAGGTCTGGATAAGGAACTCGAGAATGCGTTCGGAGAGCCGCTGACAGAACTTCAAAAAAGCGATCAGGAGGTTTATTGGGTAGTGATATCGAGACTCTTTTTGGGTGAAATCGGAGCGCCGCATTTCACGATTCAACATCTCGCGAAGTGGGCAGGTGAAGATCGGGAACGCTGGGGTGAGGTTTTCACATCCGCTCTGGGTGAGGAGGATATCGTGATGGAATGGTTGGGTTGGATACGTGAAATCGATCCGAAGATGAAAGATAGAGAGGCTTTAGAGGTCATGTTGGCGATTTTCAAAATGAGCGGCAGTCCCGGAAAGTTACGTGAAACATGGATAAACCGGATCTGGAAGATCGTTCAGGACGAGAACAACAAAGATTTGAAGGTGCAATACGCGAGACGGATTATGACACTTTGCATTCAGCAACAAGATGTCCGTAACACGCTCAAAGCATGGGATATGCTTGATCAGGAACAAAAGGAATCAGCCAAATGGGGCTCGATCGACATTTATCTCACTGCCGCAGGGCGATGGGAGGAAGCCGCTCAAATATTATTAGAGCATACCGGGGAAAGAAAACATGCATCTCCCGAAGTCCATGCTCATTTGGCGGCGACTTTGCGCCGTGCCGGGATGATAGAGGAAGCGCGCAAGCATGATGAAATGGCTGAAAAGTTGTGTCTTGGATCGGCCGCCAGTTCAATACGCATCGCCGCATACTATACCTACGGAGGTGACAAAAAGCGAGCCGACATCTGGCTTCAGCGAGCCGCGCTTGAGGCCGATCCTGCGGATGGTGATTTTCTGACCGCATTGGAAAAATGCGCGGAAAAATACGTGCAGGACAGAAACTGGAGTTTGGCGGCTTCTTGCCATGAGGTGGTCGTGCACATCCAAGCTTGTGAAGCATATCGTGAAAATTCTCTACCTGAATTTGCAAAGTCGAGAATGTATGCAGATCTTGCAAGGGCGATGTCCATGTTGCCGAAAAACAAAGAAAGGGCGCTGCAAACCCTGAAATCCATTCATGAGAATTTCAGAACTGACGGGGTTCTGGCGGATAATTTTTTTCCAGCTCTCAGAGAGGCTGGGTTGAACAGGGAATTGGAAGTGTGGTTTGCGGACTCTTGGAAGTTGATGGTGGAAGTGATCTTGAAATATCCAAAATCCCATAATTCCCGCAACACCGCCGCTTGGCTTGCTTCGCGCGCCGGAATCAAACTTTCGGAAGCAGAAAAATATCTCGCGGAAGCCATCGATATGTCTGCCGAGCAGGCGGCATATCTGGATACCATGGCAGAGCTGAAATTTGCTCAAGGCGATCGCAAGGCCGCTCTCAAATGGTCTCTGCAATCCTTGGGCTTCGCCCCGTTCGAGGACGCAATCCGTTCCCAACATGAGCGATTCCTAGCTGATCCGTTGCCGAAAAATTGACTTTGTGACTGTTTCAAGAGAGTTTTGAGTTGTTTGTGAGATTGTTTCACGAACAACTGATTTGAAATGAGTGAGACAAAAAACGCAGAACCGATCCGCATCTTGTTTTTGGGCGATATCGTGGGCGAGCCGGGTCGTCAGGCGGTGATTGAAAATTTGGCTGATATCCGCGCGCGTCATCAGATCGATTTTGTGATCGTAAACGGCGAGAACTCGGCAGGGGGAAAAGGCATTACCTCGAAAATTAGCATCGATCTGCTGCGTGCCGGTGCCGCGGTGATTACCACTGGCGATCATGTGTGGGATCAGCAAGAGATTGTGGATTATTTTCCAACCGAGCCGCGATTGTTGCGGCCGATCAATTATCCGGATGGAACTCCCGGAAACGGCAGTGTGGTTTTGGCGACGGAAAAATGCAAAGTCGGCGTGATCCAGGCCCAAGGCAGGAGCTTCATTCAACCGCCTTTGGATAACCCATTCATCATCGTGGAAAAGGAAATCGACCGATTGAACGAGCAAGGTGTGAGGGTGATCGTTTTGGATTTCCATGCCGAAACAACTTCCGAGAAAATTGCCATGGGAAGGATGCTGGATGGTAAGGCGACTTTGGTGGTCGGCACCCATACCCATGTGCAAACGGCGGATGAAACGATATTCCTCGGTGGCACGGGATACCTGACCGATGCGGGGATGTGCGGGCCAGAGGAATCGGTGTTAGGGCGCTGCGTCGAATCCGTGGTCTGGAGATTCAGGACGGGAATGCCCACGCGTTTTCCTATCGCAAAAGGTGCGGTCAAACTCTGCGGAGTGATCGTTTCGGCGGATCCATCAACAGGCAAGTGCCTCGATATCGAGAGATTTGCTCTGACGGTAGATTAACCTGAAAGGCAGGCACATCAGCCACCGATCTCCGTGCGACCCGTGAGTTGGGCGCCTTCCTCCATCGAGAATACCTTGGATTTGATGTCCCCGTTGATCTTGGACTTATCTTTGAGTTCGCAGCGATGTGAGGTAATTTTGCCTTCGATCTTACCGAAAACCTTGACCTCGCCAGCTGTGATGTCGCCTTTGATTTGAGCATTCTCACCAATGGTGACCTTGCCTTTGTCTGAAGTGATTTCACCTTCGACCTTCCCATCGATGATCATGTCATTGGAAAAACGAATAGAACCGATGATTTCAATTCCGGTGGAGAGGACGTTGGTGGCGTTTGACATGGTGCTGGAAAGCAAGCAGATACCCGGTTGGCTGGCAACTGGAAAGAATTGTGATCCAAGCGGAATTTACTGCTGCACATTCTGAAATTTTACCTTAGAAGTGTCTACATTACCTGAAATTCCATGCCACGCGTCACCATTACCGTCCCTGAAAATTCTCCGCAACCTTATCGTTTCGATCTCAAAAGAGAGGTCGTCAGCATTGGCCGCAACCCTGAAAACGATATTGTGGTCGGTTCCGGCTCAGTTTCCGGCAAGCATGCTGAGATGCTCCGGGTAGAGGGCGGATATCAATTGATCGATGCAGGGTCGACCAACGGGATCAAGATCGACGGCATCCGTCATCAGCAGGTTGTTTTACACACGGAGATGGTCGTGAAACTTGGTGACGTTGAATTTGGATTCACCCTCAATGAAGAGGAGCTTGCCGAGTTGGCATCCGAGTTGGCATCCGAGTCGGAAAGAGTCGTCTTGCCAGCGGCCGACGACTATCAAGTCGATGAGGATGAGTATTTCGAATCCAAAGCGGTTACCATAGGTTCAGGCTTTATCCTGTTCGCACTCATCGCAATCGCTGGCGCTTTTTTCTATGGAGCGAACGCGCGGCATGAAAAAGATACCGGCGAGGACTTACTGAAAGCGGTGGTTAACAAAGAGGACATCAAGAACGAAACCCCGACCGAGCCCCAAGACAAAGCCGGCGCGGATTCACGTTGAAAATTTCCTGATCAGACGTTGAAGCGGAACTCGATCACATCGCCGTCTTTGACGACGTATTCCTTGCCCTCGATGCGGACTTTTCCCGCGGTTTTCGCCACGGCTTTGGAACCGGCAGCAACAAGATCGTCATAGTGCACGACTTCCGCGGCAATGAAACCGCGCTCGAAATCGGTGTGAATGACACCTGCCGCAGCCGGAGCCTTGTCACCTTGGGTGATGGTCCATGCACGGGTCTCCTGAACACCGGTGGTAAGGTAGGTACGCAGACCGAGCAAGTGGTAAACTCCGCGGATGAGACTGGAAACACCAGAATCTTTCACGCCCATATCGGCGAGAAATTCGGCAGCTTCCTCATGTGATAAATCCGAGAGCTCTTCCTCGATCCTTGCCGAAATCACCACGGCTTGCGCACCCGAGTGTTCGGCAGTAGATTTGCGAACCTTTGCGACTTCCGGATGGGAGTCCGGATTTTCAACCGCGGATGCCAATTCGTCCTCGGCAACGTTACAGGCATAAATGGTACGTTTTGAGGAAAGCAGGAAAAACCCTTTGACGATCTCTAGGTCATCTTCCGAAAAATCGAGGGTCAGCGCAGGCTTGCCCTGATCGAGGTGAGGCATGATGATATCGATAAGCTCGACTTCTTTTTTCGATTCCTTGTCGCCGCCTTTGGCTTTCTTCTCGCGGCTATGGCGGCGTTTCTCGAGAGCCGACATATCGGCGAGGATGAGTTCGGCATTGATGATCTCAATGTCACGGATCGGATCGACGGAGCCCAGCTCGTGAATGATGTCATCATTCACGAAACAACGGACAACTTGGACGATCGCATCGGTCTCACGGATGTTGGCCAGGAATTTGTTTCCAAGGCCAGC
>JBIIFS010000007.1:0-30224 GCA_044237185.1 Luteolibacter sp.
GTCATTGGAATTCTTGGCAAAGACCCAGATAAAAAACGTATGAACTCGAATGGCAGAGGGTTGTTGAAGATCTGCGTAAGCATGCTGGTCTTTCAGATTCTCGCACCTTACCTGAAGCAGGCATGGCGTCCATGATGACACGCTTCAAAACTTGAACGGGAAAATTCCATATCGGTTTGAACCAGCCGCAAAAAAAATCCGAATTAGCGGAAGTAGGCCATATGCCCATCAATCCGGATCATCCGCGGCGTGATTGATTGCCGGAATGCTGGTGGTCTTGAGGTGGAGAGATTTGAAGGTAGCCACCAAAGCGCAGGAAAGAAGAAGAACGATGGCGCAGCTGTAAAAAGCATAGTTGGCCGCATGCTCGGGATAATGATCCTTGAGATAACCAAATGCCGGAGGCGCGATCAATCCTGCAGAAGCCCAGCCTGTGAGGATCTTACCGTGCACAGCGGACATGCGTTTGGGTCCGTAAAGGTCACTGATGAGCGAAGGGATGGTACCGAAACCGCCACCGTAAGAAGCAAGGGTATAAGCCAAAAGGATGCTGAAAAAAACAGGCGAATGGACATGGGGCAGGATTAGAAAGACCACAGCCGCGCTGCTGAGCATCGCAATAAAGGTATTGACGCGTCCGATCTTGTCGGAGACGGAGGCCCAAAAGAGGCGACCCAAGCTGTTACTCAGAGAGGTCCAGCCAATAAGGGTGGCGCCCATGGCCGCAAGCGTCAGTTTGTCTAAGGATGGATCGGCAACACCTGCAATTTTTTGAAAGAGAGGAGACTGAAGACTGATGATTCCCAGACCGGCGAGGCTATAGAGGAAACATACCGCCCAAAGTTTGATCTGCACCCCTGCATTGTGCTGGATCGTCTCAGCGACTGTGATAGGCGCCGCGTTAGCGGATGAGCTTGGAGGACTGTGAATACCAAGGCAGGCCAGAGGCATGATCACACAGAAGGCCAGTCCGATGTACAGAAAGGTGTGGGGCAGAGAGTTGTTGGCGGCACTGAGTGCATAAGGAGCAATCAATTTGCTCATCAGCAGGGCACCGATACCGAAGCCCATCACCACCAAGCCGGTTGCAAATCCTTTCTTGTCTGGAAACCAGCCTGCAATCGTGGTCACACAAGTGACATATCCCGTGCCAAGACCGATACCACCGATCACTCCGTAGCCGAGGTAAAGCAGCGGCAGGTTTTTGAGGTGGAGAGCGAGAGCGGAAATCAGATACCCCCCGGCGAAAAAGGCGGCTGAGCGGAACATGAGCTTTCGAGATCCGAGTTTGGATACTTTTGGACCGGTGTAAGCAGCAGACAAACCCAGACCAGCAACCGCCAAACTAAAAACCCACGAGGTCTGCATGTTCGACCAGCCATAGGTTTCACACAACGGATTGGTGAAGAAGCTCCAGGCATAGACTGAGCCGAGGCTGGCCAGCAGCAAAATGCCACAGAAAAGCACGATTCGGCGGTTGGGCTTGGCTTCGGAATGAGTTTTGCTAGGGGTGTTTTGCATGGGGAACAAGGGTGTTTTTTGTCAGTCGCAGGAGAGCAATCTGACCGCTAACTTTTTGCAGTCAATCTTGAAGCTGGCGGCAGTAAAACCGAAAAATCCTCCGAACAGAGAGAAAACCTCGTGCTTAGCCAGAATGCCTACCAATACCGAAAGAAAAAACCAGACGCTGCAAAGATTTCAAAAAGCATCCCTCCGCAATAACTGGACAGGTAGTATCAGCTTCCTGAAGTTCGGGGAACTGCGTAGAAAACATCAAACTCACAGCGGGCGTGGACAAGCTAGACAGCTTGTCCGGTTCTGGGGCCTACCCTTGCTAGGATTTTTCGTTTGATGATTCGAACGCCAAACAACTGGCTCCCGGGAAATTTATTTTCGAGGTAAAATATGTTAGAAAACTCATCCCAACTCTAGCAAAAGAGATGATCAATTTCGTGAGCCATCCCATGTCACTTCTTGTGCCAGGAACAATTCAAGATCCTTTTAGGGAAGCGCCCCCGCGATCTGCTCGTCCGTCAGGCCGAAAGCACGCAAGATGCCTTTGGCCATCATCTTCTTTATGGAAAGAACTACACAAGCAGCGAGAAAATCCCAATCGCGCAGTATTACCAACTGGACAATTCGAGCATAGATCAAGCCACCTGCCGATCCACATCCTCTCTCAAATTCTCGATGATGTAATCTTGGCGACTCGGAGTATTTTTACCCATGTAGAAAGCCAAAAGTTCTTTCACGCCTTTTCCTTCCTCATATTCCACAGGATCCAGGCGCATATCTGGACCGATCATGAATTTGAACTCGTCGGGTGAAATTTCACCTAAGCCTTTGAATCGGGTGATCTCGGCATTTTTGCCAAGTTTCGCAATCGCTTTCACGCGAGAATCTTCATCATAGCAATAAATCGTTTCCTTTTTGTTGCGCACCCGGAACAAGGGGGTTTGCAAAATGTAAAGATGACCGTCACGAATCATCTCTGGGAAAAACTGCAAGAAAAAGGTCAACAACAACAAACGAATATGCATGCCATCAACATCGGCATCGGTTGCGATAACAACTTTGTTGTAACGCAGAGCTTCGATCCCATCCTCAATGTTCAATGCTGCCTGCAGCAAAGCGAACTCTTCGTTTTCATAAACAATCTTACGCGGCAGCCCATAGGTATTTAGAGGTTTGCCACGCAGGGAAAACACGGCCTGGGTTTCAACATCCCGACTCTTGGTAATCGATCCCGATGCTGAATCACCCTCGGTGATAAACAAGGTGCTTTCCTCCCGGCGCTTGTGCTTGGAATCAAACCGGACCCGGCAGTCGCGCAATTTCTTATTGTGTACTTTTGCCTGACGCGCGCGCTCACGGGCAATTTTCTGGATCCCCTTCAAATCCTTGCGCTCGCGCTCGGCCGCGAGGATGCGCTTCTGGATGGCTTCGGCGACTTGAGGATGCTTGTGAAGATAATTGTCCAAGGACGATTTGAGGAAATTTCCAATGAACGTTCTCAGAGATTCGCCCTCCGGAGCAATGGTCGAGGAACCCAGTTTCGTCTTGGTTTGGGATTCGAATACCGGCTCGATGATGCGCACGCAGATCGCAGCTTCGATGCCTGCGCGAATATCCGATGGATCATATTGTTTTTTGTAGAACCCGCGGATCACCTGCACCAAAGCTTCACGGAACGCCGCCAAGTGCGTGCCTCCCTGCGAGGTATTCTGGCCGTTTACAAAGGTGTAGTAATCCTCGCTGCTCTCCGCGCAATGCGTGAAGGCGATTTCAATATCCTTACCCACGAGATGGATTGGCGGATAGAGCGCTTCAGTTTCCATTTCCTCACGCAGCAAATCCAACAAACCATCTTTGGACCGGAATTTCTTATCGTTGAATATGACGGTAAGCGCCGGATTCAGGTAGGAATAATACCGGCACATTTTTTCCACGAACGGGTCGCGAAAACGGGTTTTGGCTGGAAAAATCGTGCGGTCGATTTCAAAAGCCAATCTCGTTCCGTTCAAACCCCCGTCCTTGCGTGGTTTTTTCATATCCACGGTCAGTTGGCCTTTGGAAAACTCCAGAGCTTTGGTTTCACCTTCGCGCCAGGATTGAATTTCGAAAAACGATGCCAAAGCATTCACCGCTTTGATGCCTACCCCATTCAAACCCACCGATTTTTTGAAGGCCTCGCTGTCATACTTCGCACCGGTGTTGATCTGTGCCGCACAGTCGAAAAGTTTCCCGAGGGGAATCCCGCGTCCGAAATCGCGAACCTCGACCCGGCCTTCATCGTCGATCTCGATCCGCACTTCTTTGCCATGCCCCATGATGTGCTCGTCAATGGAGTTATCCACGGCTTCTTTAAGCAAAATATAGATCCCGTCCTCCGGGGCGGAGCCGTCACCCAGCTTTCCGATATACATACCGGGGCGGAGCCGGATGTGCTCACGCCAGTCCAAACTCTTGATGTCGTCTTCGGTGTATCCTACAGCCATAATTACTACGGTTTTCTAAAAGATCTGCCCCACGGACGCAACCTCTGACTTTGAAATTCCTTACTCTTTTGGAGATTGCTCATGCAACTTAACCCACCGCAGAGGCTTTATCTCGCTTCGAGCATCTTCAGATTCGCGTCCGCAAAAGCTTTACCCATGAGGGCAAAGGTCTTGGCGCAGCCCATGTAATGATAGCCAGCGTTCGAAGCGCCACGGGTCCACATGGCCGCTTCCTCAGGGCTTATCGTTTCAGCCTGAAACTTTTTGAGATATTCCTTTTGCTGAGCCTCATTCATCGTTCCATCTTTGTTGGCAGCATTTTTGTCTTTCACTCTAAGAAGATACCCCATCTGTTTGACCTTTGCATTTTTCGCATCAATGACCGCCAGTTCCTCGGCCCAGAAGGGTGCTGTCTCCACGGCCGCGACGTTACCTTGGAATTCCGGCATCGAGGCGGGAGCCGCCATCGCCTTGCGGAAGGAAACGATGCCCTCCTTTGCCTGTAAACCATCAATACCGAGAACACCGATCACAAAAGGCATCTTGGGCGCGCTCAAGTCCTTGCGCACATCCCGAATGAGGTGGGCTAGTAACTCGCTATAGTTCGAGTAATCCCTGGTCTTGCCATCTGGGCCATTGGGATAAGTGCCGCCGTCGACCAAATCGTTAAAACCTTGGAACCAGACAAAACCGGCAATTTCATAGCCAGCGACGGGATCATACGCTGGGCAAACGCGCTTGGGATCAGCCAGCACGCTTTTGACGTGGTCGATCATGAATTTATAGAAGCGACCTGCTTCCTGCGCCTTCTTGGCCTTCTCTGCGTCAACATCCTTGCCCTGTTTCTGCATCTGCGCGCTCTGAGCCTCGCTGAATTCATAGGGGCCGGCGCTTGGTGGACGGAATTCGGTGTTTAGACTGCGACCACCCCAGGCCGTCTTGATGAGAAGGACTGGCTCCTTGAACTTAGCGTCCATGGTCAGGCCAAAGGTGAACTCTGGGCCGATCTTGCCGCCGTCCTCGGTGGGTTTGGAGCCTCTTGCTCCATAGCCAGCGGTGAGCTTGCCCGTGCCTTCGCCATTGGCATTGCCTTCATAATGTCCAGTGAGACAGGAGATCCAGGTGTGATCGGCTATGGCTGGTTTACCGTCCGCGCCACGCATCTGCTTGAGAAGCGGAGCAGTCGCCGGATCATCCCCTATGTAGTCAAAAGTTTCAATCCGCGCATGGCCCTCCATGTTCGACTGACCAGCGAGGATAAACACTTTGAGCTTCTTGGACTGCGCAGATGCATTTAACGGCAAGAGGATTGAAGCGAAGAGGACGGGCAGAAGAATTTTTTTCATGGGCTTACTTGGATATTGGATGAATTTAAAGTCTTTGTTGGAGCCAACGGCAAGAGTGAAAGCATTCATAGGGCGAAAGAAACTCAGAAGCCCGTTGGACGGTTCATGGTTGATGACTCATAACTCCTCGAAAATAGGCAATCATTCATGAGAGTCACGGAGAATGCTGTTTATCTGAACGCTCGAAGCTTCCGCTTTCCATCACCGAAACTGTTTCTGTTCCGGCTTATACTCGTAACCCGCGGCACGCATTTTTTCGATCATTCCGGCTTCGGAAATATCATGGGTCTTCACCAAATCTTCGAGTGATTCGGAGTGATTCCTTAACTCGGTATTAAGCAATCCGACCAAGAGATGCGGATCCATATCCTGCCATTTTGAAAGGTCCATGGCGCCGGATTATTTCCCTTTGAGCTTGGCGAGCACGGACTGATCCAGATCAAAATAAGCTGTGCCATGAGGTGCGGCGACCCCTTTCTCGGCCACCTGATATTCAAATACCTTGATCGGCTTCACACTCTGAACTTCCGAGAGCAGATAAACCCTTATGGTCATCGCCTCTTGGCCTGTCCCCTCCTCGAGTTTGGTCACCGCATACTGGACCTCGTTCAAGCCGCCACGAGCGCCACCCATGACCGTCTCCGCCTCTTTGCCATTGATGAATTTGTGTCTGCTCACTTTATTGACCAAAACCTCGACTTCTCTTCCTGGGCAGAAGACATAAACCTTTGCAAGGGTCGTGGCAGGTTGCACCGCCACCGGAGCAACGGGAACAATCCCAGAGGGCTGTGCCTCCGGAACTCCTTTGAGATAGGTCAAATCACCCTTTGCCAATTCTTCACGAACTTCGGGCAACGCGGTCAAATTCACAAAATCAGCTTTATCGTAAAGGAAACCATCACCGCTTTGAATAAATGATAGCACCAGCAGGTTGTCCGTTGGCTCACCGCCCACGCCAAAATCGATCTTGCCGAAATAAGAGGCTTTGGCGGTGCGCCCATTGCGGGCGGCGGTTAGAAACTTCAAGCCGCTCAAAAGTGGCGGTGGCGCAGGCAAATTGAAAACCGATGCAGGGAATGGAAGTTTTTCAGAAACAATCCGATTCTTCACCTCCACCTGGCGATGCTCCGCAGTCACTTGCTGCCATAGGCGGAAATCTTTTTTGATCATCGAATCGCGCCAAACAGAATAGGTTTTCTCCAGATCGGCTTTCAGTGCTCCTTCCGCCATAGAAATACCTGGAAAAATCAAAGTAAAAGCGAGAATTAAACTTTTCATGGACAAAACGATTGGACAAATGCCCCGAAATCACAACAAACAAATCCATGCGTTTCGTAACTCGTTGGGATTCGCCTTAATCAACCATGAGTCAAATTTTACAAAGGATCGCTCCGATCGGTGAATCACGGGATAAAGAGCTTCTGAAATCGGCAACCACATACGTTTATGTGAACCACAACGGTTTCGATCTGATTGCCCACATATTTTTTTCCGAAGGTGCTACTACAACAACTCCCAGGCCTGCCATTGTTTTCTTTCACGGCGGTTTCTGGGATGTGTCGATGGTTCCGCAATTCGTACCTCACGCGCATCACTTTGCAGCGCGCGGCATGGTTGCGATTTGTATCGAGTATCGAGTCAGCTCCAAACATCAAAGCACTCCTGTTGATGCGATTGACGATTCGATTTTCGCGCTGAATTGGCTCAATGCGAGCGCGGCAGAGCTGGGAATCGATCTTAATAAAATGGTTTTCAGTGGAGCGGCCGGAGGAGCATACCTCTCGTTGCTTCTGGCGATGCGTAAAGATAAGGACTTAGCTCCACCCTTTCGCCCCAAAGCACTGATCCTATTCAGCGCTCTGGTCAATACCACTCCCAAAGGCCTGCACTCCGATCGCTTCCCCACCAAAAAAATGAGCATCAGGCTCAGCCCAAGCCGCCTAGTCCGCAGAAAGCTCCCACCGATGATGTTCTTTCACGGAACATCAGACCGGGTCACGCCTTTTGCAGAAATTGCAAGCTTCTGCCGCCGGATGAGATGGCGCGGCAACCGCTGCCAATTGATCGACTTCAATTCCGCAGAACACAGCTTCTTCAACTTCAATGTCAGCCACTCGAATTTCGAACTGACCATCAACACCGCAGATCGATTCTTGGTCTATCTCGGGATCATCGAAGAACAGCCTGAGGAAACCTACGAGGTGCGCGAGGTTTGAAAGGGACCGCGATTTATTAATCGCGACCTCGTGAGCTATTCGTCATAGCCATTGCAGTCGCGATTGAAAATCGCGGTTCCTTTCTGAAAATCACCCAATGACCTCCGGCCAATCGGTATGGAACATTTCGCCGCGTGGCTTGTCGGTGCGCTCGTAGGTGTGAGCACCGAAGAAGTCACGCTGGGCTTGCAGTAGGTTCGCTGGAAGCACGGCGCTGCGGTAGCTGTCATAGTAACCCAGCGAAGCGCTGAAAGCCGGAACCGGAATACCCGCAAGCGTTGCGATGGAAACGACCTCACGCCAGTTTTGTTGGAACTCGTTGAGCAGTTTCGTAAAGAACGGTGCGAGCATCAAGTTGGTGAGCTTGGCGTCTTTGCGATACGCATCGGTGATGTCGTTCAAGAAACGAGCACGGATGATACAACCCCCACGCCAGATCGCAGCGATCTTACCGAGGTCAAGTCCCCAGCCTTTTTCCTCACCCATCGCAGCAATCAGGTCGAGGCCTTGGGCGTAGGAAATGATTTTCGATGCGAACAAGGCATCATGAACTTTTTTGACGAGATCGGCTTTTTCGGTGGAAATTTTCACTTGCGGGCCTTTGAGGAAGGCGCTGGCAGCAACGCGCTTGTCTTTCATAGAGGAAAGGATACGGCCTTCAACCGCGGCGTTGATGGTGGAGATCACGACGGCGTTTTCAACGGCGTTGATGAGCGTCCATTTGCCTGTGCCCTTTTGACCGGCGGTATCGAGGATGACGTCGACAAGCGCCTTACCGGTTTCAGGATCGTTTTGTTCGAAAATTTTCGCGGTGATCTGGATCAGATAGCTTTCAAGATCGCCGTTGTTCCAATCGGTGAAGACTTTCGCAAGTTCCGCAGGAGTGAAACCAGCGGCTTTGAAAATATTGTAGGCTTCGCAAATCAGCTGCATGTCACCGTATTCGATGCCGTTGTGGATCATTTTCACGTAGTGACCCGCACCACCGGTTCCGATGTGGGTGACGCATGGCTCGCCGTCGACTTTTGCGGAGATGCTTTCGAAGATCGGTTTCATAACATCCCAGGTGGATGTCGGGCCGCCGGGCATGATGGACGGGCCTTTGCGTGCGCCTTCCTCACCTCCGGAAACGCCGGCACCGATGAAACGGAAACCCAGATCACCAAGCCATTGATCGCGACGCTCGGTATCGGTGTAGAGAGAATTTCCACCGTCGATGATGATGTCACCTTTGTCGAGAAGCGGGAGGAGCGATTCAATCACCGCATCCACCGGACCACCGGCTTTCACCATGATCATGATCTTGCGCGGCGATGCCAAGGACTGCACGAAACCTTCGAGAGTTTCTTCACCAACGATTTTTTTGTCAGGATGTTTTGCGACAAACTCCTGCATGGCGCTGGTCGTGCGGTTGTAAACGGAAACCTGAAAGCCTCTTGATTCCACGTTCAACACAAGATTCTGACCCATGACGGCCAGTCCGATTAGTCCAAAGTCACTGTTACTCATAATTTTTTGCGGCTGTCCCGCTCGCGGGAAATAAGAGACTGCGCGATTGAGTGCAACACCTTGTTGCCTTTTCTCCATCAATTTTGCAGATTCGTAAGGTGAACCTGCCGAATACGATCACCCTCTCACGCCTCATCCTGACGGCGGCCTTCATGATTTTCGTAGCTTGGGACAGCACCTGGGGCCACGTCATTGCCCTGATTCTCTTTGTTATCGCGGCCATTAGCGATTTCGTAGATGGCTGGCTGGCACGAAAAATGAACCTCGTGACGCCCCTCGGAAAACTCCTCGATCCCCTCGCCGATAAAATCCTCGTGAGTGCCGCCTTCGTTTTCCTGACGGCAAAAGGCATCTGTCCGGTCTGGATCACCGCCCTTATCATCGGCCGCGAATTCCTCGTCACCGGCCTCCGCCAAATCGCCATCGAAGCCGGACAAGTCCTCGCCGCTGACAATTTAGGAAAATGGAAAACCACCTTCCAACTTATCTACCTCATCGCCGGCCTGATCTGGTTGACGTTTGAAACGATGGCTAGCGTCCCAGCTTCCCTGAAATTTCTCCACACCCTCACGACTCCTTGGGGCGAAAACGCATGGCTCATGCCGATCACTCTCGGCATCGCTGTTGCACTCACCTTGATCTCAGGTTGGAACTACCTTTGGTCTTCGCGGTATTTATTGAAGGGGTAATTACTTCACCCCTAACAAATAAGCAAAGAGATCCTTGAGCTCATCCGAGTTCAGGCGGTTGATCATCGCGGGTGGCATCGGGGAGACTTTTGAAGGGCTCATGCTCTTGATGTCGTGTCGGCTGATCTCCACTTGATTGGTGAAATCAAACGGATTGATTCCCAGAATGATGATCTCATCCTTCTCGTTGAGCACGCGTCCGGTAATCGTAGTGCCATCCTGTTTCAGGATTTCCGTGAATTCATATTGATCGGAAATGACTTGGCTGGGATCGACGATGGAATGGGCGAGGTCTTCGATTTTGAATCGACCCGAAAGATTGGTCAGGTCAGGTCCTTGCGCCCCCCCTTCCGCACCGAACTTATGGCAAGTCGCACAGAGCGATGCCTCAAACATGGCTTTGCCATTCTCCAGATTGCGATTTGTTAGACCTTCGGCTGTGACTTTCTTGATTTCCTCCACTGTCCAGTCGCGACCCGGGCCTTTGACCGGTGGCAGGGCTTTCGGCTTTTGCGCAGGTGCTTTTGCTTCGACAGCAAAGAGCTTTTGTTCTTCAGGGGTGCCGTTTTCATAGATCTGTTTGCGGATCATGGCGATGAATTTGGCGTAGCTGTTGCCACCGCTGCGGCTTTCGATTTCGCGGAACCAGTTGAAAACACGTCTTCTCTCATCGCCTTTCCAAGGGCCTTTGACAGATCTTAAGCAGTAGATGTAATGAATCTGAGCGGTAGGCGGGTGATTCTTGATCACCTGATTGATATCGTTGCCATATTTCGAATTTCGCTCCACCAATGTTTTCCACTCCTCTGCATCGGCAGCCGAAGCTTCATCCATTAATTTCAAGGTTCTTGAAACGACATTGGGCGCCTGGAGATAGCAAAGCATGCGTGCGAGTTCGAAATTCATCTCGCGCTCTTTTGCAGGATAAGAAGCATATTTTGTAGGTGCTTTGAAGCCACGACCCGCAACCTCGCCAGTAGGCGATCCCGGACCGATATTGAGAACCGGGGCCATACTGTCTTCATAATACGCCGGCCATTTTCCGGTTCCATTCCGCCAGCCAAGCTCGGTGCCCGGTACAATGTGTGAAATCCGTGTGGGACGATACCACGGCATCCCGAAATCCCATTCCATATCCGCATCGTAGGCGAACAACTCGCCGTTATCGTGGAAAGCCGCATCATAAGTATTGCGTTGCCCCATAGAAACCAACTGCCAATTGGAGCCATCAAGTTGGAAGCGTGCGATGAATCCACCCGGAGCCCATACGTTTGCCGCATGACCGTTACCATCGGGATTGCGCAGCAACAGCTGATCCTCATTCCAAATCTTGGGAGCAAAGGAATCAGCAACCTCAGGAACATGGGCAAAGTTTCCAGTGATCAAATAAACCCAATAAAGCTAACGGAAAGATTATGATTTTTTTCATCGGTGAGAACTACTGGTCAATATAGACTGTAACTTTCAACTAGATTTGCTTTCAGCAATAAATCCGCCGTT
Source organism: Luteolibacter sp. (assembly GCA_044237185.1). Lineage (GTDB taxonomy): Bacteria > Verrucomicrobiota > Verrucomicrobiia > Verrucomicrobiales > Akkermansiaceae > Luteolibacter. Next base: position 11,259 of record JBIIFS010000007.1, read on the forward strand.
TCAATGAACCTACCCTCTCCCGATAAAATCGCCGCTCTCGAACAGCGGATGCTTTCGCTTGGAATCTTGCCGGATGATCTCTTGGAAAAATTTGTCCGCGGCTCGGGTGCGGGGGGGCAAAAAATCAACAAAACCTCAAATTGCGTCTTCCTCAAGCACCTGCCCAGCGGCATCGCGATCAAGTGCCAGATGGACCGATCCCGTGAAATGAACCGCTTCCTCGCCCGCCGCGAGCTGTGTGATCAATTCGACGCCATCGCCAACGGCAAAGCCTCCGCAAAAACCCAGGCGATTGAAAAAATGCGCCGTCAAAAGCGCCGCCGCTCGCGTCGTTCGAAACAGCAATCCGTGGCCGACAAACGCATCCTTTCCCAGAAAAAATCCCTACGCAAACCGCCGGAGTTTTAGACGAATTCGGAATTTGGAATGTCCAAGGCCTTTTTAGATGGAATCAGCTCCCTGCCTCCTTTGCTCCTCCTCCCTCATTTTTAAAAAGCCCAAACCTTGTTTGACGCAAAGACACCAGAACCTTGGAGGACAAAGCAAATCATCTGTGGTTTCACTGATCCAATAAAATCCTGTGATGCACTTCTTGAGTCAGCACCTCGATCCGCTCGGCGAGCGTTTTCGTGATCTCTGTCAGCTCGGTATTTTGCTGGATGAGCTTCATCATCTGTTCCGCTTGCTCGGCAGCGAGAGCCATCCTTCTCTCTGTTGACCGGGCGAGTTCTTCCCGATGCATCGCATCGGCATCGGCATGCGCCTTGTCCCGATCCGCCTGACGGGTTTGAGCGAGAAGAATGAGTGGCGCCGCATAAGCCGCCTGCAAACTGAATGCCAGATTCAGAAGAATGAACGGATATAGATCGAAATGAAAAACGCCTGCGGTATTGAGCCCGATCCATATTGCCACAATAAACGTTTGACTCACGAGGAAGATAGGAGTGCCAAAAAAACGCGCGAAAGCCTCCGCCTTCAGCGCGAACCAGTCACCACCGAAAACCGGATCAAGGTGCCTGTGCTTCTCATGATGACGGAAATGATTTCTGCTCGCGGTTGGCTTTGCGTCCTGTGTATCATTTTTCATAGCTGTACATTAGATGCAAACTACGAAGACGTCGAGACGCTTCATGAGATCCGATGTGTCTCCGAAAATGCCCCTATGGCTGCAGAAACACTCAAACTTTTTCGATTACGATTCGGAATCCGTATGTCGGGGGATCCTGGGAAACAAGCTTGGCGATCAATTGCTCCCGCTGCTCCGGAGTATGTTTCTGAAGAATCAGGTCGGTATCATTGAGCTTTTCCCCGGGGAAATACATCTGCGTGGTCAATTCCATATAGCCCATCTTGGTGACCTTGAAATGGATATGTGGCGGTCTCGACCAATCCTTCGATGCGGGATAGGAACCGGGGACAATCGTTTTGAATTTCAACTTCCCTTCCTTCCCGCTCGGAACGATGGCCCAACCTTGGAAATCAGAATCGAGCGGGGCTGGGTTTTTATCATGCGGGTGATGATAACGACCCGCGGCATTCGCCTGCCAGATCTCCACCGTGGCTTCTTCGACGGGTTTCCCATCCGTTCCCACAACCGAGCACTCAAGCTCAACCACCTTACCCTTCGCCACTCCATCCCTGCCCTCCACTTTCGTTAAATCGAAATCCTTGTCTTTCTGCTCCACGACGGGATGAAACGGACCCGATGTTTCGGATGCCGTTTTTGGAAGCTCCTCCGCCGAAACTCCGGTGATCCCAACCCAAGCACCAGTTACCACCCCGCCTTTGAAAAATTGCCTGCGTTTCATCATTTGATTCAAGCCCAAGAGATCGTTTACGCAAGGATTTAGGCAGGGACGCCTATCCTCAGGCGTCCATATCTTTGAGCGGTTATTACATAACGGATCCGATGGGGGTATTGCAGGCCGACAGATATGGACGTTTAAGAATAAACGTCCCTGCCCAATAAAAAAAGCCGGACAGGAGAACCTGTCCGGCTTTTTGAAAATCTCGGACCGTATAATTCACCCCGATGTGTCGGGGCTACGGCCCGGATGGAATTTACTTGTCGTCGCCCGGGCTCCACTCTTCGGAGGCAGCAGCAGCAAGATTGAAGGCTTGCTCGAGGCCGACCATCTCGCTGGATGGGCGGAGGGACTCGAAGCTGGCGCTTTCTTTCTTGAGTTGATCTTCGGTGTAGCCAACGGCTTTGATCGAGAGACCGATGCGGCGCTCGACTTTGTCGACCTTGATAACGCGAGCTTCGATTTCGTCGCCAACTTTGATGACGTCTTTGACCTTCTCCACGTGGTCTTCGCTGAGTTGCGAAATGTGGATGAGACCATCGATGTCGCCTTCGAGGGAAACGAATGCGCCGAAGGATGCGATTTTAGCAACCGTGCCTTTGACGAGGTCGCCGACTTTGAAGCGGTCATCGATAGCGGACCATGGATCACCTTCGGTTTGTTTGATACCGAGGGAGACACGTTGGTTTGCTTTGTCGATCGCAAGGACGATGGCTTCGATCTCGTCGTTCTTTTTGAGAACTTCGGAAGGATGGTTGATCTTGCGTGTCCAAGACATGTCGGAAACGTGGATCATACCGTCGATTCCTTCTTCCAGCTCCACGAACGCACCATAAGCGGTGAGGTTGCGGACAGGACCGGTGATCGTCGCGCCAACTGGGTAGCGGAGTTCGATTTCATCCCATGGATTACCTTCGAGTTGGCGAACACCGAGCGAGATTTTTTGCTCCTCGATGCTGATGCCAAGAACCACTGCGGTGATTTCCTGACCGATTTCGAGAACGTCGGATGGACGCGTGATGCGTTTGACCCAGCTGAGCTCGGACACGTGCACAAGACCTTCGACACCGCGCTCGATTTCGATGAACGCGCCGTATGGGAGAAGTTTGGTAACTTGTCCTTTGACTTGCTGACCGATCGGGTATTTGCGCTCGATGTCTTCCCATGGATTGTCCGACATTTGCTTGAGGCCGAGCGAAACGCGCTCTTTCTCACGATCCACGTCAAGGATGACAACATCCACGGACTGCCCGATGTGAAGCAATTCGGATGGATGATTGATCCGGCCCCATGACATATCGGTGATATGAAGGAGTCCGTCCATACCCGCGAGATCGACGAATGCACCGAAGTCGGTGATGTTCTTGATCGCGCCGACGACTTTGTCGCCGATCTTGACGGTTTGAAGGAACGCCTGGCGTTGCTCAGAGCGCTCGGCTTCGATAACTTCGCGGCGGGAAAGAACGATGTTCTTACGCTCGTCGTTAACCTTGACGATTTTGAATTCGTAGACATTGCCCACGTATTCGGAGAGATCTTTCGGTGGAATGATGTCCACTTGTGAACCGGGAAGGAAAGCTTCGACACCGACATTGACGGTGAGACCACCTTTGACAACGGCTTTGACTTTGCCACGAACGAGGCCGCCGTCTTGGTAGACTTTGACGATCTTGTCCCAGTTTTGTTTGTAGGCGGCTTTCTCTTTGGAGAGAACAACCATGCCTTCATCGTTTTCGAGGCGCTCAAGAAGCACTTCGATTTCATCACCGATTTCAATTTCTTCATCCTCAAACTCGTTGGATGGGATGGCGCCCTCGGATTTGTAGCCGATGTCCACAAGGACAATTTGCGGGCGGATTTCAAGGATGGTGCCTTTGACGATGGAACCTTCGCGGAAATCCGTGAATTTCGAGTCGATCAAATCGCTCAGCTCCTGATTGGTTGGTTCTGCGATTGCAGTACTCATATTTGGTTAATGGTTTGGTTAATTTGTTTACGTTTCCCTTCCGACAATTGCCCCGGAAAAGATGCGTCTGACGGGCACCGGGGCTCCAACCGCTCGCCAGACAAAAGAAAAACGGAGGGCGAACCTAGGAGGTCACACACCGATTGCAAGACTAAAGATTCATTCTAAAATAGCCCCCGATTGGCGCGTCATAAAGCGAAGATGCGTCTCCATCTTACTGTGGCGAAGCGACCCTATCCGGCGCCGCGCACCAGCTGACATAGTCTTTTGGTGCGGTAACGGCCAATAGACAGGGACTGCAATGAATGGATTTTCATCCTTTGAGGTTCGCCTGAGAGGTGAATGTAGAAAATACAATCATCGCTAGCGTCTCCGAGTCCATTGGACACTAATGCCTCGCCCCAACGCAGAAGCTCGGCATCATGTCATATAGCTCAACGAGTTCATCTAGTCGGTGAAATTTTCCATCGGCTCAATCCAGAGCCTGCGTATCTAGATTTCCATCGCCGACATGATAAACTACTTTCGAGTTAACCACCGATCAGATCTTTGACCGCATCTTTTTCTTCTTTGAGTTCGTTGATGGTCACATCGATTTTCGATTGAGAAAACTCGTTAATAGGGACGCCTTGGACGACTTCCCAACTACCATCGGCTTTGGTTCGGATGGGCATGGAAGCCATAAGTCCTTTTTTGATTCCGTAGGAACCATCGGAACAGATTGCGACAGAATGCCAATCGCCGGCTGGCGTTGGAGTGATCAAACTTCTAACCGTATCCATCGCGGCATTTGCAGCGGATGCTGCGGAAGATGCACCACGGGCTGCGATGATCGCCGCGCCGCGTTGTTGGACGGTCTTGATGAACTCACCTTCCAACCACTCGCGATCCGTGATCACTTCCGTAACAGGTTTGCCTTGAATTTTTGCGTTGGTGAAATCCGGATATTGCGTGGCAGAGTGATTCCCCCAAATGCAGAGATTGGTGACATCCGAGCAATGCACACCGGCTTTCATCGCAAGTTGGCTCTTGGCACGATTTTCATCCAAGCGCGTCATCGCAAAGAAACGATCGTTCGGGATGCCCGCCGCATGATTCATCGCAATCAACGCATTGGTGTTGCATGGATTACCCACAACCAAAACCCGAATATCCTTGGCCGCCGAACGCGCGATCGCCTGACCCTGACCTGTGAAAATCTTTCCGTTGATGCCGAGCAAATCAGCACGTTCCATCCCTGCCTTACGCGGGACCGAGCCAATCAAAAGCGCCCAGTTCGCACCCTTGAAGCCTTCGTCCAAATCTGTGGTCGCCACCACTTCGTTCAACAGTGGGAAGGCGCAATCCTCGAGCTCCATCACCACTCCCTTGAGCGCGGGAAGACCGGGCTCAATCTCGATCAAACGAAGATTTACAGGCTGGTCGTCACCGAAGACAAATCCGGATGCGATGCGGAAAAGAATGGCGTAGCCGATTTGGCCGGCAGCTCCTGTGATGGAAACGGTAATGGGTGCTTTCATGGGATCAAAATTAACAGGTGAAGATGCTAAGCCGCCCAACTTTCGGCTGGCTAGTCCAATATGAGAAAATTCCAAGGAACGGAGGCTTCGACAGATCATGCCGACACTCACACCCTTACCGATTTCACCCAAACAGCTCAGCTTTGATCTATATCCAAACGGATGGAAATATGACCTAAAGACAGTAAGAAAATTCCTGACGCTCAGCTCAGACGAACGAGATCAATCTCTCCTATCGCTCAGGACACATGGATGCTCATGTATTTGCAACGAACATCTGTCAGTGGTTTTGGAACAAAAAACCGATACCACCGACACAAAACATTTTCCGTTGGTTGTCCTGGCCGATTCAAAACCCGTCAGAGCCATCCCGCGAAAAGCAAATCCATTATAGCATGAATATTTTAATCACTGGCGGAGCGGGATTCATCGGCACGAACCTAGCTGAGTTTCATATCAACAGGGGCGATACGGTTGTTGCCGTGGACGATTTGAGCACGGGCAGCCTGAGCAATATCAGTGAGCTGGTTGAGCATGAAGGATTCACATTCTTCGAAGCGGATTTTCTGAAATGGAACCGACTCACTGAAGAGATCGCCAAGGCAGACCGGATCTATCACCTCGCTGCCGTCGTTGGCATGTTCCGTGTCATCAAAGAGCCCACAACCGTGATCCGCGTCAACGTATGTGGCACCGAGCGCTTGCTGGAGACCGCCGCCAATTGCCAAAGCAAGGCACAGATCATTGTTGCTTCAAGTTCTTCGGTATACGGCCATAAGCATCATAGTAAGGATCTGAGGGAGGACAATGATTTGACCTACTCGCCAGAAGAAGGAGGTCTGACAGGTTATGCATTGAGCAAACTAGTCAATGAAGTTCAGGCAAGGGCTTATTGTCATGAGCATGGGCTTCGGGTTATCATCCCCCGTTTTTTCAATGTCGTGGGCCCGCATCAAACTGGGACTTATGGTTTTGTCATTCCGCGCTTCATTCAACAGGCGCTTGCCGGTCAGCCACTGACGGTATTTGGAGATGGCAATCAAATCCGCTCATTCTGTGATGTCCGAGACATGATCAAGAGCCTGGACCAACTCGCCAAGATCGGCACAGGACCGAGTTCTTCTGTTTGCGGCAAAGCGATCAATGTCGGAAACACCCGCGAGATTCGTATTATTGATCTAGCAAAGATGGTGATCGCGCGCACCGGTAGCTCCTCAGAGATCATATTCGTGCCCTTTGATGAGGCTTACGGCGAGCATTTCGATCAAATTACCCAGCGCAAGCCCAACGTGGACAAGCTGAAACACCTCACGGGTTTCACTCCGGAATGGACCCTCGAAGAAACTATCGATGACTTAATCAAGAATAACCTAACCGGAGGAATACTCCAATGCGCCTAATCATGAATAAACACAAATTTTTGGTCCTAATGGTCCTGATGGGTCTGCTCGAAAACCATTATGGCCAATCTCCTGACAGCGTGTCTTCCACTCAAAACCTGACACCCGAACCCACCCCGAGCGAGCAAGCCCATCCGTGGGCGCTCGTCCCCGCTTACAGCTGGAGCTTTTTCAACAAGGGGCGCGACAGTTGGCAAAAGGAAAGCGTCGACCTCTATTACTTTCTGGATGAGGAAAAGCTGCTTCTGGGCGGTAGTGTGGATATGATGCATCGGCCGCCGAACGGAGACGACATCATGTATGCTTTCAATGCCTCATGGCATGCGAGCAGTGCACTCGAAATACACGGAGAAATCGCGCTGACTCAAGATGCCGACTTCTTGCCAAGCGAGCGCTATTCCATCGGCCTGCAATACAAGCTTAATCCAAAACTAGAATTGCTTTTCGATGTGGATGATATGAATTTCGGATCCTACGCTCCCACGTGGGAGGATGGCATTACACAAATCAAACCCGGCGTCTCCTATTGGTTCACGGAAAAAACATTTGCCACCTTGCGTTACAATCATGGCTGGATCCACAGTGAAACGGACTACGATTATTACAGCGCCTCGATCCACCTTGGTGACCTGCCTCGCGATGGCCAATTGAGTCTCGGCATATCCTACGGAACGGATCCGGATCTCGATTTTGGAACAGGCAACGCCGCCCTGTCGGATGCCTACACCTTCAGTATCTTTTACAAAGAACCCATCAGTCCCGATCTCACTGTCTTTGGGGGATTGGAATACGTCTACCGCTTCCGCGCAGATAACGATGATGAATTGTATCAAATGTGGACTCCAACCATCGGATTATCATGGAAATTTTAGAATATAACCTGTCGTCACTAGCACTGAATATCGGGCTGGCGGTATTCGGCATGAGCGTTGTGTTGCTCATGATCACCACTGCTGTGCACTGGCACAAGGACCGGCGCAAAACACAAATCATGACATTTGATAGAATCAATGAACCACTTGTCATGAGCTATCTTGATGGCAAGACACCGCAAATACAGGTCATCAAGTCCATGGGGAATGATCCATTGGAGGCCATGCAATTGCTGATGGACATCCACAAGAAGCTCCCGCCAACCGAACAATCCCGGTTGCTGCACTTGTTTGCCGCGCTACCGGATATCGACAAGGAAATCTCCGCTCTCGACAGCCCGTTTACAAAACGGCGCATGCAAGCGGCGGAACGCCTCGGCTATCTGAGAAATGAATCATCCGCTGAGGCACTTCTGCACGCTCTGGAAGATGATGTGCATGCGATCCGTCATTGCGCAGCTCGTTCCCTGGCGGCGCATGGAAATACGGACTTCATCGAACCCACACTTCTCGCCTTCGAAACAGAACCCGATATCGAATGGTTACGTCTGGTTGAGATCGTTCTGGATTATGGAACGCCTGCCATACCAAAACTCCTCGCCATCATGAACAGCCCCAGCGGCAAATATTCCAACAACATCCTGAATGTAGCAATCCGTGCTCTGGGAACATTCAAAGAGCCCCGGGCTGTGAAGCCATTGATCCGTTTGCTCGATCACTCCGAGTTCGGCATCAGACTCAATGCGGCGCGCGCACTCGGAAATATTGGTGACCCTGCGGCCATTTCACCTGTGGCGGAACTGAGTCACGATCCGGATTGGTCGGTTCGTAACAAAGCCATACAGGCCATAGGCAAACTGCACGCGGAATCGCAGATACCCGTCTTGGTTGAAGCTTTGGCAGACCCCTCATGGCAGGTGCGCTATTCAGCCGCCCAGTCTCTCTACTCCCTTGGTCAACCCGGCATCGAACAACTGAATGAAATCATGAATCACACTCAAGACCTCTCCGCACATGACATGTGCTGTCAGGTTGTCGGTGAGCATGATTTGCACGACATAAAAAACAATCCATCATGAGCGCGATTCTCCAAATTTTTGTAATCTCAATACTCGTCTATTTTGTTAGTCTTTCTGTGATCAACTTAGTGTTGATCTTTCTCGGAGCCATGCAGCTTCGCAAATATAACAATCAAATCGCCGATTCCGATTTGGGCCACATTGCAAACTCCAAGCTTTCACTTCAGATATCCTTGATCATACCGGCACATAACGAGGCTGATATCATTGTCGGAGCAGTAGAAAACGCCCTCAAACTCAATTATCCAACCTATGAGGTGATTGTGGTTGATGACGGATCAACCGATGAAACTCTCGCCTTGCTCAAGCAGCGCTTCAATATTCAACCCTTGGAAAGACATAAGTCATCCAGTATCGAAACAAACGAAATTCACGCGGTTTACGAATCTCCGGACCATCCCAAACTGGTGGTAATCTCAAAGGAAAACGGACAACGCGCGGACGCCATCAATGCCGGCGTTGCCCTGAGCCGCTACCCGCTACTCTGTATTATCGATGCGGATTGCGTGATCGAAGCTGATGGATTACAACACATGGCACGCCCGTTTCTGTTCGACCCGAATCTCGCTGCTGCCGCCGGAATCATTCGTCCGTCAAATGGCTTGGTCATCGAGAATGGCGTCATCAAAAAACGTGGTTTGCCCAAGACTTGGCTGGGCATGAATCAGGAAGTCGAGTACGCCCGCAGCTTTCAATGGGCACGCATCGGAATGAACCGGTTGAACAGCATGCTCTGTATTTCCGGAGCGCTTCTTCTCATCAAAAAATCGGTTTTCGAGGAAACGGGTGGTCCATGGCCCGAAGCCATCACCGACGACATTGAATACACCATTCGCCTGAACGGATTTCTCTTCGACCGGAAAAAGAAACGGAACCTTCGACTGGCGTTTATTCCCGATGCGGTCAGTTACACTGAAGTGCCGGAAAAATTTAACTGTTACCTCTCCCAACGCAACCGCTGGCAACGCGGAACACTCCAAGCCATTTTTCATAATTGGAAAATGTTTTTCAATCCGAGATATGGAGCAACTAGCTTCTTGGGCTTGCCTTACCTGTTTATTTTCGAAGCCATGGCACCCGTCGTCGAATTTACGGCTTATGTCCTAGCTGTCATCATGCTGGTCTCGGGAATCACCACCTTGGAAGAAATTCTGACACTTGTTTTTCTAGCTTATGCGACAAGCGTGTTCTTCACACTGATCGCCATCCTCACCACCGAGACGTCCCGCTTGAGTTCATCGTCATGGAAAGATTACGGCAAAATGATTCTGGCCGTTTTCATCGATAATTTCGGATGGCATCAGATCCGTGTGTTCACCTCGGTGTGGGCAACCATTCAATTCATATTCCTCGGACGTCGCGATCTGGGCTCGCCGATCGCACGCACCAAACGCCCTTCCCTCATTCAACCATGATTACTACCCTACTCCCCACAAAACGTTTCGATGTTGCAATTGTCGGACTCGGCTATGTCGGTGTCCCCTTGGCCTTGGGCTTTGCGAAAGCAGGCTGCAGGACCCTCGGCTATGACACTGACAGCAAAAGAGTCCGGCAATTGCAGCAAGGGCTCTCACCGTTCGCACATATTTCCTCCTTGGATCTGGTAGACATACTGGCCGATGGCACCTTGGAACCCACTTCAATACCCGCGCGCTTGGCAGAGAGCGATGCCATCATCGTTTGCGTGCCAACTCCATTGCTCCAGCATCAGGACCCGGATCTTTCCCATGTGCATGGAGTTGCGAAAGAGATCGCACCCCATCTCAGACGCGGTATGCTCGTCTCCCTCGAATCAAGCACTTATCCAGGAACCACTCGTGAAGAATTCCGTCTCATTCTTGAACAAGGCTCCGGACTGAAAGCGGGTAGAGATTTTCACCTAGCATTTTCTCCAGAGCGTGAAGACCCGGGAAACTCAAAAAGCAAACTGCGCAACATGCCCAAGGTCATCGGGGGATTTACGGACGAGTGCCGGGATAGAGCGACAGAGCTCTACGGGAAAGTCATCGACCAAATTGTCCCTGTGAGCAGTTGCGATACCGCCGAAGCGGTGAAATTGACCGAGAATATCTTCCGCTACATCAACATCGCTTTGGTCAACGAACTCAAAACCATCTACTCGTCATTAGGGATCGACATTTGGGAAGTCCTTCATGCCGCAAAAACCAAACCCTTCGGCTTCATGCCCTTTTATCCGGGAGTCGGGGTGGGTGGGCATTGCATTCCCATCGATCCCTACTATCTAACTTGGAAGGCGAAGGAACAAAATATCGATTGCCGCTTCATTGAATTGGCCGGACAGATCAATCACTCCATGCCCAAGTATGTGGTCAACGGTCTGCTGGATGCGATGAATCATTCCGGTCAAACCCTGAATGGAAAGACCGTGCTGGTGATTGGCGTCGCCTACAAACCGGGTGTCTCAGACGATCGTGAGTCACAATCCTACACGATCATGAATCTACTCAAAGCCAAAGGCGCAAAGGTGGATTATCATGATGCGCATGTCCCTTTGATACCTCCGAACCGTGGCCATTGGTCAGGAAAAAAATCCATCGAATGGAATGATGAAAATTTGGAACGCTACGCTGCCGCCGTGGTTTGCACGGCTCACGACGATGTCGATTACGCACGGTTGGCGGATCAAATCCCCCTAGTTGTCGATGCGTGCAACGTCGTTCCAAAAGATCAGAAAGCTCAAGTGATACTTGCATGAAAATGTGACGAAATGTAATGAAAGGGAAACTGGACAGAATGCATTTCATGTGGGAGAATGAAAAAAGTAACGATGTATAAACTCCAACTCATCGCTCCCTTGTTACCCCTGATCCTCGTGTCATGCGGAACCCTGCATAGCCTGAAGGAAACGGCTTCAAGCGCGACGCGTTCCGTTAGGGGAACAGCTTCCCATACCACACAGAACATCACTGATTTCGCCTTAGGTCGCCCAAAAGTCGCCATCGTCAAAGCCAGGCAAGAAGACATGAAATCCATGCCTCTTGGCAAAGAGCGTGCGCTTGCCTTCGAACAGGAACGGAAACGCTCACTTTGGTCATTTGCCCTACCCCACTTCGTGGAGCCGTCTCTGCCGGCCGCAAATGAGAACGAAGCGGACGGCTCCCTGCTCCCCCCGAAATCCTAGTTGAACCGCATGACATACCTTGCTTTTTGCGCCTTGGAATTCCGGTGGGTTAGCTTTTGTTTCAAAGTCCTTGCCCAACCGCTTGAATTCTCACAAAACATCCGGAGATGAAAATACTTGTTGTTGGAAAAGGCGGTCGCGAACACGCGCTGCTCCATACCCTCTCTCTCTCTCCGCAGAAGCCGGAGCTGTTCTCCTTTCCCGGAAGCGATGCCATTTTTGAAATTGCCAAGCCCACCACGGCGACCGATCTACCTTCTCTGATCAACTGGATGAAAACTCATTCCATTGATCTTTGCATCGCAGGCGAGGAGTCCTATCTGGTGACCGGAGATGGTTTGGCTAACCTGTGCGAAAAAAACTCCATTCCCTGCTGGGGTCCGCCGAAAGAATCCGCGCAATTGGAAGCCAGCAAAGAATTCTCCAAAGCATTCCTATTGCGCAACCAAATCCCAACCGCTGAAGCCACAACCTGTGACTCGTTGGAATCCTCCCTCGCAGTCATCGCGGACAAGTATCCAACCGTCCTCAAATTCGATGGCCTCGCCGCAGGAAAAGGCGTTGCCGTCTGCCCAGACAAAGCCTCCGCACTTGAGTTCCTCAACGAGGTTTTCACCGAAAAACGCTTCGGCCCGGGTCGCCTGCTCGTCGAGGAATGTTTGATCGGTCCAGAAGTTTCCATCTTCGCCGCGATCGTTGATGACCAATATCTCATCCTAACCCCCGCTCGCGATTACAAGCGCCTGCAAAACGGCGACCTCGGCCCGAACACCGGCGGCATGGGAGCGGTTGCTTCCCGCAAACTCATTTCCCAAGAGCTCCTCAACATCATCGATGAATCGATCGTCGCACCGACGGTTGCCGCGCTTCGCTCGGAATATCTTCCTTATCGCGGATTTCTCTACTTCGGGCTCATGCTGACAGCAGAGGGCCCGAAAGTCATCGAATACAACTGCCGCTTCGGCGATCCCGAATGCCAAGCGGTTATGCCTCTGCTTCAAGGTGACCTCGCCTCTTTCTGCATGAACGGAGCGAAAGGCATCCTCGATAAAAACCTCATCCGTTTCAGCGATGATTGGTCGGTCTGCGTCGTTCTCGCCTCACAGGGTTATCCTGAAACATCACGCTCTGGTGACGTCATCCGCGGTATCGAATCCACAGGTCAGCAAGTCTTTCACTCCGGCACCAAAAAAATTGGCAAGGAATGGCAGACCAACGGCGGCCGCGTTCTCGCATGCGTTGCCCAAGGAACCGATCGTCTCTCAGCGGTCCAGGCCGCACACGCGGCGGCAGACCAAATTACATTTGACGGACTTCAACGCCGCACGGATATCGGCATCATGAATTTTCCCGAGGCCAAATCCATCGATGCAGCTTCCCTCAAGCTTGTGCTTGATGCCGATCAAATCAACCACGGCATCGAATCTCTTGCACAAGCCATTCGCAAAGCGAACCCGGTGGGCGAGATTTCACTGGTTGGCATTCGCTCACGTGGCGATGAAGTTGCCGAGCGACTCCTCACCCATCTTTCTGAGGAAGATCGCGAACTCAACTTCGGAGTTCTCGATATCTCGCTCTACCGCGATGACTTCGAACACCTCCGGGAAAATCCTAAGCTTCAGGAAAGTGACATCCCTTTCTCCGTCGATGGAGCCCACATCATCCTGGTCGATGACGTGCTCTTCACAGGCCGCACCATTCGCGCCGCACTCGACGCGCTTGCCGATTACGGCCGCCCCGCAAAAGTCGAACTCGCAGTGCTGATCGATCGCGGTCACCGCGAGTTGCCCATTCAGGCAAACTATACCGGCATCCTATTGGAAACCACCCGTCGCGATCACGTTCATGTCACTCTCGCAGGAACCGATGGAGAGGATTCCGTCAAGGTTGTCGCTTCCAGCCATATATGATTCCCGATCGGAAAAAGACCCCGGAAGAGATTGCCGCCTTACGCGAGGACTTCGGTTTTTTAAAAAATCCAGTGACCTCAACGCCACCGCCTAAAGAGCAACCGAAGTCACCGGTCTTTGAAAAAGTCATCGATCAGGTAACTCAGCCAACACCACAACCCACCCTTTCGTCTCGGGCAGAGGAGAAACCCAAAAAGAAAAGAATCCATTCCCTCCGCAGAATCGAGCTACCTCTGGCGCCCGGTTACGAGATACAAAATCAAACCCAAATACCTCAGACTCGCCGCTCTCCCGAAGATATCGCTGAGCTTCGCAAACGTGAAACACTGGCAAATTTTTCAGCCAATCCTGTAAATCCCCTCGCTCATCTTAAAAAACTGACCGCCCATCCGGCTTTACTGACCCTCACTTATCTCATCGCCTTCCTTGCCATCTATGCGGCATGGCAGGCGGTCTTTTTCATCACGCCAATCTCCCTTATTTTCGTTTCAGGCTTGCTGACGGCGTATATTTTTTGGAGAAAGAAGCGCTCACGGCACCACGCAGCCATCTTGACCATCATTCTTGTCATGACTCTCGTTTTTGGAGGAATCCACTACGCACCCCTTTTTTCCGCTTATGCCACGTAAAGACCTGCTGGACATCGCATCGCTCAACCGGGAAGAAATCGATCTCCTCCTCGATCAGGCAATCCCCTTCAAAGAGCTCTTCACCCGCTCGGTGAAAAAAGTTCCAGCCCTCAAAGGTAAATCCGTCCTCACGCTGTTTTACGAGCCATCCACACGCACGCTTTCCTCCTTCGAGGTTGCGGCAAAACGACTCTCCGCAGATGTCACGAACTTCGATGTGAGAAATTCCTCGGTCACCAAAGGCGAATCGATCCGTGAAACGGTCGAAACCCTTCAGGCCATGCGCACCGACTACATCATCGTCCGCCACGCACGCTCCGGCCTACCCGCCACCATCGCCGCACAAACTAACGCCTCGGTCATCAACGCCGGCGACGGCGCACATGCTCACCCCACCCAAGCACTGTTGGACGCTTTTACGATCAAAGAAAAATTTCCCGACCCAACTGGAAAGAAAGTCCTCATCATCGGAGATATCCTTCACTCCCGGGTCGCCCGCTCCACCTCCTGCATCCTGAAAAAACTCGGTGTCCAAGTCGCTTTTCTCGGCCCGGGCTCCCTCCTTCCGAAAAACGGACCTGAGGGCATCATCCGCTTCACCGACTTCACACAAGCGATGAAATGGAATCCGGACATCATCTATCTTCTGCGCGTCCAAATGGAGCGTCAGGACGCGCCCTTCTTTCCCTCTGTCCGCGAATACCACAAACTCTACGGAATCACAGATAGCCGATTGCAAGAAATCAGAAAACGCGGCCTCTACCTCATGCACCCCGGCCCGGTAAACCGTGGCGTCGAACTCTGCGACGCTGTCATGGACTACGAACGATCACTGATCAACGATCAGGTCGAAAACGGAATCGCCGCAAGGATGGCAGTGCTCTACTACCTAAAGCCGAACTGCTAGAAAATTTAAGTGCAAGAGTCCCCGTCAACGGGATATTTCAAATGTAAAGTGGGCTCATCCGCAAAATCTGTGGGCGGATTTTGGTTCCGAGATATCTCCGAGTTAATGGTATGATATTTAAAAGAGAAACATCCTTATACACAAATTTCATGCAAATAGGGACAATGAGGATACGGGACGCTCGATTTCGCGATGATTTACTCAACCTTGGCGTTAAAACCTCAAACAAAAAAAGAGCTATGATAAAATCTATCATAGCTCTTACTAAGTCTTGTATCTCCAAGTTTCGCTATCAGAACGGAATATCGTCTTCTTCCTGATAGTCATCCATCGGACCGGCGGAGCCGCCTTGGCGACTGCTGCCATCTGGAGTTTCAGCATAACCACCGTCGTGCGGCGGACGCGAACCACCTTTACCATCCGGCAAAAACTGAAGATTATCGGCTACCACTTTGAGTTTGCTGCGCTTTTGGCCAGTGGCCTTGTCATCCCAGACATCCATTTGCAGGCGGCCTTCGATGAAAACCCCACGACCTTTGGTGAGATATTTCTGAGCATTCTCCGCACTTGCGCCCCAGACCGTCACATCGACAAAAGTCGTCTCATCTTTCCAACCCCCGTTGCCATCCTGAACTTTGCGATTCACCGCGATACCAAGATCCGCGACCGCAGATCCTTTGGGGGTGTGTCGCAACTCAGGATCACGTGTGAGATTACCAAGCAACATGACTTTGTTCAAATTGGCCATAGGGATAGTAGAGGTAAATGAGTTTAAAAAAAGCGACCTGGAGACCTTGTCTGAATTCAGGCAACGCGGTTAAACTGATTCAGGTAAACCGAATCGTTCAAAGCGAGTTTCTCTTGAATTTTCGTGATGCAATCCGGCTCGCCTGAAATCGTGTAAGTCACGTAATGCGCACCATTGATTTTGCGTGGGGTATAGGCGAAATCTTTGCGACCCAGGTTGTCAATTTTTTCAACCTTGGCGCCAGCGGCTTCGATGTCTTTCGAAACAGCGGACACGAGTGCGTCCATGCTACCTTCTTGGTTCTTTGTCGTCAGGACGATCAGGCCTTCGTATTTACGGCTCATCTTGTGTATTTTCGGTGGTTTGATTTTGTGGTGGTTTGACCCGTGGAGTATTAAAACGGTTCGATGCCAAGGCGATGCCTTGGGAGCGCGAAACTTGAACGGCTTCAAGCGCCGTGGCAAGCATGTTTTCAAGGTCTTCTCGCTCATCCGGAGCGAATTTCCCTAAAACGTGACCCGTCATCCCCCCTGGCCGTGCCGCGCCAATTCCAAGCTTCAACCGTGCAAACTCATCTCCACCTAAGTGCTCGATGATGGATTTGATCCCGTTGTGGCCTCCCGCCGAGCCTTTTTCCCTAAATCTCAAGTGCCCCAGAGGCAACGCGACATCGTCATAGACCACCATGATCCGGTCTGCTTCCCATTTGTAAAACGACAGCAATTGCCTTACCGAACGCCCGCTTAGGTTCATAAAGGCCTGAGGTTTCATCAATATCGTCCCATCTCCCAGCTTCGCGATGTGTGACTGAAATTTAGGCTCGGATTGGAAATTCACCCCGCTGGCTGCCGCGATTCGATCCAGCAACATGAAACCCACGTTGTGGCGGGTTTCCTCATACTGCCTGCCGGGATTGCCTAGTCCGATGATTAAAGAAATTCCCATACCGCAAAACACCTCATCGAAGAACTCCCCGCAAACAAAATTGACAATAAAAAAAGCGCCCGAAGAGATCCTCGGGCGCTTTGAAGAAAATCACCAAGACTTATTTCACGGCAGGAGCGGTTGCCGCCTCTTCAGCAACCAGAGCGGCTGGTTTGCCGATGTGAGCAACCACAACTTCTGCTGCGTGTGTGGCTTTGACACCTGCCGGAAGTTTCAGGTCACCGATGTGAAGAGACTCACCCAGTTGAAGAGCGACAATATCCACATCAATCGTGTCTGGAAGCGCATCTGGCAAACAGGTGATTTCAAGAGTGTGCGCGTATTGCTCAAGAATACCGCCACCTTTGACACCAATCGCTTCACCGGTAAGGTGAACTGGAATATTTGCAGTGATCTCGGTTTTGTCATCCACAGCCAGGAAATCGACGTGAACGGCGTGACCGGTCAGTGAGTCATGCTGGATGGTTTTGAGGAAAACGGAACGAACGCCTTGTCCCTCAACATCCAAGTTGATCAAGATGCTGTCTGAAGAACTGTGTGCGAGAAGTTCGGAGAAAGTCTTTGAATCAATCTTCAAATTCGAGTTTTCCACTCCACGTCCGTAAACCACAGATGGCAACCAGCCTTCACGGCGCATTTGCTTGAGTTTTCCTGAACCGCTGCGAAGGCGCGGTGCCGCTTTGAGTGTGATCTTCTTGGCCATATCTGAAATTAGTTCGAAATTGAGGGTGTGGATGGTCGGTTCCCGCCAATGATTTTCCACCGCGCGGGGCGCGTTCTTTAAACATCAAATCGTCACTTGTCAAAAAATTGTTCGTTACTTTAGAAGAAAAGCAGGTGATTTCTCGACCCATCTTCGTTTTCCCCTCAGAAATGACGCATGCGCATCCTGATCGCCCCCGATAAATTCAAAGGTTCACTCTCTGCCAAACAGGCAGCCGAAGCCATAGCCCGGGGCTTCAGGCAAGTCTTTCCAGAATCCAACTGCCATTTGCTCCCCCTGGCCGACGGCGGCGAAGGCTTGTTGGACGCTTTTCAGGAAAATGGCAATTTCACCCTGAAAGAAACCACTGTGCGGGATGCACTCGGACACCCAGTCACAGCCTCATGGCTACTCAAACAAGAAGTTTCCGAGCTAACCGCCATGATCGAGTCCTCACAAGCAAACGGGCTCTGGCGCATCGCCCACTCCGATCGTAACCCAGCCCGTTCATCCACCTACGGGGTTGGGCAGCTTGTCCGCGAAGCCATTTCCGCAGGAGCCAACCAGATCCTTATCGGCATCGGCGGCAGCGCCACCAACGATGCCGGGATCGGCCTTGCTGCCGCACTGGGCTGCGAATTCCTCAATAAATCCAGCGAACCACTCGAACCCGTGCCCGAAAATTTCCTTGAAATCGCGAGTATCGATTCTACCCAGCTCATCACCTTGCCGCAGATACGCGTGGCCTGCGACGTGAAAAATCCATTGCTTGGCATCCGCGGCGCCACTCGAGTTTACGGTCCACAAAAAGGAATCTCAACAGAAAACCTCGAGCACGCCGAAGCCGGCCTGCGCCATGTTGCAAAAATCGCCGCCGCTCATTTCCAAAAAGATTTCTCAGAACATCCCGGCGCGGGAGCGGCAGGTGGCTTGGGTTTTGGATTGATGACTTTCTGTAAAGCTACTCTCGAATCCGGCTTCGATTGCATCGCAAAGACCCTGCACGCAGAGGAACAAATCGCTAAAGCCGATCTCGTGATCACTGCGGAAGGCTCACTCGATTCGCAAACGCTCGAGGGTAAAACCCCCATTGGAGTCTCACAACTTGCTCGCAAATACGGAATTCCGATTTATGCTTTGGCTGGAAAAATCTCCGATGAAGGTCAACTCCGTGAACATTTCGATGGCATGGACTCGATCCTGAAACCGGGTATAAGCCTTGAATACGCCATCGCCAACGCGCCTGCCCTTTTGGAACAGGCGGCCAAGCGATTGGCTGTATCGATTTCTCACCATTCAAAAATCAACTAGCCCTTTAAAAAACTCCCATCTTCCATGGC
>JBIIFS010000074.1:0-9260 GCA_044237185.1 Luteolibacter sp.
TTTTGATCAAAAATCGTAGTCATCGATATTGTCTTTATCGAAAGCAATGGGCTTTCCTAAGATAATACTGTCACCCACCACTTGCAGTTCTCCAAGTTTCCCTGCGGTGAACGTTTTTGCATCTTTTTCCGCAAGCTCGCCTTTTGCAAGGGCTACGCCAGCGTGCACCGCCAGATACCCCAGATCTTCCGGACTCCAGAGGATCACAGCCTGCGTCACACCCTCTTTCACATAGGCACGGCTCTCACTCGGCAGCCCAAAGCCGACAACTTTCACCGCACCTGTTTTACCCGCTTGTTTCACCGCCTCCGCCGCACCAGGAACAGCCGGTGAACACACGGCAATGATGGCTTTCAAATCCGGATTCGCACTTAACAAGTTGGTGGCTTCCTGCTGCGCCTTGCCTTTCTGATCATCGCAAGGACGGATTCCGACCCATTTCATATTCGGATATTTCTCCAGCTGACGCGCCTTGATCGCATCGACCCCTTTCCATTACAACCGCCGCGAAACACGGACGCGTAGCCCCGATAAGTCGGGGCTGCCTATTTCGACAAGATCCGCTTCATGTCCGCGAGCTCTATTCCGAGCAACGCCGCGGCATCTTTTAAATCACCTCCCGTGCGATCCAACAGTCTTCCCACAAGCTGTTTGGAAAACCATTCCAACATCGGCGTATCTGATGGCGCTGAATTGATCAACATATCCAAACCCTGCGCCATAGCGGATGCCTTGGCGGGAGCCGAAGCCAGCGGAATATCGGCGGGAAGCAAGATTTGTGAAGAAGCCAGAGCACAAGCCCGAGCCATCGTGTTTTCTAACTCACGGACATTCCCTGGCCAATGATGACTCGCCAAAGAGGCAGTGGCTTCTGCGGAAATACGAATCCGCGCCATGCCGTTCTTTCTCGTAATCCGCTGCAGGAAATACTCCGCCAATAATGGAATATCCTCCGGCCTCTCACGCAAAGGCGGAATGCGCAACTCAACCACGTTGAGCCGGTAAAACAAATCCTCCCGGAAACGCCCCGCAGAAACTTCTGCGGCAAGATTCTTATGCGTCGCCGCAACAATCCGGACATCCGTCTTCAACACTTCATTGGAACCCACTCTTGAAAATGTTCCGTCTTGCAACACACGCAGCAATTTCACCTGGATCGAAAGCGGCATATCACCGATCTCATCGAGAAACAGCGTGCTCCCGTCAGCTTGCTCAAAACGGCCCGCGCGCTTGGCGATCGCCCCCGTGAAAGAACCCTTTTCGTGACCGAATAACTCACTCTCTAAAAGATTTTCAGGAATCGCGCCGCAGTTGATGGTGATCATTTCCTTCTGGCGGCGCGGGCTGTATTCATGCACCGCTTTGGCAACCAATTCCTTGCCTGTGCCGCTCTCGCCGGAAATCAAAACCGGCGCATCCGATCGTGCGACTCTTCCCACCAATTTGAAAACATCCTGCAATGCCCGCGAAACCCCGATGATTTTCACCCGCCCATCCTGGCTTGGCACCTCAGCCGCCGGCCCCGCCGCTCCCCGCCTGTCCTCCACGGTCTGCAAGGCAGATTCCACCACCGGTCTCAACTCAAACGACAGCGATTCTTTCCGCAACACATCATGGGCTCCTTTTTGGGTCGCCTCAATAATCTGACCGGTTGTCGGGAATCCCGCCGTCAAAATCACCAAGGTATCTGGGCTCTGCAACCGGATCCGACCCAATAACTCCATACCGTCAAACGGCTGCAAGGAGATTGCCGAAACCACGACGCTGACCTGGGTCTTTTCGATGACTTTGATCGCCTTACCCGCATCATCACACCGCAAAATTCTCAAACCCTTTGCAGCCAAGTGCTTGGTGGACCAATCCAGAAATTCCAGCTCGGGATCCACCAACAACAAGGTCTCTAATGACTCAGACTCAGACATCAACTCCCAGGAGCCTCAGAAAATACGCGCCATTATGCAAGATCAACCTATGCCATGCACCATTTGGACTACATGAAAGGGACCGCGCCAGTCGCGCGGTCCAATATTCTAGGCGTCTCTATAACTCGGAAATCTGCCTCCAGGGAATGGCTGTTCCGTATGGATCATTCCATGCGGTGTCGCCGCCGTAAATCAAGGTCGGAGATGTGGCATCATCACCTGCGAGCTTTCTCTTCGAATCATGCCTTTATTTACAAATTGTTGATAAGATTGTAAATTTGTAAGATTTTAGGAACTTCATGGTCCTTTAACTGATGGATGCACAGATTACCAAGAGTGGGCGCGCGTCTTTTGTTCATGATGTGTTATTGCCAGTGAGTGGCGTGTTGTTCGCGCTCTTCCTAGGTTGGCTGGTCTTTTTTCTTCGGTGGCATCTGCTTGAGATAAACCTGTTCCAAGGCGCGGTTCATGAGATTAAGACGCGCCTGCAAGGGCAGTTCTTCGAGATTATCCAAACGGATATCGCCTTTCTCCGTGCCAAGGCCGTTATTTGGCAGCGCCTTCAATCATTTGCTTTGCGAGCTTCTGCAACTCTTCAACCGGAATGGCAAATGTCTCGCAACGGCTCGCCCGAGCGATGTTCATCCCCACGACCCGACCTTTCATATCCAGCACCGGACCGCCCATGGTGTCGCTGTTTGCCATGATGTCATGTTGGATGACCCGCGGAAATCCGCTCCTGCGCCTAGAGAAATTACCACTCATCTGGTCATTGCGATCCGGTTCGTGCGCCATCTCGTCACGCGGTGCCAACCTGACCGCTAAATCCAGTTTTTTTCCGGCGCGCTTCACGGTCAATATCACTTCGTCTCCAACTTTCTTGTCCTTCAAAGCCTCGGCAATCTCCTCGAACTTGACGACTTTTCTCCCGTCCAGCGCGACAATCATATCCCCAATCCGCACCCCCGCTACCTTAGCTCCGCTCTCTTCAGAAACTTCCTTGACCTGGAGCTTGCCTTTCATGTTCTCCAAAACAAGTCCCAGCCCCGCTCCGCCAGCCGTTGGAATTTCACGAGCTTTCGCACTGATAATTCCGGCAAGCACTCGTCTTTTCGTGCGACTTGTCGCGCCATTCACTACCACCCAAGTCCCCTGCTCCAATTTGCTATCCGTAGCGAACTCGGCCGGCGTTAAATCCTGTGCCTCCACTTTGAGCAATGCGACATCCCAGAGCGGATCCACCGCAATCACTCTCACCTCATCAAAAGATTGCTTATCCACCCGCACGGATAGCTTGATCGAGGGTGCTGCATCTTCATCCGGCTCGTCCAATTTCAGGTTTTTAACATCCGGTATGGCAGATTCTTTCGCAGCGTCCTGCGTTTTTTCATGATCTATCTCACTGGCCTTGGTCAGAATGTATCCGTCTTTGGAAAGAACGATTCCGTAAGCGATTTCAGTATTCTTGTCATAAATCACGGCGCTGCACACCTGAATCACCTGCCGTTGTGGCTCAAACAAATCCGTGATGAAAGAGCCTGTCAGACGATAGGGAGTCTCCAGCGATTGCTGGGCAACGAGCATTTCCGCGCTGAAAAATCCTGCCAAGAGCAAGACCCGCTTAACGCTCAGTAAGTTCAGCTGTGATTTTTTGTTCTTTTCCATCTCTTAAAATTTCCAACTCCAACTCATCCCCTGCCGATTTGTCCTTGATCACCGCTTGAAGTTCTTCGCGCGTCTTCACTTCCTTAGTGTCCATTTTACGGATCACATCGCCGACCTTGAGCTCCGCTTTTTCCGCCGCTGAATTTTTTCCAATCTTGGTAATTTCCAAACCGCCTGCGACAGATTTTGTCGCGATGCCGAGCATGCCCTTGACGGGGCGCTGCGCAAAAGGTCCTTCGCCGATGAATTCGGATTTCATCAAGGGCTCCCAGTGATCCAAAAAAACCTGCACCGGCACGTGCATGTTGACCGGAAGCTGTGGACCCACCCGCGAATGAATCCCGATGAGCCGGCCTTCGATATCAAACAAAGGCCCTCCCGAATCTCCACCGATCAAGGTTCCGTCCGTTTGATAGGTGGTGTTTTTAATCCCCACCAAACGCGCCAGACGAACCACCGCTCCACGGTCTTTGTTGAAGCCGCCCGAGTGTCCAAGCGAGAAAACCCAATCGCCCAATTTGATTTGGCCCGTACGATTCAGCTCCACAAACGGATACTCGCCGCGCTCAGTAATTTGTATCATGGCAGCATCAGTCTCCGACATCAGACCTAAAGTCTTCGCTTTGAGTCGCTTGCCATCCGGCATGATGATTGTGACTTTTTTTTTAACGCCACCGGAAACGTGCGCAGCCGTCATAACCAGCCCGTCTTTGGAAACGATCACCCCGCTGCCAGAGCCGTCTCCGATATCAATCGCAACCGTCGCTTCTCTCGCCTTCGGCAAAGCAGCAAACAGTGCTTCTTGAATCAGCATCAGATCCGCCTGGTTTTCAGGGGCCTTTTTCTCATTCAACGAAAAAGCGGCGGCTTCTATCTGGGAAAAATTAAACAACCCCATCCCCCACAGGATCGATAACCATGGAATCAGTCTTTTCATTTCACAATTCCAGTATCTCAACCTCATAGCCGTCCGGATCCGTCACAAACGCCATCTTGCGTTCGCCCTTGGTAAATTTTTCACGCCAACCCGTCGGCCAAATTTCAATCCCGCTCTTTTCTAATCCATCGCAGTATTCCATGATATCCGCAACCCCCAGCGCGGTATGCATCAAATCTTCAGGGCAGCGATGCTCGTATTCTGCCGACCACGTCAGTTCTAAAAAAACATCATTTCCCTCAAGCTCCATAAATGCCAAACGATTCCCCTGTGGCGAATCTTTTTGCTGAGCGAGGCGGTATCCTAATTTCTCATAAAATGAAATCGACTCCTCCAAACTTTTGACCCTGATGCGAGTATGTAAAAACTTAATCTTCACCCTCCAAACCTACCCAACTCATCCCAGCCCGCAAGCTTCACTTCAACATTTTAGGGATCCAAAACTAAGAGAATTAAACCACAGATGGAAGCAGATGAACGCAGATTCTAAAATTCGACCAAAAATCAAAAAAACACTTAAAGGACAAAGGATCAGGCATTGATAACACATTTCTTATCTGTGTTCATCCGTGTCCATTTGACGAAGAAATTTAATTTTTGTGTTCGTCCATGTCCGCTTCGCTCCCATTGTGGTTCTATTCAAAATTATGAATATTTCCCAAATCGACCTTGAGGATTTCCGCAACTGAAGAACAACGCAGAAATCGTGACTCCATCGCCGGGACTGTAGCAAAACTCCCGCGAGAGCGGCAAAATTCAAAACCTAAAAAATCTCCCTTTTGCGTAAGGACTTTTGGCAACCAGTCTAACAGTAATCAGCAGCTAATCTTTCATCGCAGCGATTAAATTCCTCTCTTCCTTGAAGCTTAGAGTTTAAAATTTAAAATTTTCAAACTAACCCATCCTTCCGCGCCTGTTTCCAATACGCGTATTCGGAGCGATTGAAATCGACATACTCCGGCGAGAGATCACTGGAATACATCGTGTAGGTTGCCTGCCCTTGATTCAGATCGATATCGATTTCAAACTCCGGTTGGGAAACCGCCTCGCGAAGATCATCCATGGGGGTTTCTGCCTGAAGCCCACCGAGACAGGCAGCCTTGCCACCGATGTAAATATCGATCAACTCTTCACGAATTCGCGCCCTTGAGTAGCCCACCGCATGGATAATTCGGCCCCAGTTCGGATCGCCACCATTCCATGACGCCTTCACCAAGGCGCTTTTACAGACCGCTTCCGCGACTTTTTTTGCATCAATATGGGTGCGTGCGCCTTTGACATTCACAGTCACGAATTTCGACACGCGCTCGCCGTCACGCACGACCGCCTTCGCAAGCTCGAGCATGACCCATCGGAGCGCGTTACGAAATTGATGGCAGGCACTGCCGCCTCTTCTAGCTACAGGCATGCCGGACGCGCCATTGGCTAAAACGATCACAGAATCATTGGTGCTCATGTCGCCATCGATTGTGATGCGGTTGAAGCTCTCCTCCACAGATTCCTGGACGGCGCCTTGCAGACAGTCTTGGGACAAATTCGCATCCGTCGTGATAAAGCAGAGCATCGTTGCCATGCTCGGGGAAATCATTCCCGCCCCTTTGACACAACCACCAATCCTTACGCGGTGGTCACCCATATCAAATGAGATTGCGATTTCTTTTTCATGAGTATCACTGGTGATGATCGCCCTTGCCACATGATTACCCTGCTTTACCGCAAGTCTGCTAACCAAATCCTCAATCTTCGGTGTCAAGCGCATCATCGGCATCGGCAAGCCAATCACACCCGTCGAGCAAACCCCGATCTGAGATTTTTTCAGGCCCAACTCACCTGCCACGCTTTCACACATCGCCGTTGCATCGTGAAGGCCCTGCACGCCTGTACACGCATTCGCATTTCCCGAGTTCACTACCACCGCTCGCAATGATCCTTTTCTCAAATGGCTCTGTGTCACTTTGACTGGAGCGGCTTTGACTTTGTTGGTCGTAAATGTTCCAGCAGTACGACAAGGCTTCTCCGAGTAGATCAAGGCGAGATCCAAGCGATCGCTATCGGGATTTTTAATCCCACAGCTCACCGCACTTGTTAGAAAACCCTTGGCAGCACTCACTCCACCCTTGATTCGTGTAATTGGAAAATCCATCGTGAAAAAACTCGACCGCCACGCTAGCGACTTGAAATCCCACTCCGCAAGCAAACTTTACCCCCGGACCGCGTGAGTCCACTCGCGTTCTTTTGTTTCACCCTTCACTCTTCATCATTCACCATTCTAGAGCACCCTTCCCCAAATCGCCTTCAAATACCGCGATTCCGGATAATTCGAGAGTGTCGGGTGATCGCCGCCTGCTCCGGTCCGGTCGAATACCTGAAGGCGCTTGTCCTGCCGGTGAATGACACCCGTTACGATATTTTCAAACGCCTCAACCCCGAGCTGTCCCGAACACGAACACGTCACCATGACCCCGTCTTTCTCGACCAACTGAGAGGCGAGCTTGTTCAGATCATGATACTTCGCGTAGCCGATCTCATCCTCTTTTCCAAACATGAACTTGGGAGGATCCACCATTACCACATCCCACTTCCGGCCATTTTCGATCATGGTCCGTACCCATGTGAAAGCATCCGCATGCGTGAGCTTGACCTTCGCGCTGTTCAAATTCGCATTGCGCCTCGCCATCGCCACCGCCGCCTCATCGAGGTCTACCGCAGTCACTTCACTCGCACCACCCAACGCTGCCGACACGGAAAATCCTCCCGAGTAACAACATAGATCTAACACGGTTTTCCCCTCCACGATCCCACGAAATTTTTTCCGGTTGTCTCTTTGATCACAGAAAAATCCTGTTTTGTGGCCCTGCGAAAAATCGATCTCATACCTCACATCGTTTTCGACAACTTTGACCAATCGCACCGCATCACTCTGCACCCCACCCGATCTGGGAATGCCCTCGATCTTCGCCAAATCACTGTCGATCTGCACAACCACCCACTTAGTTCCGAATGCTTTATGCATCAGCGGCAGCCATTTTTCTAAACGCATCCACGCCGCGAACGCCGTGATTTCCACCGAAAGCACATCGCCGAATTTATCCGCGACCATCCCCGGCAAGAAATCCGCATCACCATGCACACAGCGGTAACAATCTGTCTCGGCATCCAGTTTCAACACCTCACGCCGCAGAATCCCAGCACGCACGATGGCGTTTTCAAAAAACGTTTCGTCCAAATCCTCCATCGAGTGACTCACGATCCGCAGCGGCATCCGCGCCTTTGGATTCCACAAACCCCAGCCAAACCGAGTGCCTTGCTTGCCAAAAACCTCCACCAAATCTCCGGCCTTTGCATCCCGGGAAACCTCCCCCACCATCTTCGGCCAGATCGAAGGATGAAACGTCTGATATTTTAAATGAACCTTAGGCACGCCGCATCCTCAGCAGAAAACTCTAAACCTTAAACTTTAAATCTCAAAAATATCTCTTTCTTAACACCGCTTCCCTCTCTCAACTCTCCCAAAACAACTCCTCCCCTTGAGGTTTAGAGTTTAAAATTTAAAATTTCATGAAACTTCACCGCCACCTCTGCGCCTCCACTCTCGAAATCGCCAAATCCGTCTTGGTTCACCATCGCGTCCTCGATTACGAACTTGCCGCCGCGTTCGATCAAAACCCGAAATGGGGCAAGCGCGATCGCTCTTTTGTCGCCGAGTCTTTATTTGAAACCACCCGCTGGCGCCGCGCACTTGCGTTTCTCGTCGATTCCGAGGAAACCAACTCCCTCCTCACCGCCCAATGGCTCCTGATGGGTTACGAACTTCCCGAGTGGCACAGCTACAACGGCCGCCCCGCCGATGAGATTCTCGCCCGCCAACTTCTCCTCGCCGACCAACCCCGCGCCGTCCGCCAGTCCATCCCCGATTGGCTCGACCAAGTCGGCCAAGCCGAAATCGGCGATCTCTGGGAACCGCAACTCATCGCCCTCAATCAAAAGCCCTCGGTATTTCTCCGCGTTAACACCCTGATCACCACCCGCGAAAAAGCCCAGACATGGCTCGCGGAAAACAACGTCGAAACCACCACCCTCCCCAATCATCCCGACGCCCTCGCTCTACCTCCAGGGAAAATGTTACCCAAATCCATGCGACTCGATGGACGCATCGAAATCCAGGATCCGTCCTCCCAATTCATCTCGCCGCTTTTAGACCCCAAACCCGGTCAACGCATCATCGATGCCTGCTCCGGCGCCGGTGGCAAAGCGCTTCACCTCTGCGCGCTCTCTAACAACGAAGCCAGAATCTTCGCCATGGATGTCGATCCTAAAAAACTCGCTTCTCTACAAACCCGTGCAAAGCACGCCCGAGCTTCCGAGATCTCTCCCAAAGTCATCAACGAAACCACACCCACCGATTTCGAAAACATCGCGGATTCACTTTTGATCGACTCTCCCTGCTCCGGCCTCGGCACGTTAAAACGCCAACCCGATCTTAAATGGCGACTCAAACCCGCCGCCCTCGATCGCGTCCGCTCTATTCAAGCCGAACTCCTCGCCACCTACCCGCGCATGCTCAAACCAGGCGGAAAACTTCTTTACGCCACCTGCTCCATCCTCCCCTCGGAAAATCAGGACCAGGTCGCCAAGTTCCTCAAAAACCGCCCCGACCAATACCGCCTTATTTCCCAACACAACCTCCTACCCTCAGAAACCGGTTTCGACGGATTTCATGCCTCTCTGTTAGAAAA
>JBIIFS010000075.1:0-8946 GCA_044237185.1 Luteolibacter sp.
CAAATCGATCAACTCCTGCCAACTGCATGGCTGCAAGCAATGCACCAGAGCAAAATAGCGTAACCACCAGAGATACACTAATCTCTACCATCTCTACAAGAGCGGTTCTGTTGGGCGCTTACGGAGCAGAGAGAGAGAGAGAAGATTTAGGATTTTTAAATCAACGTTCAAGAATCAACAATCATCCATCGTCAATCAATGGAGGTGGGATTTGATCTCACACCGATTCGACACATCATCCTCCCTTTCGTGAGATTCGTGTTTTTCGTGGTTGAAATTTCCTAATCCAAAAACTTTCCGGGATTGAGAATCCCGTTCGGGTCGAGCGTATTCTTCAATGCCCGATGAACATCAAACGATGTCTCACCCAAGGCTTTTTTGAACCAACGTTTTTTGGCAAGACCCACGCCGTGTTCTCCGGTGATCGCTCCACCTTGGTCTAACACCCAGTTGAAAAGTTTATCCAGCGCATCATCGGCGCGCGCTTTGGTTGTTGGGTTGGTGTAATCATCGACCATGAGGTTGGTGTGGATGTTTCCATCCCCTGCATGCCCGAAGCACGCGATCGAAATTCCGGTTTCGACCTCAAGCGCTCTGGCGTAGTTGACCAACTCCACCAGTTTGCCACGCGGCACGACGATGTCTTCGTTGAGCTTGGTCAACCCCGTATCGCGCAACGAATATGAAAACTCACGACGCAGTTGCCAGATTGCTTCGCACTCGGATTCGTCCCGCGCCACACGGATTTCCCCTGCGCCATAGCGCTTGATCAAATCCTGCAATTCTTTGAGCTCGGATTCCACGGCCGAGGGGCGCCCGTCTATTTCCACAATCAAATGTCCGTTTCCTTCTGGAAAAACCTCGGCTCCCATTTTTTTGCGGGCAGCGGCCAAAGTAAACGCATCGCTCACTTCGAGAGCGGATGGCAGATGCCCGGCTTGTAGAATCGCTTGAACGGTTTTGGCCGCAGCCTCGAAATCGGCAAACACCGCCGCCAGCATCCCGCGGCTTGCGGGCTTGGGAATGATGCGCAGGGTGATTTCCGTCACCACACCCAACATTCCCTCAGAACCCACGAAGATTCCGATCAAATCAAAACCGGTTTTATTTTTATGGAGTCGCCCCCCTGTTCGCAACACTCGTCCATCGGCCAAGACAACCTCCAGTCCCAGCACATAGTTCCGCGTCACTCCGTATTTCAAACAACGAGGACCGCCGGCATTGGTGGCGATGTTGCCGCCGATCGAACATTCCTTGAGCGAAGCCGGATCAGGCGGATAATCCCAACCCACCGCGCGAACCGCTTGTTGAAGATCGCCTGTGATCACACCTGGTTCTACAATCGCCACCCCATCCTCCGGATGAATGCCAATGATTCGTTTCATCCGCTCCGTTGTAAGGACAATCCCACCCGAAACCGGAACACATCCACCTACATAACCCACACCCGCCCCACGCGTGGTGACTGGAATCCGGCTTTCATTCGCATATGCCAAAACGGCGGAAACATCAGCAGTCGATTCCGCGAAAACCACGACATCCGGCGCATGCGATGCGAACCATTTGTCCCCCGAATGTGAATCTAACACCGCCTGCCTGCTGCTGACTTTATTTTCTCCTAAAAGATCAATCAGCGCTTGTCTGGTGATTTCAACATTCATGTGTATTTAACTAGGGATAGTATGACCGAAGCATGAGATAACAGACCGGGCCGGTCACCGCGACATACAACCAGATCGGAAACACCCATTTTGCCAGCTTGCGGTGCGTTTGAAAATGACGGCTCCATGCAGCTGTAAATGTCAGTAAAATAAGCGGTAAACTCACACCGGCAGCAACGATGTGCGTGATTAAAAGAATCAAATAAACCACGCGCCACATACCGACTGAGGCAAGCTCGGCAGCATCAACCACCTGATCCCCGTTCGCATCTCCGAAAAGAATCTCGGTATTCGTAAAATGATAAGCCACGTAGCCGAGCAAAAAAATGACAGACATCCCCATGGCACCCAACATCAAGTTGCGATGTCGCGTGATATTTCCCGAGCGAACTGCCAGAACCGCCAGAACCAGCAAGATGGCCACGATCGAATTTACTATCGCATGGAATGGCGGGAGAAATCCCAAATCCACACCCTCGGGCAACGGAATGCGCAGCTCCGGACGTCGCATCAACCCCACCAAAACCAACACCAAGGAGGTGACGATCCAAGTGACGGATTTAAGGATCTTGGAAAGCTTTTCATTTGGCTTTTGGTTCAGCCATTCTTCTCTGTTTCGGCTCGGTATCATGTGGATCAGGGTTCGCTTGGAGATTTTGCTAATTCCTTGGAAATTTTCTCAACCATCTCTTTCTTGAGGTTTTCATATAGCCCTGGATTGAGCTTCACACCCTGTTCCGAGCGGGCATCCGCAAGCGGCCACTTGCCGATCACCGTGAAATCACGGTCTACCAGCATCAATCCCATGTCATGCTGGAAACGTCCGCTGGCCTCGATCTCGGCAGGATCGCTGCGCTCACGGATTCCGAAAAATTTCAGGGTCTTTTCCAGATACTGATGGGTCACCGCTTCATCGCCCGCATTCAAAAACCACCAGTTTTTGACATCCGCACCAAGGGCCTTCGCGTAATCGTTGAGCTTTTCAACTTTGTCCTCTTTCGGATCCACACTGACGCAAACAATGTGAAAATCAGGATGATCTTTAAATGCATCGTAGAGCGCACGCAGTTCGGTTCCGTTTCTCACGGCGCAATGCGGACACACCGCAAAGAACTCCGCCACCACCCATACTTTTCCTCTTAGATCCGAGAGCTTAACTTTCTCTCCCGCTTGGTTGGTCGCGCTCAAGTCCTTCTCAATCTTCAACCACTTTTCCTCGGCTTTTCCACCCACATTCACAAATGCCTTCTCACCCTCTCGCTCGGACCGCATACCTGGAACAATGACGAGGTTCACAACGCACATGATCGCAATGCAGATCAGTGCTACACAGCTGTAGAAAAAAATGAGAGATGTCTTTTTGCTCATGGTTTGAGGGGTTCTTGGAGTAAAATTTCAATGGTATGCGCCAACAAAACTTCGGTCTGCTCTATGTTGGTGTGTGACGTGCCGGTCTTGATGCCCTGCTCATCCCATTTGCTTGCCAACTCAAGATCAAAACTCGCCACATACGGCGCGCCGCCACGCTTCTGAGGAACCACCGCTTTGCGAACATGCCGGTTTTTATCTATCAGAAACAACGAGCGATCATACTTCCACTCCCCGTCTTTCTCGTAAGGCAACTGATTCGCTTTAAACTCGTTTTTGATGAATTTATGCAATGTCGGCCTGTCATTTGAAGCCACGTTCCATTGCGGCAAATTTGCACCCAACTTCACAGCAAGCTGGGCGAGCTGATTCTTCAGCTCTTCCGAAGCACCCGGATCAAGCATGAGGGTCACCAAGGCAAAATCCTCGTTCGCCGCATATTTCTCCGCCAGGCGCCGCATCGCCGCGGTCGTCAGGTCATCCTCCTGATTTGAAGCCAGACACTGCACGACCAATACCTTTCCTTTTAACGACAAAAAATCCCTCAATTCCCCATCCTGACGCATGAAAACCAAATCCTTCTGCTCGGAAATCCGTGCCACGAAACTCGGTCTGTCATCGTTGACGGATTCCTTGTTGCGCTTCTCATAAGCTTTTAGGATCACGATCCCTCCAATGATCATCACAGCAACCAGAATTAAAGCCGTCCGACGCAGTTTTTTCGGGTCGGGATTCACAGGTTCAAGATCTTGATAAGCCATCACTTGTGGGCAACTTAGCGAGGAACCCTCTCTTGGCAAGATTTCCAGAGTGATTTTTCTAAACAGTTCGGGCCAGCCGCACTCATTTCACGCCCATCGTTCCCTCGCTAATCCTCAGCGCATCCACATTTCCTTTTACATCATGCACACGGTGCAACATCACACCTTGCCGTCTAGCGAGGGCGGTCAGGGCCGATGTGGCAGCATCGCGGTCTGCGGGTAGCTGTGCATCGCATAGTTTTGCAAGAAACGATTTGCGAGAAACCCCCAGCAACAACGGTTGCCCGAGCGGCACGAGTTTGTCCAAATGCCTCAATAGGGCGAGATTGTGTTCCAAGGTCTTTCCAAAACCGATACCGGGATCAAAACAAATGCGCTCCCGCCCTATTCCCGCGGCGGTCAGGATTGTGAGGCGTTCTTCAAAAAACGCGCGGATGTCACTAACCACATCTTCATACGTCGGATTGGCTTGCATGGTTTGTGGCGTGCCTTGCATGTGCATGACGACCACGCCGCAATCTTCATTCGCGCACACCCGGATCATTTCCGGATCGGCTGTCAGACCAGAAACATCATTGACGATATCCGCCCCCGCACGAAGCGCCGCAGCGGCGACTGCGGCTTTTTTTGTATCGATCGAGATCCATCCATTCCATTCCTGCCGCAACCGCCCGATGACTGGAATGGTGCGGGACATCTCCTCCGCTTCAGAAACTTCTTCTGCACCGGGTCGGGTGGACTCACCTCCGATATCGATCATTGAAGCACCTTGTTGAATCATCTCAATAGCTCGATCCACCGCCTTTCGAACGTTATCGAAACATCCGCCATCCGAAAAGGAATCCGGTGTGACATTCAGAATCCCCATCACTTGCGCGCGCTCTGATAGATCGATCACTTTTCCTTTCACTTTCCAAATCATACGCCCAAAGGCTAACGGATCGGGTTTTGAATGTAACCGTAAAAATAACTCGCGCTTTTTCCAAACCGGTTCCATTTTTTATCCATGTCTTGGAACGATACCTTCATGGAACTCTTCGCCCGCTGTGCCAGTGCTTATCAGGCGGGAAATTTTGATTATGAAAAAGACTACTCCCCACAGGATTTGGATTTTTTAAAACGCATAGGTTACAAGCCCAGGGAGTTTTTCGATTTCATTGAGGACTATGTCGACGAGGCGGAACCTTCCCCCACCACCGCTCTTCTCATCGCCGCTGCACGGCGGGACTATTTTCTCGTTCATCAGCACGGCATTGCCAGCGAGAAAACCATTACCCGTGATGATCTCCCTTCTTTTGGCGAGGAAATGGACGGAATCCCTTACTTACCTCGTATCCTCGCCAAGGCCCGTGGCAAGATTCGGGGCGAGCTCGATCCCGATATCATGTTCGGTTGCGGGGGGGATCGCCATTTCTTCAAAAACAACGGCAACATCGAGCCAGCGGATTTTCTTCGTCAGGTATGGGCAGCAGGCGAAAATGATCAAAAAGTCGCCGCTTGGGTCAAGCTCTGCCGGAGCTGAGTTTTTCGATTGTGAGCCGAAAACAAAAAATCCGGAAAAACCCCGCTTTACAAGAACCTGCCTCTTACCCATATTCTGCCGCCCATGATTTTCGCCGCAACTTCCATCAACTGGCTGAGCCTCAGCATCACCATGCTTCTCGTCATTTTCGTCGTCATCTGCATACTACTGGCAGTTGTCGTCCTTATCCAACGCCCGAAGCAAGAGGGTTTGGGTGCGGCATTTGGCGGGGGTGTCACCGATCAATTGTTTGGCGCAAGATCCACGGACGTCTTCCAAAAAGCGACTTGGGTCCTTGGCACGATGTTTTTCCTGCTTTGCTTCACTTTGGCGATTCTGATCTCAAAACAGAACAAGACCAAATCCCTCCTTACAGACACCAAACCGGTTGCTGCAGCAGTTGAGGATAAACCCGTTACACTTGTTGAAGCTCCAACTCCGCCAGCCTCTCTGGTGAATGAACTTCCAGTTGGGGAGTCTCCGACTCCTATTCCTCCAACAACCGAGGAAACGCCAGCTCCTCAGGAAAACTCAGGGAGTAAACCCGAGTAAGCCTGACAATTGCAAGGTGTGAAGGATAAATTCCAAGAGATCACAAATCAGGCGGAGCTAACCATTTGGGCTCGCGATGATGCCTTTCCACCGGCACCCGATGGATTTGGCTGGATCGATCGCAATAGGAATTTCCATCCCTGTGATTCGTTAAAAGAGATTTCTGATAAAATTCGGAATGACCCTGACAACTCCGTCCAACTCGTTTGGACTCCAGATTTCGATTTCTGCAAGCTTCCCGATGAAGTATGCACCTTTTGTGAGCCCATGCACGAGATCCGGAAACGCTGGGCAAAAGAAGACCGCGCCAGCACGCAGAAGCGCCTCAATTGGCTAAGTAGCGCGGCAGCGCTTTACATTGCTTACATCGCTTATGGAAAGTGGATGCAGATCGAGCAGATAAATGGCTTGAACCTCGATTTTTTCCAGCAGCTCAACACGCTGTTTTACGATCTCATTCAATCGACTCCCATCGGCGTGGCACTTATTGGCTTTCTCATATTCGGTTTCATCCCGTGGTATCAGGCACAAAAATATCATCGGGAAATCCACCTCCACTATCAAACCCAGGAATCGATCATCCCGGTGCTCCGCTTCGAAACTTGGCTGGCAGTTCAAAAATCTCCTGTCACCAAGATGATCTTCATCATTATCTCGATCGCCTTTCTGGCTCAGGTCATCGGCGACCAAACCATCCTCTTCTTCAATCATTCTGTCGAACAAGCCGGCTTGGTGAAACCCGCATACGCAGATGGAGAATACTCACGACTCTTTACCGCTCCCCTTCTCCACGGCGGAATTCTGCACTACGTCATGAACATCCTCGCGCTGCTTTATCTCGGCAAGCGCATGGAAGTCTTCGCCCGATGGTCACACCTACCGATCGTTTTTCTATTTTCCTCACTCATGGCTGGGGAAGCCTCCGCCCGCATGACCGATACGACTTCCGTCGGCGCATCAGGCGGATTGATGGGCTGGCTGGGATTCCTGCTTGTTTTTGAAACATTGCACCACCG
Source organism: Luteolibacter sp. (assembly GCA_044237185.1). Lineage (GTDB taxonomy): Bacteria > Verrucomicrobiota > Verrucomicrobiia > Verrucomicrobiales > Akkermansiaceae > Luteolibacter. The sequence continues at coordinate 6,881 of JBIIFS010000075.1, forward strand.
CCTCGTTCCGCGCAACGCCCGGCGCAGACTCTTGGGCGGCGTATTCCTAACCGCACTGATCGGACTCATTGGCTACCGTTTCATCGATAACGCCGCCCATTTCGGTGGACTCATCGCAGGCATGATCTACGCTGGAATCGTTTTTCCAAAATCCAGTTCCCCTATCAGACCCAATAGCAACCTCACTGACCGCGTCGTCGGCAGTGCTTGCCTCGCCATCATCCTGTTCTCCAGTGCCCTGGCAGCAGTGAAAATCCTCGGCTGATTAAAATTGGACCGCGTGACTCCAGTCGCGCTCCGATATGTTCAGCATTGACTCCAATTCGCTCCGTATAAGCCATCAGAGCTCGCCATTATTCCAATTGCTCGTTAAAACTCGCTCTACTTTCACCCTTCACTCCTCAATGTATTGCTTGCACGCAGGCAAAGTCCGCGTCTAGGCTACCGCTATCATATGAGTGAGCGACGGGTTGTAATTACTGGCATGGGTTGTATTTCACCTTTGGGAAATGATCTGGAATTGACATGGGACGGATTGAAAAATGGACGGAGCGGGGTCCGCCGAATCCAATCACTTGATCCGGAACCTTTCGAGTGCAAGATCGCAGGTGAAATCCGCGACTTCAACGCCGATGGATATTTCAATGTTCCCAAAGACGCCCGCCGTTCGGATCGCTACGTTCAATACGCAGTCGCCGCATCTAAGATGGCAATGACAGACTCCGGTCTCGATACGGAAAAAATCGATCCCCGCCGCTATGGTGTCATGGTAGGCAGTGGCATCGGTGGACTCTCAACCCTTGAGCGCGAACATACGGTTTTCCTCGAAAAAGGTCCGCGCCGGGTATCTCCTTTCACCATTCCAATGATGATTTCCAACATTGCTTCAGGAATCATTTCTATGGAACACCGGCTTCTGGGTCCCAACATGGTGATTGTCACAGCCTGCGCGACATCGAACCACAACATCGGTGAAGCATGGCGCATGATCAAATTCGGCGATGCGGATGGCTTCCTCTGCGGCGGCGCAGAAGCCGCGGTTCTACCCATGGGTCTTTGCGGTTTTTCAAGCATGAAAGCCCTCAGTACCCGTAACGACGATCCAGAAGGCGCATCCCGCCCGTTTGATAAAAACCGCGATGGCTTCGTCATGGGCGAAGGTGCCGGTGTGATCATGATCGAAGAACTCGAAACCGCAAAAGCCCGCGGGGCGAAAATTTACGCAGAGCTCATCGGTTACGGTGTCAGCGCGGATGCCTATCACCTCAGCGCCCCCTCACCCGATGGCAGCGGTCCCGCATACGCGATCGGCATGGCTCTCAAACACGGCAAAACCCAACCCGAAGAAGTTCAGTATCTCAACGCACACGCCACCTCCACCGGTCTTGGCGACGTAGCGGAAACCAAAGCGATCAAACTCGCTTTCGGCGATTACGCCAAAAACGGCCTGATGGTCAGTTCCACCAAATCCATGACCGGTCACATGCTCGGTGCGGCAGGCGGTATCGAACTCATCGCCAGTATCATGAGCATTGTCGATGGCGTGATTCCACCAACCATCAACATCGAAGAACAGGATCCCGAATGCGATCTCGATGTTGTTCCTAACATCGCACGTGAAGTCCCTGTCAAAGTAGCTCTCAGCAACAGCTTTGGCTTCGGCGGACACAACGCCTCCCTGCTGGTCAAAAAATTCGAGGACTAAACTCTTGGAAAAGATCCGCTATCGCCAACTATCCGAAGTCGCTTTCTCAGATACGGATGCGAGCGGATGGACCCATTTTTCCAAAATCCTCAGCTACGTGGAAAATGCAGAGCACGAATTTCTCAGTTCCATCGGAATTCCCGTCTTTGATCCGGCACAAGGGGGTTGGCCACGTGCCCACGTCCGTTGCGATTACCGCAGTCCTCTGCGTTTTCAGGATACTTTTGAAGTGCTATTAAGTCTCTCAAAAATCGGAACGACCTCCATTCACTGGCAATTCGAAATCGTCAAATCTGACACCACCCTAGCCGCCGAAGGCGAAATGGTCAGCGTAAAAGTCGACTCCACCGGAACCCCCTCC
>JBIIFS010000195.1:0-8804 GCA_044237185.1 Luteolibacter sp.
GAGCAACTTCGCCGAAGTTGCCACCAGAGCCACCCGGAGATGAACAATCAGGCGGCGAAACTAGTGAAAACCACTGCGCAGCTTAGCCTAAAATGAATTCAACTTCGGATTTCGGATTTATCCGCGTTTATTTGCCGGAAAGATTCAGAACAGTCAGTCCGGCCATCTCCGCTGCGCTTCGATTGTGGTTCATTTTCCTCTTTAGGATTAAACCTTTTCTCAAAGCGCAGGAATACCGAGTTGCTCAGGCAGAGCGACGCGTGGGCGGTCTGTTAGGATTTCCGGATCACCGTGGGTGATGAGCACCGTGTGCTCGAAATGAGCGGAAGGTTTCCGATCTGCGGTAATGACTGTCCAACCATCATCAAGAATACGGACTTCTGGGACACCAGCGTTGATCATGGGCTCAATGGCGAGAGTCATGCCTGGCATCAAGGTTGGGGATTTTCCGCGTGGGCGGAAGTTGGGAACTTGGGGTTCTTCGTGAAGTTTTCGTCCCACTCCGTGACCCACAAATTCACGTACGATAGTAAACCCGAAAGGCTCGGCATATTCCGCAACGGCTCCGCAGAGATCCGCCAATTTCCGGCCGGGACGGGCATGCGAGATCGCCTCGTAAAGGGATTGCTCCGTAACTGCGAGCAGGCGTTTGGTTTCAAGCGGAACCTCTCCGCAGGCCACTGTCGTCGCATTATCTCCAATGAAACCGCTTTTGACGATGCCGACATCGATTTTTACAATATCACCCGGCTGAATACGCCGTGGCCCGCCGATTCCGTGAACGACTTCTTCGTTTACCGAGATACAAATCTGGCCACTAAATCCCCTATAACCTAGAAAGGCGCTACGGCAATCGCTCTGCGCCATGAGATCGGCGGCAAGTTGATCGATCTCTTTCGTTGTCACGCCGGGTCTAACCTCAGCTGCCAATTGCTGCAAAATTTGCGATGCGATTTTTCCAGATTCGCGCATGCGATCGATTTCTTTGGGCGACTTGATGGGGATACGGACACGCATGGTGAGTGATTCTGGCTATGGAGATATCAGGATTTGGCGGTAAGATGGGAAAAAATTTCTGCGGAGATCGCTTCTCGAGTGCCGTTCGCCGAGACGGAAAGTAGACTACCCGCCTCGCGGTAAAGGTCGATCACAGGCAGCGTGTATGCAACGTATTCCGCGTAACGATTTTTAAAGTTCTCTTCTTCATCATCATGCCGGGCAGTGGCCAACCCGCCGCACGTGGGGCAGACTTCGGCATCACGAAGTTCATCGGTTTTTCCTGACCAACGACAATCCGGACACTCAACGCGACTGCGAATCCGTGAAACCAAATCCTCGTATGGCGCTGCCAAGGTAATCGCCATGTCGAGTTTTTTATCATGCGTAGACAGCCATTGATCGAGGTATTGAGCTTGGCCGAGACTGCGAGGAAATCCATCCAACACCCATCCGTTCTTGTCATCATGCCTAACCAACCACTCGCCAAGAATCGGTTCCATCAACGCATCTGGTAAATATCCACCGCGTGCAAGAATCGGCTCAGCCGCAAGACCTAACTCACAGCGATTGTCAATTGCCTCGCGCAACAAGGCACCGGTACTCAAATAATTAAGCCCCATCTGGGCAGCGATCGCCCGGCCTTGGGTGCCTTTTCCTGAAGCGGGCGGACCTAGAAGAACGATTCTCATCAGGTCAAAGCTCGGAAAGAGGCGAATGAAACGAGATCCGTCGGAACGGGAGTCGCCAGATTAACCCTGAGTTGAATTGTAGAGGTAAGCGGTCGCGGCGATCACCACGATAATGGCGATTGCGGTCCAAAGATAGACAATCGTGTTGCGTGGTGCGGAGCTGCCGGTGTTTCCAAGGCGATCGTAGCGGCCTTTAATTTTTCCTTTTCTTAGGAAACCATCATAATGCTTCTGGATAAGATGGGTTTCTACCTGACGCATCACGTCAAGCACAACACCCACCATGATCAGCAAGGAAGTGCCACCGCAGAATTGAAGAATAAGAGTCGAAGGCGGCAAATTGACGAGCTTACCAGTCAGAGCTGGGAGGAAAAATAACCCAGCAAGGAAAATCGCACCGGCAAACGTGAGACGGGTCATCGTGAAATCCAAGAATTCAGCAGTCGGTTTACCCGGACGAACACCCGGAATATAGCCGCCATTACGCTTCAAGTCCTCGGAGATTTGAGAGGGTTGGAACATCATTGCGACCCAGAAATAAGAGAACAGGAAGATGCCAACACCGCCAAGTACGTAATACCAGGTTCCGCCGCCTACCAACTCACTATATAGCGCGTTCGCCCAACCATGATCCTTGAAAAACCACTGCAGCATCATCGGAGGCAATGAAAGCACCGCGGTTGCGAAAATAATGGGCATCACGCCCGCATAATTGACTTTTAGGGGAAGATACTGGGTTTGTCCGCCAAATTGCTTGCGGCCAATGACACGTTTTGCGTATTGCACCGCGATACGGCGCTGGGCCTGTGTGATGGCGATCGTCGCAGCGATCACGATCAGCAAGAGCGCGATCATGACAACCATCATGGCAGCCCTCCAAGGATCGCCGTCTGTGAAAAATTTCCAAGCTTGGATCAACGCGCCCGGAAGCGAAGAGATAATGTTGACCGTAATGATGATGGAGATGCCGTTACCGATGCCTTTTTCGGTAATCTGGTCACCTAGCCACATCAACAGAATGGTACCTGAAACAAGTGTCAACATGGTCAGAAGAACCCAATTGAAGGACGGATCGAGCACAAGGTCTCTGCCGACTTTTTCAATTCCCTGCAAATAAGGAATTTGTTCAGGGTTGATGAGCGATTTCGCCACAAAATACGCCTGCACGATCGCGATGATGATGGTGATATAGCGGGTGTATTGAGTGATCTTTTGGCGGCCCCCGTCTTCACGTGCCAGCTTCGAAAATTTGGGAACGATGGCCGTCATCAACTGCACCATGATCGATGCGGAAATGTATGGCATGATGCCGAGGGCGAAAATACCCGCTTGGGTCAGACCACCACCAGAGAAAACTTGGAGGATCGCGGTGATACCGCCCGCTTCGGCAGGACTTTTCTTCGCAATCGAATCAAGCCATTCCTTGATGACTGTCGCATCAACACCCGGCAAGGTGATGTGCACACCGAGACGAACGATGACAATGATCGCAAGGGTGAAGAGAATCCTATCCCGTAATTCGGGGATATTCCAAGTGTTCTTGAAGGCAGAGATCATGATATTAGATAAACTTCAGAGTATAAATTTTTAATTCCATTCCGGACAGTGATTCGCTCTCGAAGGTGGTCTGGGATTTCGAGGGCGATGCCTGCTTTTGATAACACGGAGAGGAAGCGCATGGCTTCCTCTCCTAAATCAATGTTGCTGACGGCAAGAACCGCCAGACTTTGAGCTTATGATTTTGGAGCGGGGCTCACAATGCTGCCACCGGCCTTTTCGATTTTGGTCTTTGCGGTTGCGCTGACCTTGTCAAACGTGACGGTGAAAGATTTCTCCACTTCGCCATCACCAAGAAGCTTGATCTTGTCGCAAGGTCCGTTGACTAAGCCCACTTCGCGGAGAGCTTTTTCGTCGATCGTCGCACCGGCATCGAAGCGATCATCGAGATCACCCACATTGACAACAATGAACTTATCGCGGAAATCGTAGTTATTGAAACCACGCTTGGGCAGACGGCGATGAAGCGGCATCTGGCCGCCTTCGAAACCAACACGAGTGCCGGATCCGGAGCGCGCCTTCTGGCCTTTGTTGCCTTTACCTGCGGTTTTACCCTGTCCGGAGCTTTCACCGGCACCGAGACGTTTGACGCGGTGTTTGGCGCCTGGATTTGGCTTTAAATTATGAAGTTCCATTTTATTAAATAGTTATTAAGTGATTGGGGATTGGATATTGAGTTTTTCCCAATATCCAATTTCGAATATCAAATGGCCTTTTCTTTCTGCTTTTTACCACGTGAACCGAGGATTTGCTCACGGCTACGGACGGATGAAAGGGCTTTAAGGGTTGCTTTGACGACGTTGGCGTGGTTGGAGGAACCCATCGATTTCGCAAGAACGTCGCGGATACCAACGGCTTCACAAACCGCACGCACACCGCCACCGGCGATGATTCCCGTTCCGGGAGATGCTGGCTTGAGGAGAACCTTGCCACCACCGAACTCGGCGTAGATTTCGTGAGGAATCGTTCCGTCAACGATGCTCATCGGTTTAAGCACCTTACGAGCGGCTTCGCTGGCTTTTTTGATAGCATCCGCCACCTCGTTGGCCTTACCGAAACCAAGACCGACTTTGCCGAGCTTGTTTCCGCATACCACGAGAGCTGAGAAGGAGAAACGACGTCCACCTTTGACCACCTTGGCGCAACGGTTGATGAAGACGACTTTTTCCGAGAGTTCGTTGCCCTCGGAATCGGTCAGTGCTTGACGCTCTTCACGGCGTGGACCGCCACGTCCACCGCGGCCTTGCCCACCGCCACCGGAATTGCCGCCGCCGAAACCACCGCGACCTTGGCCGCCTTGGTATCCGCCACGCTGAGGTGCGCTGGAGTCTTGGTTTGTTGGAGTGACTTCTGCTGTTGCAGGTGTCGGGACCGCCTCGGCGGCTTCGTTTTCAGGAGTATTTGCCATGTGATGGGTAAAATTAGAATTTAAGACCGGCTTCGCGAGCTGCGTCGGCAAGGGCTTTCACCTTGCCATGATATAAATGACCGCCGCGGTCAAAAACCACGTCCGAGATATTGATGGATTTGGCGCGCTCGGCGATCAACTGACCGACCTTCTGGGCGGAAGCGATGTTGGATGCGTTGCCTTCGAAGCTTTTGTCCATCGTGGAAGCGGATGCGACCGTGCGGCCTGCCGTATCGTCGATCAGCTGCACATAGACATGCTGGTTCGAGAAATAAACAGCGAGACGTGGACGCTCGGTGGTGCCGACCACCTTGCGGCGGATACGGCTGTGGATCCGTTGACGGATAGTTTTGCGTTGGATAGTGCTCATGAAACAGAGATAGTTTAAGATTATTTGCCGACGCTTTTACCTTCCTTACGGCGGACTTTTTCACCGGCATAACGAACGCCTTTGCCTTTGTAAGGCTCTGGCGGATAGAAGCCGCGAACTTCGGCAGCGAACTGACCGACGAGTTGTTTATCGATACCCTCAACCTTGATCTTGGTGTTTTCATTGACCGTGACAGTCAAACCGGAAGGGATGGGGTGAAGCAGTGGATGGGAACGGCCCAGGGAGAGATCGAGATCTTTTCCTTTGACCGCTGCGCGGAGGCCAACGCCGTGAATTTCAAGATCTTTGACGAATCCAGTGGAGACGCCGGTGATCATGTTATTGACGATACTGCGAACCGTGCCGTGAAGAGCACGCTGTTCGCGTTGCTCGGTCGCACGGGAGACGACAACGGTGCCGCCTTCGGTTTTAAGTGAGATGCCTGCTGGAACCGCGAAGTCGAGTTTGCCTTTTGGGCCTTCGACAAGGACGGTGTTGCCTTCAACTTTGATGGCGACTTTTTCAGGAAGAGAGATGGGCTTGAGTCCGACTCGTGACATAATAGGTAATGGTTCGAGTTTTAAGGATTACCAGATATTGGCGAGGATTTCTCCGCCGAGTTTCTGACGTTTTGCGGATGCGCCGGACATGACGCCTTTCGAGGTCGAAAGGATCGAGATACCGAGGCCGGAAAGGACGCGAGGGATTTCCTGAGAACCGACATATTGGCGGCGGCCAGGTTTCGAAACGCGTTTGAGATCTGTGAGGACGGGGCGACCATCGACAAACTTCGGGCTGACTTTCAGCTCGGTGCGCTCGCCGGTGATAACTTCGTATTTCCAGATGTAGCCTTCTTGTTTGAGAATCTCGGCGATGTCTGCTTTGATTTTGGAGTAAGGGGCGGTGAAGACTTCGTTGCCAGCACGAGCCGCATTTTTGAAGCGGGTGAGGAAGTCGGAGATAGGGTCTGTGAGAACTGCCATAATATTGGTTTCCTTAAATTTCTATGGGGTTATGCGGTGGCAAGTTCGGCTTCGTCAGCTTTCTTGATGTCGCGGAATGGCATACCGAGTTCGATGAGAAGCTCGCGGCCTTCAGCGTCGGTGTTAGCGGAAGTAACAAAGATCAGATCGAAACCGATCTGGCGTTTGACTTGGTCGATCTCGATTTCCGGAAAGATCGTTTGATCAGAAATACCGCAGGCATAGTTGCCACGTCCGTCGAAGGATTTGGATGAAATCCCGCGGAAGTCGCGAATGTTGGGAGCGGTGATATTGATGAAGCGATGAAGGAATTCCCACATCTGGGTGCCGCGCAGAGTCACGCGTGCGCCAAGAGCTTCACCCTCGCGGAGTTTGAAGTTAGCGACAGCTTTTTTCGAGAAAGTGATCGAAGGCTTTTGGCCGGTGATTTTCGAAATCTCCGTGACAGCATCGTCAACAGCTACCTTACGGTCCGGGGCTTTGCCCATGCAGGAGGTGACGACGATTTTTTCAAGTCTGGGGACCTGATGCGGATTGGTGTAACCGAGCTTGGTCTTCAAGTTCGGCACAACCTTGTCTTTGTAGTGTTGCAGTAGTGCTGGTGTACTCATTTTGTTTTAGCGGGTCAGCGCGTGGTTTGTGTTAACGCTTAAGCGCGGGCGGCCTCCTTGCGGTGACTTAGCCCAGTTTCTTTACATTGGAAATATGAACGGGTGCGTTGACGGTTTTGATGCCGCCATCTGGATCCGCTTCGGAACGGCGGACTGCCTTTTGGACCGTGCGACCCCCTTCGACAACAACTTGGCCTTTCACGGCGTTGACGCTAAGGACCGTGCCTTGTTTGCCTTTGTGGTTACCGGAGATGATTTCGACTTGGTCGCCTTTTTTGACGTGTGTCTTGATGCTGCTCATGAGAGTGGGAACGTTAGAATTGGATTAGAGAACCTCGGGTGCGAGGGAGACGATCTTCATGAATTGCTTTTCACGAAGTTCACGAGCCACGGGTCCGAAAATACGGGTGCCGCGCGGGTTGTTGTCTTTGTCGATGATGACGATGGCGTTGGAATCGAAGCGGAGGATCGAGCCATCAGGACGACGGACAGGAAACGCGGTGCGAACGACGACGGCTTTCACCACGCTTCCTTTTTTGACGGAGGCGGTGGGAATGGAATCGCGGATGTGAGCGGTGATGATGTCACCGATACGGGCGGAGCGGCTGCGTTTACCGAGAACTCCGATCATTTTTGCTGTGCGTGCCCCGGTGTTATCAGCAACGGAGAGCTTGGTTTCCATCTGGATCATGGCTTATGAAGTAAAAAAATTAGATTTAAAGATTAAATTCCGGTTGATCCGGCTTAGTGAGTAAGAATTTCGGCAAGTGCCCAACGCTTGAGTTTGGATACCGGCTTGGTTTCGATGATACGAACGCGGTCACCGATGGCAGCCTCGCTTTTTTCGTCGTGCACGTAGTATTTCTTGGAGCGCTTGACGATCTTATTGAATTTCGGGTGAGGAACGCGGGCAACGTGTTCGACGACGATGGTTTTTTCCATTTTATTGGAAATGACAACACCAACGCGGGTTTTGCGCTTGTGAACTGCCGTTGTGGCTTCCTGAGATGATTCGCTCATAATGATGGGATCGGTTGAAATTGATGGACGTTTGGCTGATAGCTTAGGCCTTCTCGGTGGTGATGGTAAGGATTTGTGCGATCTCACGGCGCACTTGTTTGAAGCGAGCTGAGTTTTCAAGAGTTCCAGCTGCGCGTTGGAGACGCAGGTTCATGGATTCTTGTTTGAGATCACGAAGGCGTTTGAGGCGTTCGTCAGCAGAAAGTTCGCGGATGTCTTTGGCTTTGGAAGTGGCCATGGTATTTGTCTGGGTGAAAAGTTATTGGTGTGGATTACGGGTCACGAGGCGGGTGCGGAAACCAAGCTTGTAGGAGGCAAGGCGCATCGCTTCGCGTGCGGAGGATTCTGGAACGCCAGCAACTTCGAAAAGCATGTTACCAGGACGGATGACCGCTACCCAGGTATCGACGGCACCTTTGCCTTTACCCATCCGAGTTTCGGGGGGACGGCGTGTGATGGATTTGTGAGGGAAAATCCGGATAAAAACTTTACCTTTCCGCTTCAGGGATCGGTTGATCGCAACACGGCAGGCTTCGATTTGGCGGGTGGTCAGCCAACCGCGCTCGAGGGTTTGGAGTCCGTAGTCACCGAAGGCGACAGTCGTTCCGGTCTGGGCATTACCAGAGCGTGATCCGCGGTGACTCTTGCGGAACTTGGTTCTTTTGGGCATCAAAGGCATGGCTTATTTCTCCTAGTGAAAGTTGTTTTAAAAGTGAGGACTTATGAGGCTTTAAATTATTAAGCGGAAGGTGCGCCTTGTGAGCGATTGTCCGGACGACCCCCACCTTGGCGGCGGTCGCCACCACGATCACCGCGATTGTTATTGCGGTTGCCACGGTCACCGCGGTCACCACGATCATTGCGATCAGGGGCTTGACGGCCGTCGTCCTCTTTTTTGTTGATCCAGCATTTCACTCCGATAATTCCATAAACGGTGCGGGCTTCTGCGAAGCCATAGTCGAGGGGAACGCGGAGAGTCTGGAGGGGCACTTTGCCTTCGCGGTAGCTTTCAGCACGTGCGATGTCAGCACCACCGAGGCGGCCCGCACAGCGAACGCGTATTCCTTCAGCACCAAACTCCATAGCAGTTTGAATGGAACGCTTCATCGCACGACGGAAAGCGATACGACGTTCCAGTTGGATCGCGATCTGCTCAGCCACGAGTTG
>JBIIFS010000076.1:0-8611 GCA_044237185.1 Luteolibacter sp.
AATGTCGATCTGGCGCTTGAGCTCGAGCATTTGAGCTATTTTATCAAATGATTCAAAAAAGTGGGTTCTTCGTAAAATTCGCTATTTTGCCCTTTTCGGGCAGCCCCAAGTTCGCTGTATTCGCCGTGCGGAAACGGATATTCCGCAGACTTTCCCATTTTCAATATGCTCACTCTTTTAGTCGCTCTACCGATCCTTGCTTTCATCGCGATTCTTCTCGGTGCTCCCGCGCGCCAAACCGCATTGGGGGCTTCCGGAATCAACCTGATCATCGGTCTGGGTTCGGTCTTTTCATGGAAACATGACATCTGGAATTTGTCTCTCACCGTTCTTGAAAAACCGGCATTGCATCTCGGCTTCGGTTATATCGATGCGATGAGCTTGGTGATGGTGCTGTTGTCGGTGATCGTGACCTTCGCAGCGGTGCATGCGAGCAAAGCTCCCCAAGGCTTCGAGAAACTTTACTACGGTTCTTCACTTTTGATCGCTGCGGGTGCGATCGGTGCCTTCGCTTCCACCGATTTGTTTTTCTTTTACGCCTTTCATGAAATGGCATTGATCCCAACTTTCCTGATGATCGGCATTTTGGGACGCGGCGATCGTCGTGGAGTCGCTTGGAAAATCACCATCTATCTGGGTCTCGGCTCGTTGGTGTTGTTGGCCGGTCTGGTTTGGCTTGCCTCACTTACTGGTACGTTTGATCTCCGTGAGATGAAGAACCTAGCCGGAACTATTGATCCTGCCGCGCAGAAAGGTATCGCGGCTCTTTTGATCATCGGTTTCGGGACTTTGGTTTCCTTGTTTCCCTTTCATTCATGGGCGGCTCCGGCGTATGCCAGTGCGCCGGCACCCACCGCGATGCTGCATGCGGGAGTGTTGAAGAAATTCGGTCTCTACGGCCTGTTGCGCGTCGCCTTGCCGGTGGTGCCGGAAGGTCTTCAGCATTGGTTGACTCCATTGTTGGTCTTGCTGTTGGGAAATATTCTCTGGGTCGGGCTGGTGACCATCTCTCAAAAGCGTCTCGATAACATGCTTGGCAGCTCTTCGGTCATGCACATGGGCTATATTTTCCTCGCGATCGCCGCTTTGATTGCTGTTCCTGAAAATGACCTCGCACTTCCGGCCGCCGTGATGCTGATGTTCGCGCACGGTATTTCAATCGCGCTACAGTTCGCCCTGGCGGATCGCATCGAACGCAGCACCGGTTCTCTCGATTTTTCAGATCTCGGAGGTCTTGCGAAATCTGCTCCAGCTTTGGCATTTGTATTCGGTATCGGGGCGATGGCATCCATCGGTCTTCCCGGTCTCGCAAACTTCGCCGGCGAGGTCATGGTCTTCCTCTCGGCGTTCCGTGACTATGTGCCTGCGGACGGCTTTGGACCTGTGCAGGTCGCCTGTATCTTGGCGATCTGGGGTGTAGTGATTTCCGCGGTTTATATGCTCCGTGCTTTCCGGAAAATTTTCCAAGGTCCTGCAGTTAAATCGACTGCGAACGCCGCCGATCTCACCTGGTGTGACCATATTCCGGTCACGCTTCTCATCCTCTCCCTACTTGCTGTCGGTTGTTATCCCAACCTTCTTCTTCATTTCTTCAAGTAAGGATATTCCTGTCTCTAATATTCAACGTTTCACGCAATGCCCGCCTACTATCTGGAAGCACTCACTGTCACCCTCGGATTGATCATCTTGCTCGCCGAGGCTTTTGTTCCATCAAAAAACAAATCATGGGCGGGATTGCTCGGAGTAGTTGGTTTGCTGGGAATCCTTGTCATGATCTTTTTTGCCGTGGGTCCTGAATCAAAACCTGATGCAAAATGGGCGGTTTGGCCGTTATGGAATTTCTATCACTTTGATGCACTCGCCAAGTTTTACAAAATCTTCGCACTCGTCACTACGGCTGCGGTGTTGCTGATGGCGATTGATTATCGGAAGATACTCGCACGTTTCACTGAGAATCCGGGTTCCGAAGAAGGCACGGGAGAATTCTATGCTCTGCCAATCTTTGCCTGTGCCGGGATGATGTGGATGGCCTCTGCGAAAGATCTGGCGGGAGCTTTTGTCGCTCTGGAACTGGTCACGATCACGTTCTACATCCTGGTGGCTTATATGCGTCGCAATGTGGGATCCCTTGAAGCCGGTGTAAAATACCTCATTCTTGGAGCCCTCAGCACGGGATTTCTCGTTTATGGGATCGCTTGGATCTACGGTGCCACCGGAACCATGCGCCTGGATCTTATGTCGGATAAAATCGCCTCCATGCAGAATACCGTTCCTTTGTTGTTCGGGATCGCGCTGGTTCTGGTAGCCCTCGGTTTCAAAGTCGGTGCGGTGCCGATGCAGATGTGGATTCCCGATGTCTATCAAGGCGCTCCGACTCCGACGACCGCCTTCCTCTCGGTCGGTTCGAAAGCCGCTGGTTTCATTTTGCTGATTCGTTTCCTCACGCCTTTCCTTGATGGGGCTTCACCCGTGCGCACTCAGGTTCTCACGATCCTTCTTGTCCTCGCTTGTGCGACTTTGTTGTTCGGGAATCTGGCAGCAATTGCGCAAACCAACTTCAAACGTTTGCTTGCTTACTCATCCATCGCGCATGCTGGATTTTTGCTTCTGGCTCTTGCTGCATGGAAAACCACTTCTGAAAATTCCGTGACCTCGATCCAAGCGGTCTCGTTCTATTTGGCCACTTACCTGATTATGACGCTCGGCGTGTTTTTTGTTGTCGCTCAAGTCCGCATCCAACGTGATGGCGAAGAGATTGCCGACTTCAATGGTCTGGGAAAAAGAAATCCCGCACTTGCGCTCGCTTTGACCATACTGCTTGCTGCGCTCGCCGGTGTGCCGCTCACCGCTGGCTTCATTGGGAAATTCTTCGTGTTCTCGCTTGCCGCCCAATCCGGACTTTGGATAGGACTCGGTATCGCGGTGGTCGCCGCTGCTGCTGGTTTCTACTATTATTTCAAAACCATCCGCGCCATGTGGTGGATCGATCCAAGCGATGATTCCAAAATCACGCTGCCAATCATTTCCAAAATCTGTATCGCGACTTTGACCGCGCTGACCTTGATCTTCGGAGTTTATCCGCAGCCGATTTTGGCGTTGCTGAAGTGAGGAATCCTAAGTTCCCTGTCGAAATTGGTTCTTGGAACAAAGCTGCGAGACGCAGCTTTCACGGCCTGCGGCGAGACGCCGCAGCTACAAGTTGAATCTCGGTGACTGCATGAGGAAGGTGAGAGGATTTTCGTAAATGATTTTATCGATCTGTGCGGCGGTGTGTTTGCGGCGTTTCATTTCGAGCGCGCATTTTGGCACCGCCATGGGATCGGATACTCCCCAGTCACAGGCAGAGTTCATCCAGATGCGATCCGTGCCGTAAGTTTCGATGATATCGATCGCACGGTTCGGGGTGCATTTGCTTTCCGGATAGAGAGTCATGCCTGCCCAGAAACCCGCGTCCATCACGTGTTTCACCGTGTGTTCTTCGACGTGGTCGATGATGACTTTCGAGTGATCCAGTTTTGAGAATGAGTTGAGCGAATCGATGATGAGTTTCGTCCCTTTCAATTTATCCTCAAGGTGAGGAGTGTGGATAAGGATGGGGAGATCGTAATCGAGGGCGATCTGGACGTGTTCCTCGAAGATCTGGAGTTCACAGCGGGTGTTTTTGTTGAGCCCGATCTCTCCGATGCCGAGCACGTTTTCCTTTTTGATGAAATCCGGAATCAGCGCCATCACTTCGCGCGCGAAACCCGGATCATCCGCTTCCTTGGGATTGATGCAGAGCCAGCAGAAATGTTTGATTCCGAAGCGGGCCGCACGGCGCGGTTCGTATTCCGTGAGTTGGCGAAAGTAATCGTGGAAACCATCTGCGGAAGAACGATCGAATCCTGCCCAGAATGCGGGTTCGCAAAGCGCTTCACAGCCGGCGAGAGCGAGTTTTTCATAGTCATCCGTGGTGCGGCTGACCATGTGGGCATGGGGTTCGATGTAGCGCATGGCCAAAACATCATCCCCACCGGTCTTCTTTGCAAGTTGGAAGAGTCTCAATGGGGGCTATGCCAGACCGTAGCGAAAAGGATCATCCGGCTGGAAAAACAAAGTGGTTTCCCCGTTGACCCATGCCTGACCGGTAATGTGCGGAAGGATGTGGCCATTATCGAGTTTTTCGCAATGGCCCTCAAAGACCTGATTGAGAATGCTCGCCTGTCTCCAAACCGCTCCGGGAGAAAGTTTCCCATCGGCAGCAAGGCAGGCAAGTTTGCCGCTGAAACCTGTGCCGCAGGGCGAGCGGTCTAGACCCCGAGCTGAGGTCTTTGATCTTGGTTGGGATCAATCTTTGTTAAGTATGTACATCAAAAAAGCCACGATCCGTTGGGATCGTGACTTTGGAGATCAATGAATGCAACCCCCGACAAATCGGGGCAAGCGAAAGATCGCCGTGACAATTATTTTTTAAGTACTTTGAGCTTGTTGATTCCGTAGACGGCGTCATCGCCCAATTCTTCCTCGATGCGGAGGAGTTGGTTGTATTTTGCAATACGGTCGGAGCGCGACATGGAGCCGGTTTTGATTTGTCCGCAGTTGGTAGCAACGGCGAGGTCGGCGATCGTGCTGTCTTCAGTTTCACCGGAACGGTGAGAGAGGACGGCAGTGTAAGCATTTTCCTTGGCGAGTTCGACGGCGTCGAAAGTCTCGGTGAGGGAGCCGATTTGATTCACTTTGACGAGGATGGAGTTTGCGACACCGAGATCGATTCCTTTTTGGAGGAACTTGGAGTTGGTGACGAAAAGATCATCGCCGACGAGTTGGGTGTGTTTGCCGAGTTTGTCGGTGAGGACTTTCCAGCCTGCCCAATCGTTTTCGTCGCAACCGTCTTCGATGGAAATGATCGGGTATTTCTTCTGGAGCTTGGCGTAGTAAGCAACGAGTTCCTCGGCGGATTTGACCGATTTGTCGGACTTCTTGAAGACGTATTTTTTCTTCTTTTTATCGAAGAATTCCGAAGAAGCAACGTCGAGTGCGATCGCGATGTCATCACCGACTTTGTAGCCGGCTTTTTCGATCGCTTTGCAGATGGTGGCGAGTGCTTCGTCAGCGTCTTTCAGCACTGGGGCGAAGCCGCCTTCGTCACCGACGGCGGTGGAGAGACCGCGATCGTGGAGGATTTTTTTCAGTGAATGGAACACTTCCGCGCCGTAGCGAACCGCTTCGGAGAAAGTGGGTGCGCCGACGGGCATGATCATGAATTCCTGGAAGTCGATCGGAGCATCGGAGTGAGCGCCGCCGTTGATGATGTTCATCATCGGAACCGGAAGGGTTTTTGCATTTGGGCCGCCGAGGTATTTGTAGAGCGGAAGTCCGAGTTGGGCAGAAGCTGCCTTAGCGACAGCAAGGGAAACTCCGAGGATGGCGTTTGCACCGAGTTTCTTTTTGTTCGCGGTACCATCGATTTCGATCATCGCGGCATCGATTGAGGCTTGCTCGGTGGCATCGAAGCCAAGGAGTTCTCCAGCGATGGTGTCGTTAACGGCTTCAACGGCCTTGAGTACGCCTTTGCCGAGATAACGGTTTTTGTCGCCGTCGCGGAGTTCGTGCGCTTCGTGTTCACCGGTTGAGGCTCCTGAAGGAACCGCGGCGCGGCCAACGGCGCCACCTTCGAGGTAAACGTCCACTTCGACGGTTGGATTGCCGCGTGAGTCGATGACCTCGCGGCCCCTGATTTCTACAATTGTGGTAAGATCCATGGTGTTCTGTTGATGTTGGAAATATGATTCCTCACGCGTGATAAGCGGAGATGGACTTGATCGTCAATGTTTGCATCTGTTCAGTTTCAAGATCGCGGATTTTGGCGCCATCGCCCACAGAGAGTCCCATGAGGGCTTTGCCGACGTCCGAGAGGTAGGAAACTTCCTTTTTCTCCGGATTTGAATCCCATGCGCCGAGGACGGTGATGGTTTGCTCGTTACCTTTGTCATCCGCGAGGACGACGATGGTTCCGATGTTGACGGTTTTGGTATCAGCACCTTTGAAGTCGGTTCCGCGGGCTTGGGCGATTTCTCGCTCGAGCGCGGTGCGACGGTGATTGAGATATTTTTCCAAGTCTTTGGCGGACTTGTATTCGAAGTTCTCGCGGAGGTCGCCGTAGGATTTGGCGATTTTCACGTCCTCGCGGTTTTGCGGGATTTTGACGCGGATGAGTTCTTGGAGTTCTTCTTTTTTCTTTTCGAGAGATTCCCATGAAACTAGCAGGGGTTCTTCGCGTTTGGCGGCGTTCTGGCCGGAAACGAGTTCGACGGTTTCCGGACGAACCTTGATAATGCGCGCCATGAGGGATTTTTTCTCAAGGTCGCCGAAGACCGGGCAATCGAGCATGCGGCGGGCGAAGTTTTTGGCTTCGTTGAGATCCATGTTCTTCACGAGATCCGAAAGCAGGGCTTTGTCATCGTTGAGAAGGGTTTGGAGGCGTGAGGTTTTGCGTGGGCCATCGGAAAGGTGATCGTTTTCCAGGAGATTGAGGATGGAGGCGCCGACATCCGCGCCGAAGACTGACTCGGAGGACGCGTTGCGCTCGCGGCAAACCCAGATGAGGGCATCTGGGCCAAGGGCGCGGCGGGCAAGGGCGGAACTGAGATGCTGCATGAGTTTCGGCATGCCGTTGTTTTCGTTGAGGATACGGGCAATTTCGGTGACACCACGCGCACCGACCTGATCGAAGACCGTGACGATCTTATTAATCCATTCGCTTCCGAAGGCGGATTCGAAAGCCTCGAAGACCGCACGTTGGCGGCCGGAAGGGAGGGTAACGAGTTCTTCGGCGATTTTATCGAGATTGGAGCCGGCGATGAGGTCGCTGAGTCGGACGGCGCTGGGATCGAGCTCAAGAGTTTTGTTGCTGCCGATGACTTCGTCACGTGCGGCGACGAGTTGCATGGCTTGGCCGAGTTGGACACGAGCCGCTTTTTTCGCACCGTCATCGATCTCGATGAGGAGTTGTTTGAGGGCATCGGAATCCTGATCGAAAGCGCCCATATCGGCAGCGATGGCTTCGAGGGCTTTGATCATGCCTTTGATATCTCTTGCTGCTTCGAAGTCTGCGAGAAGGGCTTGGGCAGGAGTGATATCGGAATTTCTGAGGACGATGGCCTCGGTGCGTTTCGTTGGGACAACGGCTTTACGGCTTTCTTTGACCGCCTTTTTGGTGGTGTCCCACCATTTTTTGTATTCCTTGGTGGGAATGACTGCGCCGCTGACCAGTTGCTCGATGGCGTCGCCCGTGACGGAACCGCCGTGGCTTTCCAAAATATGAACCACCAGAGCCACGCTGTCTTTTTTGGCGAGATCGCGAAGTATTTCGATTTGTTCGATTTTTACCGCACGGAAGTCATCGGTAGAAATCCATTCGGTTTTTTGCATGGCGAATTGGAGATCCATCTCCTGTCCGCTGGAGTTTTGGAAATCTACTGTGATTTTTTTGGAACCGAAATCCCAGTCAACGATTTTTCCCGCTCCGAAGGATTTGTGCAGGCAGAAATTTCCGGGGGCGAGTTGTGAAAGGCGTTCTCCGACAGGTGCAGGTAATTTTCCGGCTTTTACTAATTTCTCAACATCAGGATGCATGCGCATAGTTTGGAAAGCCTGATCGGGAATGGCAAGGATAAGGGTGAGAAATCTTTTTTTGGGAAAATGGGGCGTAAGGTGGGTGTTTTCCGGCTTTTAAAATAAAACGGAGGAACGGAGAAGACGGAGGTAACGGACAGAAAGGCTTTGAGTTTAAATTCTCAGAATTTACCCTCCATTTCCTCCGTTATCTCAGAATCTCCGTTTAAAATGTCTGAAATCACACCAACCTCGCTGCCAGAAGTTCGCGCTGGAAGATGAGTTCTTTGGGGAGGTGATCGTAGAGGTCGATGAAAAGTTCGCTTTGGGAGACGAGTTCGGCGCGCCATTCGTTGTGGTCGAATTTCATGACTTGATCAAAGTCCTTGGATGAGAAGTCTACCATGCCGTCGGTGTTGAAGTCGGCGTAATCCGGGGTCCAGCCGATCCGAGTTTCATGGCCGGCGGCGCCGCCGGTGCAGCGTTTCACGATCCATTCGAGGACCCGCATGTTTTCCCCGAAGCCAGGCCACATGAATTTCCCTTCGGGGTTTTTGCGGAACCAATTGACGTGGAAGAAGCGCGGTAGGTGGGTGAGGTAGCGTTGCATTTCCAGCCAGTGGCCGAAGTATGCGCCCATATTGTAACCACAGAAAGGAAGCATCGCCATCGGATCTCGGCGGACTTTGCCTAGGGTTCCAGCGGCGGCGGCGGTCATTTCGGAGCCCATGGTTGCGCCGATGTAGACGCCATGGCACCAGTTGAAGGCTTGGTAAACGAGAGGCATGGTCGTGGCGCGTCGGCCTCCGAAGATGATGCCATCGATGGGGACGCCTTCGGGGTTTTGCCAATTCGGATCGATGCTCGGGCACTGGATGGCGGGAGAGGTGAAGCGGGCATTGGCGTGGGCGGCGGGAGTTCCGGATTCGGGTGTCCAGTCATTGCCTTGCCAATCGATGAGATGAGCGGGTGGTTCTTTGGTGAGGCCTTCCCACCAGACATCGCCGTCGTCTGTCAG
>JBIIFS010000077.1:0-8499 GCA_044237185.1 Luteolibacter sp.
CCGAACTCTGCCTTCGCTGCAATGAACGAGGAACGCGACGAAGCCGGGCTCCCAACCTTCGCCAATCCCCGCAACGCCACCGCCGGAACATTGAAGCAACTCGATCCAAAAATCGTCGCCCAACGCCCCCTTGCCTTCCTTGCTCACGGCCTCGGTGCTTACGATGGTGAAGACCTGTATTCCGAAACCGATTTCCATGCGCTGTTAGATCAGTTTTCCATTCCTCGAAACCAACCTGTCCGCATCGCCGAAAATCTCGATGAACTCCTCGCAGGTATCCGTTTCTTCAGCGAACACCGCCACGAAATCGATCACGCGACCGATGGGGTTGCGGTGAAAGTCGTCGACCGCGCCGAACGCGAAGAACTCGGCTTCACTTCCCGCGCTCCGCGCTGGGCCGCCGCCTACAAATTTCTCCCGGAGCAACAGGAAACCAACCTCAACGCCATCTCCATCCAGGTCGGCCGCACTGGCGTTCTAACACCTGTCGCCGAACTCACACCCGTTCTCATCTCCGGCTCCACCGTCTCCCGCGCCACCCTCCACAACCAGGACGAGATCACCAAAAAAGGCATCTACATCGGCGCCAAAGTCCTCGTCGAAAAGGCCGGAGAAATCATTCCCGCCATCGTCAAGGTCATCGATCCCGATCCCGCAAAACCCGCCTTCTCGATCTACGATTTCGTTGCCGGAAAATGTCCGTCATGCCAAGCGCCTATCACGCAGGAAGAAGGTTTCGTTGCATGGCGCTGCACGAATTTCGAATGCCCCGCACAAGCCGTCACTGCGATCTCCCACTTCTCCGCCCGCAAAGCCCTCGATATCGAAGGCCTCGGAGAAACCGTCGCCGAAGCCCTCGTCCGCCACGGCCATACAAAAAGCCCGCTCGACCTCTTTTCCCTAACAGAGGAGACCCTCGCCAACCTCAACCTCGGCACCGAAGAAGCCCCACGCCGCTTCGGCGAGAAAAACGCCGCGAAAATCCTCACCGCCCTCGAAGCCGCCCGTGTCAAACCTCTGAACAAATGGCTCTACGCCATGGGCATCCGCCAACTCGGCGAATCCGCGGCGAAAGAACTGAGTCGGCTTTTTAGAGATTTAATCGATGTAGTTAACAACCCCTTGCTCCCAAAAATTGCAGAACGTGGAATCAAAGACGCTTGGTTGAAATCCAATCCTATTAACCCAAAGGTAATAGTCATCAGCGCGAAGGAAAGCAAACGACGCAAAATAATTGCTGATAACTACAGGCCGATAGTGACCAAACTGAGCGAAGAACTTGAGCAGTATTCTATTAGTTCAGAACTGGGTGGAGTCGCCGCTCAAAACACTCTCGACTACTTCCGATCTGAGGCAGGTCAAAAGGTATTAGGTAAATTTTCTGAACTTCAAATTAATCCAATCTCTGAAAATTATTCGCCAATCGCGATATCATCGACAGGTAAGCTTGCGGGAAAAGTATTCGTAATCACAGGAACTTTATCAGCACCCCGTGATAACTTTAAGGACTTAATCGAATCACACGGTGGAAAAGTTGGTTCATCCGTATCTGCTAAAACGGATTTCCTTTTAGCAGGAGAGAACGCGGGTTCGAAAGCAAAGAAAGCTGAGGAACTCGGCGTAAAAACACTTAGTGAAGAAGACTTGTCTGAAATCTTAAGCCAATGAGACGCTACATTCTGAAACAAAGGAATATTTCGGTCGAGAAGTGGAACTGGAAGTCGAACAATTACACTGAAAGAAAAGTATTCGACATCCTAACAGGTATTTCACTTGGTATCCTTGCAGATGGTGAGCTTTCAGCCAAGGAAGCAAATTTCCTCGCAAGATGGATAGAAATTAATTGGATTGGGACGAAAAGTTGAGCATGCGCTCAAGCTCAAGGGAGAATCGTGTAAGCTCAAAATTATTCGAGAAGACGACTTTTTCCGCGTTCTTGAGAATTACGAAAAGATATAACACAAACTATAATAACTTAGTCTCTCATTTAGATTTTCATCAGCCCAAGCTTTGCGATCCTCCGCGACCTTTGCTGCTCTGCGTTGAAAAATTTCAACCTCGCCCCGAAACTCCCCTTCACCGGAAAAACCTTCGTCATCACCGGCACGCTCTCCTTGGATCGCGACCATTTCAAAACCATCATCGAACAAAACGGCGGAAAAGTTTCCGGCTCCGTCTCCAAGAAAACCGACTACGTCCTCGCCGGCGAAGCCGCCGGCTCAAAACTAGACAAAGCCAAAGAACTCGGCGTCGAGATCCTAGACGAAGCCGCTTTCAACGCCCTACTCTAAACGGACCGCGCGTCTCCAGACGCGCTCATACTAAGTTAGCTTTCAACCTTTGGCTCATCCTACTCTGCGTCCCTCCGCGATCTCTGCGTCTGCGGTGAAAAGAAACCAAATCGATATCTCCCAAGACGTGACAATTCCCCAACTTACGCTTAGCTCATCCCCATGTTGAATCAACTCCACCTTGATCGCTGGGCCGAAGTGCTCGTGAAACACGCCACCGATATCCAACCCGGCAAGATCGTCCGCATCAATGCACAACCCAGTGCCGAGCGCCTGCTTGAGGCGGTTTATCGCCAGGTGCTCATCGCAGGCGGATTACCGATCGTGAATTGCAGACCTGAATTTTTAGGCGAGGCATTTTTTGAACTCGCCAAGAAGCACCAGCTCGATTGGACCAGTCCCTTCACCCGCTTTGAAACGGAGAACATCGATGCATCGATCAACATTGGCGCTTCTAACAATTTGCGTGCATTGGATAAATTCGATCCCAAAGTCACCCAACGCGCCGCGCGTGCCGAAGGCGCCACTCGTGAAATCTTTTTCCAACGCGCCGCTGTCGCCGACGATCCATCCATCGATTCCACACTCAAGCCCCTGCTCTGGACCACGACCCTTTTCCCCACCAACGCCTATGCCCAAGACGCGGGAATGAGTTTAAACGATTACTGCAACTTCGTCGTCCGCGCTTGCCAGCTCAATCAGGAAGACCCCGTCGCTTTCTGGCAGGAACTCGATCGCTGGCAGTGCGAGCTCGCCGAGCAACTCATGACCGGCAGCGAACTCCATTTCCAAACCCCCGCCGGGACCGACCTCAAAGTCAACATCGCCGGCGCCCGCTGGCTCTCCAGTCCGGGTCGTAAAAATTTCCCCGATGGAGAAGTCTACTCCGGCCCCAATCTCAACGCCGAAAACGGCGGAGCCGATGGTGTGGTGTTTTTCGACAAACGCTGCGTCTACCAAGGTCACGCCGTCCGCAACGCGCGCATCGTCATGAAAAACGGCCGTGCCACGGATGTCACCGCTGACGAGGGACAGGATTTCCTCATCTCCATGCTCGATCAAGACGACGGCGCACGCCGTATCGGCGAGGTCGCATTTGGCACCAACCGCGCCATCGACCGCCCCACAGGCCAGATTCTCTTCGACGAAAAAATGGGCGGTTCCTTCCACCTTGCCTTCGGCTCCGGTTATCCGGAAACGGGAAACTGCAACAAAAGCGCCCTCCACTGGGATCTCATCGCAAGCCTAGGCGAGGGCTCAAAAGTCACCCTCAATGGCAACCCATTCTGCATCGACGGACAATTCGTCACCATGCCGCCAGAGGTTAAGTGGCTTTGAAAAGTGAATTAAATTTGATTTCAACGCAAAGCCGCGAAGAACGCAAAGGTTCGCAAAGCAGGATGAGCGGTAGCGAATATCATGTAACAGCAAAGCTCTGGATGCTTGGACGGAACGAAGTGGAGTCAAAGCTTGGGTTTTGGTGATTTTCATGTTTTTCGAAAAACGGGGGTTCCGAGATTCAATTAACCCAAATATTTCATCGTGCTGGCTTTGCGAACCTTTGCGAACCTTTGCGAACCTTTGCGAACCTTTGCGAACCTTTGCGAACCTTTGCGAACCTTTGCGAACCTTTGCGAACCTTTGCGAACCTTTGCGAACCTTTGCGTTGAAAATTATGAGAGAATCCGCATTCAACTCTTGAATTCACTGATTTTTTAGCCCCTAAGCCGGTCGGAGACGCGGCTCTCCCCAGTCTTGACACCCAGCCAACCCTAGTGCATTTCCGCGCCATGCCTAAACTTTCCATCCGCAACCTCGATGTCGCCTCCAAAGAAGTCCTCATGCGCGTTGACTTCAACGTGCCTCTGAAAGACGGACAAATCACTGACGACACCCGCATCCAAGCCGCGGTTCCTTCGATCAAACATCTTCTCAACGGCGGCGCGAAACTGGTTCTCTGCTCGCACATGGGCCGGCCCGATGGCAAGGCCGATCCAAAATACTCTCTCGCACCCACCGCGAAACGTCTGGGTGAAATCCTCGGTCAGGAAGTGAAACTCGCTCCCGATTGCATCGGTGCAGAAGCCGCAGCTCTTCGCGTAGGTCTCCAAGCCGGCCAAGTGCTCATCCTCGAAAACACGCGTTACCACGCGGAAGAAGAGGCCAACGATGCCACCTTCGCCAAAAACCTCGCAGGCAGTGCCGAGATCTTCGTCAACGACGCCTTCGGCACTGCCCACCGCGCTCACGCCTCCACGGAGGGAGTCACGAAATTCATTCCGGTTTCTGCCATGGGCTTCCTCATCGAGAGCGAACTCGAATACCTCGAGGTCAAACTCCAAAACCCCGAGCGTCCTTTCCTCGTCATCATGGGCGGATCGAAAGTTTCCGATAAAATCCAAGTGATCACCGCCCTCATGGAAAAAGCCGACGCCTTCCTCATCGGCGGCGCGATGGCCAACACCTTCCGCAAAGCCCAAGGCTTCGAAACCGGCGACTCCCGCGTCGAAACCGACAAGCTCGAGCTCGCCCTCAGCATACTTGAGAAAGCCAAATCCAAAGGCGTCGATTTCCTCCTCCCTGCCGATACCCGCATCACCCAGGAATTCAAAGACGGCGCAACCACCAAGCTCTCTGGCGTTTACGGCCAAGGCGGCGGCGTAGAAAAAGGCTGGGAAGGCATCGACATCGGCGACGTTGCAATCGCTGAATTCGAAACCGAAATCGCCAAAGCCAAAACCATCATCTGGAACGGTCCGGTTGGTGTTTTCGAAATCGAAGCCTTCGCGAAAGGCACTCGTGCCATCGCAGAAGCCATGGCAAAATCCAATGCCACTACCATTGTCGGCGGCGGAGATTCCGTCACAGCCGTCAACAAGTTCGGCCTCGACGACAAAATGACTTTCATCTCGACCGGCGGCGGCGCATCCTTGGAACTTCTCGAAGGCAAAACCCTTCCGGGTGTGGCAGCTCTGAGCGAAGCCTAATTCTTCCTAACAACTTTTAACAAATAATATTTAACATCACATGTCACGCAAGCCCATCTTCGCAGCCAACTGGAAAATGAACAAAGGTGCCTCGGAAACCGAGGACTTCATCAAATCTTTCCTCTCCAAAACCCAAGGTCTCAACCTCCATGCGGATATCGTCATCGCGCCACCTTTTCTTTCGCTGCCAAAACTCGCCGATCTCCTCCATCACTCCAATCCCGGCAAAAACGCCCACTCCATTCAGATCGCCGCACAGAACTGCTCGCAGTTCGACTCCGGCGCTTACACCGGCGAAATCAGCGTCCTGATGCTTCGCGAATTCTTCGTGCACTACGTGATTATCGGCCACAGTGAGCGTCGCTCTATCTTCAGTGAAACCGATGCTATGATCAACGCCAAGATCAAGAAGGCCCGTCAGGCAAATCTCAAACCCATCTTCTGCATCGGGGAAACCCTCGCCGAACGCGAAGCCGGACAACTCGAATTCGTCCTCCGCACCCAAGTCACCGAAGGCCTCAAAGAAGTCTCTGAAAAAGACCTCTCCGACATCATCATCGCCTACGAACCCGTTTGGGCGATCGGCACCGGCGTCACCGCCACCTCCGAACAAGCTCAGGAGGCTCACGCCTTCGTCCGTTCCCTGATCGCCGATCTTTACGGCTCCGAACCCGCCGCCAAAATCCGCATTCAATACGGCGGTTCCGTCAAACCCGATAACGCTGCCGAGCTCATGGCTTGCCCAGACATCGACGGCGCCCTCATCGGCGGCGCATCCCTTGACCCCCAGTCGTTCCTGGAAATCATCAAAAACGGCACGCAGGAGTAAGATTAAATAAGGAGAGTGGACATTCCTGTCCACTTATCAATAGGCGGACAGAAATGTCCGCCCTCCTTATTCCTGTCCACTTATCAATAGGCGGACAGAAATGTCCGACCTCCTTATTTTTCCCCATTTGATTTTATATCAAAATCACTGATATTGTTAAATTATGAATGATCTCCTCAAAAATAATTTAGCTGAGTTGGACAAAGATCTTTCGGACACTTGGATCAATCTCAGCGAAAAAGTCCGCAAACTCGCAGACAATCTTAAAATCAAAGCCAAAGGCTCAGAATTCGCCGCAGAAGCCGATGACCTCTCGAAAGAAACCGCGCGAATCTGCGACCACGTCACAAAATTTCACACGGATATCAACAACCTCATCGAAAAAATCGAAACCCAGCTACCTCTCTCAGAGCCGGATGTCGCCGTTCCCCCCATGATCAACGATTCCGAAGCCCTCAATCAGGAAATCATCCGTATCCAGCGTGAGAAACATGAGCTACGAAAAGACATCAAAGACATTTTCAAAGCCCTTTTCTTATGGGTCGACAACCCAAAAGAATGCCTCCAAGAGAAATTATAAAAAACAAACATTGGGAAAACTTCTAAGTTTTCTCAGGCCTGCGTGTCTTATAGGGTGAACCTATGAAATTCCTGCTATTCCTGTTGTTAACCTGTGGCTTTTCACTCGCTGCTGATGCACCCGCCTTGAGAAAACAAGCCGCAGAGCTCGAGAAACAAGGAAATTGGAAAGAAGCCTACGAAGTCCACGTGAAACTTCTCCGTGAAGTCAACGATGCAGAATCCGGCGACGATCTCGACAAATCGCTCAACTCCCAACGCCAACTCCGCGAGCACGATAAACTCGACGCCCTGTTAGATGAACTGACCGTAAGCAAAAAAGACAATCCACAGTTCATGGAGGCAGCTGGAAATGCCTATCTTAACGGTCATGGTCATTACGGACAGTTTCTCGACAACAAATTCAAACGCGGTGGTTTCAATGGCAGAGGAGAATACCGCCAAGTGTTCGAACAAGATCGTATCCGCGCCATGCAGTGCTTCATGGAAGCCTTTCGCACGGTCGAAAAAGGCGGTGCTGATGAAGTCGTGGTCCTTAACAGCCTCAAGCAAGCACTTCTCTACAACCGCACCGGCTCGAACTATCTCTGGCGGCTTTTCATTCTAACCGATATCTCCAAATCACCCGACTTCTCGGAACAAATCGATGAAATCACCAGCGACGGTGCACCTGCTGATGCGGAAGGCAACCCCTCTTTGATCGACATCCCGGCATCCTGGCAAGCCGCCAAATCCGATGGCGAAAGATGGCGTTGGATCTTACAGGAAATCGCACGCATCGATCCTTTGCAAAAAAATCAGGGCGATTACGAATGGCTAACATTTTGCCAACAACACTACGACGTCGGCACCCTCGCCCGTTACTCATGGTGGAGCCAGCCCGACGTCAAAGAACGCAATGGCATTCTTCAGACATCCACTCTCAAGGAAACCGAAACCATTGCCCGCCTCGCCAACGGTGTGAAACGTTTCACCCTCCGCGAAGACTACCAATTCATCCCCGGACTCCGCACCCTGATGCAGAAAAGCAAGGATGGTTCATCAGCCGCAGCGGGCGATGACCTCGTCCAAATTTTCCTCAACCGCAGCCAATACCCGAAAGCCGTAGAAACCCTTAAGGAAGTCATCGAACTCCACGGCCCTGGCCCTAACGAAACCCGCACCAATCTACTCAAACAAATCACCGGTAATTGGAGCCGTTTCAATCAAACCCCCACCTACTACGCCGGAGATCCGGTCGCCGTTTCCTACACCTACCGAAATGCCAAGGAAACCTCACTCAAACTCAACAAGGTCAACGATGAACTGATCATGAAAGATCTCATCGAATACCTGAAGTCCGAACCCATCGAGATCGATTACAACAAAGTCAATTTTCACAACCTCGGCAACCGCCTGATCGATCAAGATCGCAAACGCTACGTCGGCGATGAAGTCCGTTCATGGAAACAAGCACTCGAGCCAGCTCCCAACCACGCCGATACCACTACCGACCTCGACCTAGGAAAACTCGCTCCGGGTTACTACCTGTTAGAATCCAAACTTTCTGACGGCAACACCTCATGGATCACCATCTGGGTTCGCGATCTCGTCATCCTCAAACGCGCTAACGGTGACAATGGCATCTTCTATCTCGTCAATGCCAAGGACGGCACTCCGGTCGTCGGCGAATTGGAATTCTTCGGCTACCAAACCATTTACCTCGAAAAACCCAAAGGCAAACGCCGCTTCGACATCAAAACCGAAAGTTTTCGTCAAAAAACCGATGGAACCGGCAAGCTCCAGCTCAAAAATTCAAACTACGAGAATTTCC
>JBIIFS010000078.1:0-8376 GCA_044237185.1 Luteolibacter sp.
GGCAGCGCTTGACGATACGGCGTTGGAGAATGGGGAGGTCTTCGAAATCAACCTCGATACCGAGATCACCGCGAGCGATCATGATGACATCGGATTCCTGAATGATCGCATCGATGTTTTTGATCGCTTCCTGATCCTCGATTTTCGCGACGATCTGAGCTTCACCTTCGAGCGCTTTCATCGCGTCGCGGAGTTCACGAACGTGTGCGGCATCGCGGACAAAAGATCCGGCGATGAAGTCTGCATCACATTCGACGGCGAGGGCGAGGTCCTTGTGATCCTTTTCTGTCAGGGCTGGAAGGTTGAGCCGGACCCCTGGCAAATTGATATGTCTGCGAGATCCCATGCTGCCGGGCGTGCGGACATCACAGATGATGCGATCGTCCAGAACCTTGTCGATGCGCATGAGCAATGCACCGTTATCGACCACGAGAGTATTTCCTTCCTTCACATCGTGCATCAGGCCGGGATAATTGACCGTGGTGGACAACGGAATGGTGGTGGATACATCGGCACGTCGGAACTCCACTTTGTCACCCTCTTTGAGTTCGTAGGCCTTCTCGAGATCCCCGGTTCGAATCGAGGGTCCGGTGAGATCGAAAAGAACGGCAATGTGGGCATGGCGTTTCTCGGATTCTTTGCGAACGCGTTGGGTCATCTCCGCAGCCCATTCATGTTTCGCATGGCTCATGTTGAGGCGGAAAACATTCACACCGCCATCGATGAGTTTGCCTATCATTTCAGGCGACTCAGTGGCGGGTCCGAGGGTGACGATGAGTTTGGTTTTACGGGACATGGGATAGAAAGGTGAGGTTGGTTAGAGAAGGGGATATGCCGCTGGGATATCAGAATGAATGCAGATGCAGGCCAAAGGGGATAAAGCGTTCGAAATCTTTGATATTTTGAGTGCAGAGTGGGGCATCGGAAATGATGGCCGTTGCTGCGATCATACAGTCGGAATGGGAGCTGCGACGTCCGGTTTTATTGAAAAGAAAGGACGCCGTCTCAGCCATGGGCTGTGTGAAGTCGATGATGTTATCACCAAGGATTTGTTCAATTAATTGTTTTTTTGCCAGCGGGATGGGTCCATTGCAAAATTCCGACCAAGTAATGGTTGAAATGGCGGCGATGTTACCTTGCTTGAGCCATGGAAGCATTTTTTCGCCAAGATCGGAGGTCGTGGAGCTGATATTGATCAGTTCGTTTGTATCAAAGTGCAGAGTCATTTTCCTCCCACCAATATTTTTTCGCAGCTCTCTCAGCGGCTATCTCATCACGCAGAAATTTCGCCTCTTCTTCGTTAAGTCCGGCTCCTGCGCGTATGGCTTCCAAAGCTTCTACGGGAGACATTTTGATGCTCCGGATGATTTCATCCGATTTTGCTTTTTTAACGATACGCCTGATGACTTCGGATTTTGAAGTCTGCCATTTTGTGGCAAGAGATTCGATCGAATCCAGAGTATCCGTATCCAGCGACATGCTCGTGCGCTTGAGAGTGGACGTGTATTTCATGTGGTAACTATTTACCACATGAAATCACGCATCAAGTTTTAAATCAGCCCTGATCAATGGTTTTCTCGGTTGCCGCATCGACAATCGCGAAGCGCTCGCGGTTGAGAGACGGATCCGAACGGAAGATAAGACGTCCGGCGTGTGAGCGCTCGAGCTCGACGAGAACTTTTGCATCTTCCTTTTTGAAGCGGTTCAGCACATCCGAGTTCACGATGACAACAAGATCGCCGACTTGGTCGCGATGGGTTTGGATGATCGTGTTGAGGCGGCGTTGGATCTCGATCGACATGGTCATCGGAGTTTTGACGCGGCCGCGGCCTTGGCAGTATGGGCAGGGCTCATACATCGAATCACGGAGCGATTCAGTCAAGCGCTGGCGGGTCATTTCCATGAGGCCGATGGCGGAAATCTGAAGGATTTGAGTTTTCGCCTTATCGCGTTTGACCCGCTCTTTCATCGCCTTGTAAACTGCGGCTTGGTCTTTGCGATGACGCATGTCAATGAAATCGACCACGACCAAGCCGCCGATATTGCGGAGGCGGAGCTGGCGTGCAACTTCCTCGGCGGCTTCGATGTTGGTTTGGAGAATCATCTTATCGACATCTTTGGAGCCGCGGTTGCGCCCCGTATTCACGTCGACAGAGATGAGAGCTTCGGTTTCATCGATGACAATATAGCCACCGCACTTGAGCCAGACCTGGCGGGAGAATGCCTCATCGATTTGTTTTTGGATGTTGACCTTCTCAAAGATGGGTTGGGAAGTGCATGGCATGTAGCGAATGCGGCGCTTTGAACGGCGAGAGATTTTTCCGGCGATTTCACGGATGAGTTCGGTCGTTTGTTCATCGTCGCAAATGACCTGATCCACTTCATCGGTGAGGAAATCCCGGGCGGTTTTTTCGATCAATCCGGGTTCCTGGAACACGCAGCAGGGAGCCGGATTATTGGCTCGGCGCTGGTCGATTTTATCCCATTGCTCGAGCAGCATCGCGAGGTCGCGGACGAAGTGACGGGCGCGGGTTCCTTGGGCGACTGTGCGCATGATAATCCCCATGCCTTCCGGAACAGAGAGATTTTGGACGATTTTACGCAGGCGCTGACGTTCTTGCGGATCATCGATTTTCCGGGAAATGCCGAATTGTTCGGTAAATGGCATGAGCACGAGGTAACGACCGGCCAGCGAGATGTTGGTGGTGACGCGGGGGCCTTTTGTGCCGATCGGACCTTTGGAGACCTGGATGACGATCTCGGATCCCACGGGGTAGATACTGGGAATATCTTTCGAAGTGATTTTCTTTTGATTTTTTTTCGATCCATGGCGTTCGATTTCTTCCAGTCCTCCATCGAGTGCCGCGGGGATGGCATCCCAGAAGTGGAGGAAGGCATTTTTGTCGAGGCCGATGTCGACGAACATGGCCTTCAGCCCTTGTTCGATGTTTTTGACTTTGCCTTTGAAAATGCCACCGACGATGTTTTGGTCGCCTTCGCGTTCGACGGTGTATTCTTCAAGCACGCCGTCTTCCAAGAGTGCGACGCGGCGCTCGAGTTTTTCAACGTTGACGATGATGGTATTGCCTTGCGATGGATCGGTATTTCCGATTCCGAGTAGTCTTTTGATTTTTTTGATCACGATGGGTGTAGGTTGGAATGTTTTGTATTGAAAAGATGAGTTGATTTCACTCTTGGATTGGAGTGGCGCGAGGAATCACTTGACCCTCACGATCGGTTTCTTGGGTAATGGTTGGTTTTGGAGAAATGACAGGAGTTGATGTTGATGGAGTAGTTATGGGTAAAATATCACCGATTTCGTTACCGGTTTCGCCGAGGTCGTCGCCAGCGGCTATGGATCGTTTGGAATTTGAAGCGGGTGCTTCCGTTGCCTGAATGGCGGCAAGAACGTCTTTGACGGGTTCTATGGCTTCAATTCTTTCAAGGTGTCCGACATATTCGGTCTGGGGTTTGAGAGGGAGGCGCATGCCTTCTTCCTGGGCGAAAATGCCGCTGTAGACCATGTTAACCAGCGGACCGCAGACGGCGCCACCCGAGCCGGCGGACTGCGCCATGATCACGACCGCATAACGCGGTTGGTCAAAAGGCGCGAAGGACATAACCCATGAATTGTTAGATTTCTGGCCATTGTCCACCGTTTGGGCGGTTCCTGTTTTGGCGGCGATTTCATATTTTGTCATCCGAACTTTTCCTGCCGTACCACCCGCTTCATTGACCGCTTTCCACATGCCAAGGCGGATCAGCGCCAGATCGCTTTCCTTGATGCCGGATGTGAGCAGATCGACCTCAAGTTTTGGAAAATCAGAAATCCGTACCATGCCATTTTCAGCGACGACTTTTTTGACTATACGGGGTTGGTAGTATTTTCCGCCGTTGGCGATAGGGGCCAGCATAGCGGCGAGTTGCAATGGACTTGCCATGGTGTCGCCTTGTCCGATGGATAACATGGCGGTTAGAGCGGGAGTCATGACCGCTCCGGGCACGGCGGCGCGCCATGCGCGGGAGCCGGGCAGAATGCCGGGATCTTCATTGGGAAGTTCGATGCCCGTCTTTTTGCCAAGTCCGACCAAGGAAAAACCATCCACCATGGCCTTCCATCCAATGGCATTGGCAAGCTTGTTAAAGTAGGGGTTGCAGGATTGTTGCAGTGCGCGGGGCAGAGTGAGGCTGCCGTGGCGGCCACGGCTTTTGTTCCAAAGCCAGCAGCCGATATTGTGGTTTCCGTAAGGCACGTAACCTTCGCAACTGAAAGAACGAGTGGCCATGCCGTGCATTGCGCCCGCAACCGCCGTTGGCACCTTCATGGTTGAGCCTGGAGTGAATGAGGTGATCGTGCGGTTGGTGAAGGGGGAGAGCTGTGGTTTCGAGGTGTAGCTTTTGAATTTCTCACTCGAGATGGACGGAATGAAGGCATTCGGATCGTAATCCGGCACAGAGGCCATGGCGATGACCTCGCCTGTGCGGACATCCAATACGATTCCCGCGGCCCGTCCTGCCCTGCGCAAGGTGTTTTCAAGAAGGTATTGGATACGCGCGTCGATGGTGAGTTGAACTTTTGCGCCGATTCCCGGTTTGGTGTAATCAAGCATCCCGACGGTGCGGCCTTTTTCATCCTTGAGAACGGTTTTGATCCCTTCGGGTCCGCGGAGGTAAGAGTCCATGGTCGCCTCGACTCCGGCAATTCCCTTTTCATCGCCAATGAAGTGGTTGTAGGCACGTTTGTCAGCAGATGTGATATCGCCCTTTTCCCATTGTTTCAAATAGCCCAGAACATGTGAGGCGAGTGTGCCATAGGGGTATTGACGTTGCGGACTGATGCTTAGCGTGAGTCCGGGAAATTCGAGGTTTCTCTCCGCAATACGCGCGAACTCCTCGTAGGTTAGATCCGAGCGGTAAGTGAAAGGAACCAGACCTCGATGGGTGAGGTAATGGGTGCGCAGGGCCGAAGCGTTATAGTTTTTGGCGAGGCTGAGTTGTTGCAGCGGGCTAATCGTTGATTCATTGACGATCTTTACAATATCCTTGTCTTTCGTTTTTCGCGGTAGCCCGGCTTCGTTAGTCAGGCGTTGGATGGTTGGGATGCCATCGTATTGCAAATGATAAGCGTTGACGATTTCGTCGAGGTTCAGGGTTGCGACATAGTTGCGAAGATTGCGTGCGAGGAGAATTCCGTTGCGGTCGGTGATTTCGCCGCGTATTCCGGGTTCGCGGATCGTGACGGTCCGGTTGCCCGGAACGAGGGCTTGAAATTCGTTTTTCCGGTTGATTTGAAACTCATGAAGCCTGGACAGCAAAGTCCCGAAACCGACCAATATGAGGGCGGTTAGAAAATACAGTCTGAACTTGTATTTGGGTTCCATGGGGTATTACCGGCGTTTTGAATTTCTTGCTTCAGGATGGAGCGGGTGATCAAAAAGATTGGCGATTTGGTAGAGTATCCAGAAAATGACAGGCGAGACGCACATGGTGAGAACGGAAGTATAGAACATCAGTCTCAAGATGGATCGCGAAATGGTGAATTCACCCCTGATGAAGGAGATCAAAATGAACTCCGCAGCCAGATAAAGGAAAATGGCGATGCCCGAGAGGATCGCGGAGAAGTGCCATTTGCCCTGGCGGAAAATCGGATTGAGGCCTTGCATGAGGAATCCCGCGACTCCGAAAAGCAAGATCGAGTAACCAAAACGCAGAGACTCGACGGGTTGGGTATAGACTTCAGGGTCCGCGATGATGGGAGAAAGGTAGCAATGGGCATCCCATAAAATGCCGCCGAGAAATGCCAACAAAAGCATGGTGGGGGTGGTCACGGTTACCGCACAGCAGAGAAATACGAGCTGCACGACCAGAATGCGTGCATGGCTAAGCCCAGTGAACGCGGGCACAAACTGCTGCACCAGAAAGGCGATGAGCAGAAGGACTACAGTGCTGAGATTGTAACGAAGCAAGCGGTTGAGGTTTACGGGGTTTCTGAAAGGACGACGAATACGGTTCCCAAGTCGCTGAAGTTTACGGCAGGTGCGACGAGGGCTTCCGAGTCGATCGGGCCTTTTTCAACCGAGAGTATCGTTCCAACAAGGATGTTGGGTTGAAAAATACCACCACGACCTGTGGTAAAGACTCGCTGACCGGCTTTTAGCGAGGCTTCTTTGGAGAGAAAGCGAAGGCGAAGTATGGGGTTATTATCAAATTTGCCGCGCTGACCGCTGAGGATGCCGACTTCGGGTGTGCCTTCCACACGAACCGAGACCTGGCATTTTTCATCGGTGATGAGGAGTACGGATGAGCGATGGGCGAACGGGCGGTCGATGATCCCGACGAGGCCCTCATTGGAGAGAACAGAGAGTTGAATTCCGATCTTGCGGTCTTCGCCGGCATCGATATCCATGGTCTGCCACCAAGTGGTTGGATGACGGCGAATGATCTGTGCTGCGACAACATCGAAGTTGGTGGCTTTTTTGAAATCCAAAGCGTGGCGTAATTCCTTGTTCTCGCGTTTGAGCGCTGCGAACTGGGATTCGATAATACGAAGTCTTCCGATCTCGCCGTTGATGGCATTGAGTTTGGTTTCCAAAGATTTGGAATTCTCCGTTTCATCTAGGAATTTGCGCGCTTTCGTTTCCAGCGCCGACCCAGCTGTTAGAGTCGGGTTGATGATTTTGAAATAAGCAACCTGGATGTCTCTGACAAATCTCTCGCTCCTTGTTAGAGCCCACGTTGCTCCCGCGAGAAAGAGAAGCAGTGCGAGAAGGTTGAGCGGTTTCATGACCGGTGGGTCGGAAGCTGCAAGGGTTGGGAAAGCGCAAACCGGCGGCTTAGCGATCCGTGTTGGTTACACGCTTGAGGAAGGCGATTTCCTGAAGAGCCTTGCCGGTTCCCTCTGCCACGGCACTGAGAGGATCTTCCGCAACGTGGACAGGCAAGCCGGTTTCTTCGCGAAGCAGACGATCAAGGCCTTTGAGGAGGGCGCCGCCACCTGCGAGAACGATACCCCGGTCTACGAGGTCCGCAGCGAGCTCCGGCGGGCAACGTTCAAGGGTGGTGCGGACCGCGTCAACGATGGTGCTGAGCGGGTCTGACATCGCCTCACGGATTTCCTGCGAGGTGATGGTGATGGTTTTCGGAAGACCCGCCACGAGGTCGCGGCCCTTGACTTCCATGGTCATTTCCTTAGGTAAAGCCGCGGCTGAACCGATACGGATTTTGATATCCTCCGAAGTGCGCTCACCGATCATGAGGTTGTAGGCGCGCTTCATGTACTGGATAATGGCTTCATCAAGCTCATCTCCCGCGGTACGGACAGAACGTGCGTAAACGATACCTGAAAGTGAAATGAGTGCGACTTCAGTCGTGCCGCCGCCGATGTCGACGATCATGTTTCCAGATGCCTCCTGGACCGGAAGACCGACGCCGATGGCTGCCGCCATGGGTTCTTCGATCAGGTAAACTTCACGTGCGCCCGCTTGCTCTGCGGATTCACGAACAGCACGACGCTCCACTTCGGTGATGCCGGATGGGATGGCGATGAGAACACGCGGATTGTTACGGCGTCCTTTGTTCACTTTACGGATAAAGTGGCGGAGCATGGCTTGTGTTACTTCGAAGTCGGCGATGACACCATCTTTGAGAGGACGAATCGCGACGATGTTGCCGGGCGTTCTGCCAAGCATCCGTTTCGCATCATCACCCACGGCCAAAACCTCGTTGGTCCCGGCTTTGACTGCGACCACTGAGGGTTCGCGCAGAACAATGCCATGGTCCTTGACGTTGATGAGAGTGTTGGCGGTTCCGAGGTCGATCCCGATATCACTGGAAAACAAGTTTCCAAAAAGTTTTTTAAACATAAGTTTATTAAAAAGATAAAGTTTTGAAATTCAGAGAGTTAATTTGAAAAAAGCTGACGCCTAGAATCATATTAATGCGTTTTCTCGTTTTTATTTTTTAGAAAAACAAGAAAGGCTTCAAATCATAGACTTGGGCGGAGGGCGGCAAGCATCTGAGGCAAGCGGATGAGCGTCAAGCCGGAAACCTTGTTCCACGTAATTGTTTCCTATGTTCCACGCACAGGTGCAGGTTTAGACCTCAGGTGGCCGTTTAGACCGTTTGCCAAAAGTCTTTTCCGAAACGAGGAGATTTTGAGGTTTGGATGATTAGCCGCTGCGCGGATGCTTGATTTGGAGTTCCGGCCCGTAACCCACGGTTTCGTTGTTGTTCGTCAGTCGTGGATGTTTATTGCCTACGTTGCACTCCGGCCAAGCAGTGTGCGTTCTCCCAATACGGAGAACGGTGATGGCTGGCTTTCACTCCTTCCTCACGCCTAGAATCCGAGGGCTACGGACTCGGTCGTTTCGGAAAATA
>JBIIFS010000079.1:0-8342 GCA_044237185.1 Luteolibacter sp.
GTAGACAAATGAATATCCGCAACTGAAGAACAACGCAGAAATCGTGACTCCATCGCCGGGACTGTAGCAAAACTCCCGCGAGAGCGGCAAAATTCAAAACCTAAAAAATCTCCCTTTTGCGTAAGGAATTTTGGCAACCAGTCTAACTCGCTCGCCTATTGGCAGCGTCGTGCCTAGACTGGTTGGCGCGCATGATTTACATTTGGTGGGAACCAAGCAGTCATTTTACTTTGACCATGCCATAAAAATGAGCGGACTTGTTCCGAATCAAACTTGTTGACCGATTTATTCAACCTTCGATCATCGCATAAGCATTGTGATGATGAATCGACTCGAAATTTTCAGCCTCAACCCGGTACCAATTCACAAGCGGATGCTGCTTGAGACCCGCTGCGACATTTCTCGCCAAATCCTCAACGAATACTGGTTGATCATAGGCTCTCTCCGTCACGGCTTTCTCATCGGTGCGCTTCAAGCCCGCATATAATTCACAACTGGCGGAACGCTCGGCCAGTTCGATCAGTTCTTCAAAAGTCAGTTGATCCGAACCTTCAACCGAAATCGTTACCACACCACGCTGATTGTGCGCGCCGCGTTCACTGATCGCCTTCGAACAAGGACAAAGCGTAGCAACCGGAATCTCCACGCTGAAATAAAGCTCATGTTCTCCATTCGCAGAAAAACGACTTTCAATACCCAACTCATAATCCATCAGACTTTTCATGCCCGATACCGGCGCCTCCTTTTCCCGGAAAATGGTGAATTCACAACTCACTTGCGCCCGCGCCGCATCCAGTCGTGATGCGAGCTCCGCAGTCAGGCGACTAAGGAATGCTCCAGAAAGCGGCTCTTTATATTGGTGCAGCACATCCACGAAGCGACTCATGTGCGTGCCTTTGAGATGAGCGGGTAGTTCAACCGTCATTTCATACTTCGCAACCGTCGATTGAACAACGGCATCGCGGCCGAGATAAGTCGCCGGGTAGCGCAATTCTCTCACACCCACTCGATCAATGACAATCTCGCGATGATCTTGTTCGTTCTGCGTATCTGGCAAAACCTGCATCTTGGTTCTTTCTACGAGGGAAACAAAAAACCCGCCCGTTGATTCGGGCGGGCTTTTGAAAATAAGTTATCCATGCTTAGTGAAATCAACATCCACCAAATTATGGCATCAGGTTGATCGCGCGGGACTGCTTGATTGCGTTGTTGATCTTACGATGCAACTTGGCGGAAACACCTGTCACACGACGTGGAAGAATTTTTCCAGTTTCGGTAGTGAATTTACTAAGGACTTCAGGATTCGTTGGAACCAACTGCTCGACAGGGATATCCTGTCTGCGACGGGTCATCTGGCGGTTAGCCTTACGAAAATTGATACGGCGTTGTACGGTCTTTGGCTCGGACATGATAATTAGCGGAGTTCGCGGTGAAGGGTTCTGCGCTTGAGGAAATGATTGAATTTCACTTTCTCCAAGCGACCTGGAGTACGAAGGCTTTTCTTGTTACGCGTGGTGACGTAACGGGAAGTCGGCTTGCCCTCGGCTTTCGCTTCGGTGCATTCAAGAATGATGATCTCGCGTGGCATGATATAATTGGTGGAGGGGCGATATGGATTTATTCGTCGTCGTCGTCAAGCGAAACCGTCACAGAATCTTCATCTTCTTGGGGTATGCCACCGCTGAAGCCCACTTCATCGGAAGGACGGAACCTGCGATTCCCATATTCCCGCTCCCATTGTGCCTGACATTCTACGGTCAAGCGGGCAAATGGAATAGCTTCTAAACGGGCGATGGGAATCTTCAATTCAGAAATTTCACACAAACCATACGTCCCTGATTTGATGCGACGGAGAGCTTGTTCAATCTCATAAAGGGCGTCTTGCTCTTTGGCGAGGACAGAGAGGGCGAAATCGCGGTCATATGCATCGCTACCCGCATCCCCTTGATGTTGGCCGCTACCGGATGCTTCACTGCCTTCTGGGGCGTTGCGAATGGTGTCACGCGTCATGCCGGACATGGAGTCGACCAACATATCTCTGAGATCGAGCAAACGCTGATGTTGCTTCAAAATAAATGACGGGCTGTGATTGCCTTTAACCGTCGTAGATGGTTTGGGGGGCGCCTCGGCTTTGGGTGGAACAAACCGGGGTTTGTTCGGTGCCGGGGGCGGGGTATTCACAAGGGACGGCTTCTTAGCTACCCCATTTTTGGGCTCAGCCTTTTTGGCTTCTACCTCTTTCACCAGCGGTTTGCTCGCTACAGGACTCTTGACTTCCACTTTCTTGATCACAGGTTTCACTGCTATCGGAGCGGATTTTTTGACAACTTTCTTGTCCGGAAGATTCTTTTTAACAGCATTTTTCACCAAGGGAGCTACCTTTTTCAAAACTTTTTGGACAACAGGCTTAACGATCTTTTTTGCTGGAACAACCGCTTTCTTGAACGATGCAGCCTTCTTGACCGGCGCTGCTTTCTTGACCGGCGCCGCTTTCTTGACCGGCGCCGCTTTCTTGACCGGCGCCGCTTTCTTGACCGGCGCCGCTTTCTTGACCGGCGCCGCTTTCTTGACCGGCGCCGCTTTCTTGGCCGGCGCCGCTTTCTTGGCCGGCGCTGCTTTCTTGGCTGGAGCTGCTTTCTTGGCTAGAGCTGCTTTCTTGGCCGGTGCCGCTTTCTTGACCGGTGCTGCTTTCTTGACCGGTGCTGCTTTCTTGACCGGCGCTGCTTTCTTGACCGGTGCTGCTTTCTTGACCGGTGCTCCCGACTTCTTCACCGCTTTTTTTGGCGCAGGGGGTTTGGATTTTGCCTTGGAGGCAGGCGGTTTGCTTGCGGTCTTTTTAATGGTTTTTTTAGCGGCCATAACGGGGTGTTTGTGGGGAAAATGGATAAATATTGAAAATTAATGAGCTCTTAGCCCAATCATAAGGGGGCGGTGACTTAGCCCGTCATGCCTCTCACATCAAGGGGAAACTTCATAATTCCTGAAATATCTTTCCTTTTCCCTCTCTTCCGTGGAGCTTGAAATGTATCGCGTCTTCCCTAATCTGCCCACCCGACATGCAACTCACTGCCATTCTAGAATCCTTACTCATCGCTTCTCAGGAACCCCTTTCTTCAGAAGAAATGGCGCGTCTCGTTCGTGCCCGCGTCGCCGAAGCGGAAGATGTCCTTCTGCGTGA
Source organism: Luteolibacter sp. (assembly GCA_044237185.1). GTDB lineage: Bacteria > Verrucomicrobiota > Verrucomicrobiia > Verrucomicrobiales > Akkermansiaceae > Luteolibacter. The sequence continues at coordinate 3,179 of JBIIFS010000079.1, forward strand.
GACCGAAGAGGGCTCGACCCCGACCCCTCTGCCGGAATGGCTTACCTGTCTGACTCAAACCACTTCCGAACAAGTCACTGAGTCAATCACATCTCTCAACAAACACTACCAGGAATCGGCACGCGCTTTCGTGATTTTGGAAAGACCCAAGGGCTGGAAAATATATACCCGCCCAGATTACGGAGATTTCGTTCGTCACTTGTTTCCTGGCAGAAAACCCGAACGTCTTTCCGGACCTGCGATGGAAACGCTCGCCATCATCGCTTATCGCCAGCCCATCACCAAAGCAGCAATCGAAGCCGTTCGCGGCGTCTCATGTGATGGCATGATACAAAAACTTCTCGATCGCGACCTCATCCGAATCGGTGGTCGCGCCGATCTACCGGGTCGTCCCCTGCTCTATTTAACAACCGATCTTTTTTTCGAGCACTTCGGCATCAACAGCATCGACGATCTGCCGAACGCGTCCGAACTCCGACGCATCAAACTTCCCGAGCCGAGCCCGGAAAACACCGCCGGAGATTCCGAGGTTCAAATGCAGCTCAGTGAATCAGGAACCCCTGCGGCAGCCGCACCGAATGGATCCGACGAAACCTTCGGGAACGAATCCAACCATTCCACTGAAGCACCATGAACCTTGACGATATTCGCAAACAGATCGACTGCATCGATCAGGATCTTCTCAACCTTCTCTCCCAACGTGCCGATCTTGTCCATGAAGTTGGAGTGATCAAGAAACGCGATGGCCTTCAAATCTACGCTCCCGAGCGAGAACAAGCGTTATTGGACCGCCTCATTTCGCTCAATCAGGGTCGGCTACCCGAAAAATCCATTCTTGCCATCTATCGTGAAATCATGTCCGCCGCTCTCGCATTGGAGGACGATCTCAAAATCGCTTACCTCGGCCCAGAAGGCACATGGACCCATCAAGCAGCCATCAAGAAGTTCGGTCATTCGGTAAACTACTCCCCACAACCGAATTTCTCAGACGTATTCGATCAAGTCGCACGCCGCCAAGCCGACTACGGTGTGGTCCCGATTGAAAACTCCACCGAGGGCGCGGTATCTCATACGCTGGATTTGTTCGTCGATTCAACTCTCCATATCTGCGCGCAAATCCTGCTCCGCATCGAAAACTGCCTGATGTCCGCGATACCGCGCGAGCAAATCAAAACCCTCTATTCACATCCTCAGGTCTTCGGACAGTGCCGCAACTGGATCCTGAAGAACTTTCCGCACGCCGATCTCGTCGAAGTTTCCTCCACCACCAAAGCCGCCGCGCTGGCCAAAGAGAAATCCTCAGAGGGCGCAGCCGCACTGGGTGGAGCGTTAGCCGCGGAAATCCACGGCCTTATACTTCTTGAAACAGCCATCCAGGATCGAGCCACCAATACCACACGCTTTCTGGTGATCGGTGAAAAAACCTGCCCGCCTACCGGCAACGATCGCACCTCCATCCTTTTCGCCATCAATGACCGTCCAGGTTCTTTGGTAAACGCCCTGAAATCATTCGAGCATCTCCATATCAATCTCTCGAAAATTGAATCTCGACCGTCCAAAAGAAAAGATTGGGAATATATTTTCCATGTCGATCTTTCAGGACATGGTGAAGATGGAAATGTCTCCCAAGCCCTCGCCGATCTGGCAAATCATTGCTCAATGGTGAAAATCCTAGGTTCCTATCCGGATATTGGAGAATAAATCCTTTGCGATTTTGATCATCATTTCCGCGTCAGAGCAAAATGACGATTTTCCTTTCCATGATAAAAAATGCCCGGGGCTGTTCATCAACGATTGAGGTTTAACAACTGCCTTACTTCCGATAGCTTGCCCGCGTGTCCGACGTGAAATTACCCATCCACGAGATCGCCGATTCCATCCGAACGGCGACGTCAGGTAATCAACGCATTCTTCTGACCGCGCCAACCGGCTCGGGAAAATCCACCGAAGTTCCCGGCATGGTCGCCGATCTGCCGGGAATCACCGGCCGCGTCATCGTCATCGAGCCACGCCGCATGGCCGCACGTCTCCTCGCCGGATTCGTTGCACAAAACCGCAAAACCGCTCTCGGCAGAGAAACCGGCTACGCGGTCCGCTTCGATACTCGTTACGGATCGGAAACAAAAATTCTTTATCTAACAGACGGTGTATTCCAACGCATGCTTCAGGAGAATCCACAGCTCGATGGGATTTCCGCTGTCATCTTCGATGAATTTCATGAACGCCGACTCGCCGTCGATATCGCTCTCGGCCGTTGTCTGAATCTTCAGGAAAAACAGCGCCGCGATCTGCGGGTCATCGTCATGTCGGCGACTCTTGAAACTGACAGCCTCGCCCAATTCATGGCACCGGTCACTCAACTCCAAGCCGGTGGCCGCACATTTCCTGTGGAAATTTTGCATCGACCGCATCGACCGCCAGAAAATCACCGCCAAGCGGGCCCGCCTCGCGAAGTTCCAGTTTGGGAACAAATCACCTCACTCACCCGCGATGCGCTCTCACTCCCCGAACCCGGCAACATCCTGATCTTTCTGCCGGGAACGCACGAGATCCGCCGTACGATCGAACTGATCGATCATCTCCCCGCTGCGAAATCCTACGACATCTTTCCCCTGTATTCCGCCCTGCCACCCGCCGATCAGGAAAAAGCGATCCGACCTTCTAACAAACCGAAAATCATCGTTTCAACCAATGTCGCTGAAACTTCTCTTACCATTTCCGGGGTGCGCACGGTCATCGATTCCGGAACAGCCCGCACTTCTCACTTCGATCCACGCCGTTGCATCAACACTCTCCATATTCGCAAAATTTCCCGAGCCGCGGCGGATCAACGCGCAGGCCGCGCAGGCCGCACCGCACCGGGTCGCTGCCTGCGTCTCTGGTCCACCGCTGACCATGCGCGACGCGATCCTTTCGAAGTTCCGGAAATCCATCGCATCGATCTATCTGAAGCGATTCTTCTTCTGAAAGCTTCCGGCATTCACGAACCAGAAACGTTTCGTTGGCTCGATCCGCCAACCGCAACCGCGCTTCAAAACGCCAACCAACTGCTTCACGATCTCCACGCCATCGATGCCACCGGAAATCTAACAGAAACAGGTTTGGAAATGGCCACAATCCCGCTCGAACCACGCTTCGCCCGCCTGTTGCTCGCCGGCCTGCATCATAATTGCCTCGCGGAAACCGCCTTCATCGCTGCAGTCGTTCAAGGCGAAGGCATTTACACAAAAGGCAAACAAGCCACCGGCCGCAAAGATTTCATTCTATCCGATGATCCCACCGACTTCGCTGGTGAATACCGCGCCTTCCAATCCGCCGAGACAATGAATTTCGATCCACGTCGACTCGCCGATCTCGGCATTCATGCTCGCGGCTCCAAAGACACCGCGCAGATTTTTGATCGGCTGTTAGATCTATTTCCTAAAAATGCTTGGCGAAATATCGACTTCCACAGCCACCGCGAAGTCGTCGCAAAATCGGTCCTCGCCGCCTTTTCCGACCAACTCGCCGTCCGCATTTCCCAAGGCAACCTCGCCTGCCGTCTTGTTGGAAATCGCCGTGGAAAACTCGACGATATTTCCTGCGCCCGACACGCCACAGCTTTCGTCGCTTGTGAAATAACCGAGGTCGAAGCCCGCGAAGTCATCACCCACCTCCGTCTCGCAACCTCGATCGAGCTCACATGGTTGGAGGAACTTTTCCCCGATGAAATCCAAACTATCGACAGCGCGAACTACGATGAAACCCGCCGCAGGGTCATTCGCCTTCAGCAGAAAAAATTCCGTGATCTCACGCTCGAATCCAAAGAATCCGATCACGATGTCCCTCTCGATGCTGCAGCAGAAATCCTCGCGAAACGTGTGCTCGCTGGTGAGCTGGTGCTTAAAAATTGGGACGCGCAGGTCGAACAATTCACCTATCGTCTCACCTGCATTTCCAAATGGATGCCGGAGCTTGGTTTACCCACATGGACCGAGGACGACCGCATAGCCGCCATCTCCCAAATCTGCCATGGCGCGATCAGTTACAAAGAAATCAAAGAGGCCGCCGTCTGGCCTGTGCTCAACGATTGGCTCTCTTCACACCAGCGCTACTTGTTAGATACGCATTGCCCGGAGCGCATCCACCTCACCTCCGGCCACTCGGCGAAAATCACTTACTCGTCAGAAAATGACCCGTTTTTCTCCACAAAACTCGCCCAACTCGTCGGCACGCAAACCACTCCCACCATCGCCGCAGGCCGAGTTCCCTTGCTCGTTCATATACTCGCCCCCAATAACCGCCCGTGGCAGATGACCAAAGACATACCGAACTTCTGGCAAAACGGCTACCCACAAATGAAAAAGGAACTCGCTGGTCGCTATCCGCGCCACCCTTGGCCGTAAGTAAAAAATCAACAATCAACACTCGTCAATCACCCATCGAAAATCATACCTAACCATACGAATACGCATCGTATGAAATATTGGATTCGATAGCAAATTTCATCCGTCACTTTCCTCAAGAATCATTCCATCCCGTGCAGCGACTTCTCATTCTCATATCAATCATTCCCATCCTGATCACTTTTGCAGTGCGCTGGTGGCTTGGAATTCGTCTCCTTAAATCCAATCAAAACATTCAATGCCGCTGTGATTTGGAAAAGTGGAAAGAAAGTTTCGGAGAAGAACATCTACCCGCATTCCCTTCCGGAGACTTGATCACTGTCGCTGAGCTCTTTAGAAAAACCACTCTTACAGAATGGCGTATGAGCAACCCAAAAGCCGCTGCCTCCCGTGAAAGCACCCGACGCTTCGGCGTGGCTGTTCCGCCACTCACCGCCATGGTTGTCATTCTCGGAATGTTGGTCGGCCGCATTCCACCAGCCTATGGAATCGCCGGGTTCCTACTGGCAACCGCATTCACCGCAGTCCTTTCCTATGTGAGCATCGCTCCTGAAATCCATGCGATCCTCACCAGCGCAAAGCGCCTTCGGGCGTCAGGCGCTTGCCACCGTCGCGACGACGAAGACGCCCTGATCCAGCTCGCCATCGCCATTTCGTGGAAAGAAGCGGCACCACCCATTTTCAATCTCCTCCAACGCTGAAATCTCAAATCTCAAATCTCAAATCTCAAATCTCAAATCTCAAATCTCAAATCTCAAAGAACTAAGAACTAAGAACTA
>JBIIFS010000008.1:0-26693 GCA_044237185.1 Luteolibacter sp.
TTCTTCTGCCGAAAGGGCGAAGACCTTGAAGCCCGGATCCTTACCGCTCTCCGACATTTCCTCCAAGAACCAACATTGGTTGCCTCACAGTGCCGTATATCGGAAAACTTCTGAGAAACGCTCTAATTCCGACCTTAGGACTTTTGACCTTCAGACTCTTAAATGATTACCCCCCCGCTGCTAATGTGATGATCTCCAGTTGGTCGTTCGCTTGGATGAGGGTCTGAGCGAAGTTACTAGGCAGAATGGCTTCCTGGTTGAGTTCCACGACGACAGGTTTGCCGGAGAGACCAAGAGACTCAAGGAGATCGGGTAAGGTGATTTCGGAGCTGATGCTGTGTTGCTGGCCGTTTAGGATGATGGTCATTGAATGATGAATTTTGAATAGTGAAGAGTGAAATGACAGAATAGGCAATTAGAGAGCCGAGTTTTCACTATTCACTCTTCATCATTCACTATTTTCTCACTTCCATTGGGCGAGTTGCTCGGGGAAGGGGCATTTTTCGCAATCGGTAAAATCCTCGAGGCAGAAGTCGTGGTAGAGTTGTAGAAGTGATTGTTGATGTGAGAGGCGGCGTAGAAACGGACTTGCGGTTTTCTCATCGCCAAACAGGCGAATGGCCGTTCTCTTCAGTTTCTGGTTGGTTGAGGCGTGACGGAGTTTGTAGTAATCCTTGAAAGTGAAGCGATCTTCGTGGAGTGCGAGGGGAATGAGATGATTTGCCGCGAGCTCAAGAGCGAGATTTTTTCCGAAGACAGAGATAGCGGAACGACTGCGGTTTGAGGTCAGGGTGTGGTGGTTGGACCAGAAATCGTGGCGCAAGCCATGGAGAAAATCGACGAGGGGTTTGGTGGAAAACGGGTTTGCGAATGCAAGTTTACGGAACGTACACCATTCCTTAAGCAGTGCGGTAAGGCCGCCGACCCTGCGGTGTGGGTGGTTGGCGGGTCTTTGACCATGGGTTTTCCATTGCGGTGAACGACTTCCCGACAGTTCATAATTTGGCCGGATTTTCCACCAAGTTTGCCAAAGTTCTAACAGGTATTCCCGTGTGTCATCAGGGGATTTGAGGTAGAGATCGGCTTCGAGAAATCCTGCGGTGCCTAGGAGGATGGCTTCGGATTCTTTAAGGTTGCCGAGCAGGGTTTGAAGTGGAGCCCTTTGGGCAAGCAGTCTCATGGGAAAAGAATTTCCGCCGTAGCCCAGGGTTTCCGCTGTGGCTTGGAACAGAGCTATATCGCGGTTGTGTGCGTCTGCGATGCGTAGGAATCGGGAAGCCTTTTGTGAACTGCGCCGCAGGGCCGCCTCGCGAAGCAAGCGTTCGACAGCGATTTTTGGAATTTTCCTCAGCGGTTGAAAGCAGCGACCGGGAATGGAAATAGCAGTTTCGCGTGAAGGCAGTCGAAGCGCTTCGCTGAGTTGGTTGGGAGAGATCAGCAATTCCGGAACCTGGCGGTGGTTTGATGTGCGGACAAACATTTCCCGCAGATTCGGTTCGAACGCGACATGCAGGATGGTATTGGAAAATGCTGGATTGGTTGAATGACCGTGAGATTCCCAATCGGAGGTTCGTGAATCGATTTCAATATCGCCTGTGAAATGCAGGCCATTGATTTCGATGGCGGCATGGGAGAAGTCAGGGCCGGGACCATGGTTCCATTCGCCAAACTGAGTGATACGAAGCATGCGGCCATCTTTGAGTCGGAAATCGCGGCCGAATGCCCCAGAAAACCAGAGTGCTTGCAGTTCAAGCTCTGGCGGAAGTTTCGGAGCGGCGACCTCCTCGAATGCAAGAGGGGGATGCCAAACGCTCTGAAGTAGAAACTCGTAATTCATTCAAAATGGGATGACTTAATGGGTGTATCCAGCTGCAGAAGGCATGGATTTTTGGACGATATCCAGCCAATTGGCAAGAGCTGCGGCTTCCGGCAGGTTGCCGTAGGTTTTTTGAGCCGATTTGATGAGTTGAATTGAGATCAAATCATTCTTTTTTGTGCGCTCGATAGCGATAAGTTGGAGGTCTTGGCGAAGCTTGTCGCAATTCTCTCTATAAGAATTACGTGCTTTTATAAACCAGATTTGGGCGTTAGAAGTGTCCTTCTTGGACAGATATTCGTTGGCAAGGCTTTCAGCAAGTCTGCCGCTTGATAGTTTTTGGTTGGCTAAAACAAGTTTTTCTATTCGAAGGGTGTCATCATCTGGCCATTGGCGAGAGGCAGCGCGAATGACACGGAAGTCGCGGTCCTCTTCAAGGATTTCACCGGTACCTGAAAAGTGTATAAAGGGGCGGTAAAGTGGATCACCGAGCACGACACCTTGCCATGAATGAGCCGGCATGGCTGCCGCTGCGGCTTCTGCGAAAGTCCAGCCCTTGAGGAGGCGGTCATGCAGAATATCGAAGTGATGGCTGTTTTGTAGAAAAGGTTCGTAAACATTTCCGACCGTTGCGGCAGCACCGCGTACAAGCAGAGCGGCAGCCCAATTTTTATTGGGATCCGTGAGTTGTTCGGCGCTAAAAGAATGAATATGAAAAGCGATGGCACCGGGTCGGAATTTGAAAGATGGATTGAGAAATGGACCGTTTACGTCACGCTCATACCAACCATAGTAGATTGAGGCATCAGACATCGGATAGCTGGGGGGGAGTGTATCGCTGAAATGATCAGTGACCGTTGGAATGCCGCTTTTGATGTTTTGATAAACAATGTTTTTCAACCAAGTGTCACCTTGAGGAAATTTGTTTGCGATATCGACGTATGCCTGGCCCCAGAGTCCGTGGATTTCGGTTCTAACAGCATCGGCTATCATGTTCTTGCAGATATCAAAAGTGGGGGCATCTATCCGGTTTACCAGAACGAGATGATGAAGTCTGGCCTTGGAGAAAAGGTTTTGGCTGTCGAAAAAATCATTTGGAACGGGACCTCTGTAGTGGGGGAATTCAACACCAAAGAGCGAGAGCTCGGAATCGACAGATGCCTGATCGCTTGTGACCATGATCCTTTCGGCTGATAATTTTTCCTTTGAATCTATGGGCTTCGCTTTGATGCGGAGTGGAATACCTCGCATGAGAACAAGGGCTCGAATCCGGTTTGCTGTCGGGCGCATCAATCCGTTACGATCTTTGCCCCGTTTCCACCAACCATTTGTGGTAAAATGATCGCGAAGCGGTTTGAGTAATTGGATATCGTATTCCTCACGCGAGATATCACTGACTGTCGGTAGTGTTAGTCCAAGAATTTGATCGTCTGGAATTTTTCGTTCGACCTGATATAGTTCGGCTAATTTTTTCGAATCCGGCGCGGCCTTGTTGTAAATGACCAAGACTTGTGACGCATCGAGGGCTTGTGCGTGTGTCTGGGAGGTGAACACCAAGCAGAGGAAGCATATTGCAAACGTAACGGGGCAAAATATGAAGCTTGATGCAAAATTCATCAGGCAAAGGATGAAGCATCGTGCAAATCTTGCAACCTTTGGAAGAAGGTATTTCAGGCAGGTAAGATGATCTTAATCGTTTCTGCCTAGTGGAATTCTCAGGCCGTCGTAGGCTGGAGAGATTTGATTTTTCAGCTCTGCGGCTAAAGTTGCATGGTCGATTTCGTGACTCAAATGTGTCAGCAAGGTTTGCTTTGGAGAGAGAAAATCGACCATCGCAAGAGCCTCAGGGATAGACAGGTGAGTGGAGTGAGGGCTGTTACGCAGGGAATCGATAATCAGGAGATCGAGATTTCTAAGTAGGCTCATCGTTTCCTGAGGAATGGTTTTTACATCCGGTAAATAAGCGAAGCTGAAACCCTCCCGCGTTTCGAAACGGTAACCATGGGTTTCTACGCTTCCGTGAATGACCGGTAGAGGATGAATCATCAGATCTCCGATGGTGAACTGTTTGGAGATGGGACGGGGGTCTGGCTTGATATAGCCGCTGTGGGTGTTTTCTACATGAAACGCCCAGCTAAACATATGAATCAGAACGTTGAGACAGGACTCGCTGGCATAAAGGGGTAGCGGTTCCTTTTTGCCCCAACAGAAAGCCCGAAGCTCGTCAAATCCTACGACATGGTCGAGATGTGAATGGGTGTAGAGCACGGCATCAAGGGAAGTGAGATTTTCGCGCAGTGCTTGCTCACGCAGATCTGGCCCTGAATCGATGAGGATTTGTGATTCAGGGGTTTGGATAAAAAGTGAGGAGCGGGTTCGGTTGTTACGTGGATCGGTGGATTTACAGACCTCACAGACACACCCGATAACAGGAACACCGACAGAAGTGCCGGTGCCCAGAAAAGTCAGATATGCGTCATTGATTGACACGGTGTTATTTGTATGGGGGGTTAACCGCAGCAACCGCCGCCGCCGCCACCACCACCGCAGCAACCGCCACTGTTGTGTTGTGCCTCCGCGATTTCATCATCGGTTGGGGTGCGTCCGAGTTCGAGGGTCATGCCTACGTATTGGCTGATTTCTTTTTGGATGCTTTCAAGCGCGCGTTGTGCGTCCATGAAGCTGACTGCAATTGGATTGTTGAACAGGGCGTCGCGGGAGCTTTCGAAAGCTTTGATTTCGGCAGCACCGAGTTCCACGCCAGCGTGTTGCTTGTGGTGAAGCTCTTCGCCTTTTTCATGAACGGTTTTGTATTGAAGCTTGGCTGCCTCGTTTGAGAGAAATTTCTCAACATCGGCTTGTAGCTTTTTGAATTCCGCATCGTTTGCGATTTGGTCACAGAGTTCTTTGGTTTTTGAAATGATGGATGATTTTTCGAGGAGTACGCTCATATTATTTGGTGGTTGTGGCGGCGAATTGTATCCGCCATGCCTTCGTTTCTTGATGTTAGATATGAAATTTTTTTTAGTTTTTTGGCATGGCGGATGCAATCCGCCGCCACGGTTTATTTTGGCGTGGACGCGGCTTCGTGCTGTTCTTCGGCAGCCTCGAGTTCGGCGCGTTCTTTGGCGATGACACGGACGAGCTTTCGGGTTGTAGTTTCCCAATCCTTGAGGAGATCGGCGGCTTGTTTGGATCCGGTTTTCTGCAGGTGAAGCTGGATCAGGGATTTGACTTCATCGATGTCTTTAGGGCGTGACACGGGCAGGGCAACGACCATTTCGTTGTTCACGCGGGAGTAGAATTTACCATCCACATCGTAAACAAATGCGGTTCCGCCAGACATTCCTGCACCGAAGTTTTTTCCGGTTTTCCCGAGGATCACGACTGTTCCGTTGGTCATGTATTCGCAACCGTGATCGCCGATTCCTTCGACAATTGTCGTGGATCCTGAGTTGCGGACTGCGAATCGTTCGCCTGCACGGCCGTTAGCGAAGAGGTAACCGCCAGTGGCTCCATAGAGACAGGTGTTGCCAACGATGGAGTTTTTCGCAGCTTCGAATTTCGCGTCCTTGGAAACCTTGATGATGATTTCACCGGATGCCATGCCTTTGCCGACGTAGTCGTTGGCTTCACCGATCAGTTCCAGGGTGACTCCGTTGACAAGGAACGTTCCGAACGATTGGCCGGCGGTGCCGTTGCAGGTGATGTGGATACTGCCTGTTGGGAGATCGTTGTTTCCGAAAATCTGGGCAATGCGACCCGAAAGACGTGTGCCGATGTTACGGTCGGTATTGACCACATCGTATGTGAGTTCGACGGGAGCGCGATCGGGGATAAGTTTGATGGCTTCGAGGACATCGTTTCCTATTGATCCCTCTCCGTATTCAGGAGTTGATTCGGCTGGTTGTTTTGTGACCGCGGCTACGATGTCGCTGAGAATGTTTAGATCCAGCGCTTTCTTGGCGATGCCATCATTACGCTCCTGGGTGCAGATGCGCGCGACCTCTGATTCTTTTTTCTCCGAGGCTTTGGCGACTGCCGGAACAACGTCTTTGAGCAGGCGGGTGAAGTCGAGCATGTTAGCTTTCGGATGGCTTGGAACTTCGCGTTGGACGAGGTAATCGGGTCGACCGATCAAATCGTCGAGTTTGCGGATGCCGAGTTTTGCCATGATTTCTCGAGCTTCATTGGCGACGGCATTGAAATAGTTGATCACCATTTCAGGAGTGCCTTTGAATTTGGCGCGGAATTTGGGATCGGTGGTGGCGACGCCAACGGGACAAGTGTTAAGGTGGCATTTACGGACGTAAACGCAGCCCATGGCAATCATTGCGGTTGTGCCGAAGTTGTATTGCTCGGCGCCAAGGATGGCTGCGATGATGACATCACGGCCGTTCTTGATGCCGCCGTCGGTGCGTAGGATGACGCGGTCGCGAAGGTTATTGATGATGAGCGTCTGTTGAGCTTCGGAAAGCCCCAGTTCCCATGGGGAGCCAGCGTGTTTGGTTGAAGATAATGGCGAGGCACCGGTGCCGCCGTCATGACCTGAGATCAGGATGTTATCGGCTGAAGCTTTAGCGACGCCTGCGGCGACGGTTCCGACACCCGCTTCGGCAACCAGTTTCACCGTGATACGCGCGGTGGGGTTGATTTCCTTCAGATCGTGGATGAGTTGGGCGAGATCCTCGATCGAGTAAATGTCGTGGTGAGGAGGCGGAGAAATAAGTTGTACGCCTGGCTGGGTGTTGCGAAGGCGGGCGATGAGGGCGTTGACTTTATGGCCCGGCAGCTGACCTCCTTCTCCGGGTTTTGCACCTTGGGCCATTTTGATTTCAAGTTCATCCGCATTGATCAAATAGTTGGCGGAAACACCGAAGCGTCCCGAGGCGATTTGCTTGATATAGGAGCGAGCGGAATCGCCGTTGGGGTAAGGTTTGAAACGGACGGGATCTTCTCCGCCCTCACCCGAATCCGATTTTCCGCCGATGCGGTTCATGGCAATGGCGAGTGTTTCGTGGGCTTCGGGTGAAAGTGCACCGAGCGACATTGCGGCTGTGGTGAAGCGGCGGCGGATGTTTTCGACAGGCTCAACTTCGTCGATTGCAATCGAGCCTGAAGCGGCGGGTTTGAAGTTAAGGAGGTCCTTGATCGCGACCGGGTTGCTTTCAAGGCTCACTCTAACGTATTCCTCGTAGTCTTCCGGTTTGCCGGATTTGACGTAGTTGTGGAAATTTTTGATCACCTCAGTGGTGAATGAGTGGCGCTCACCCGATTTGCGATAGCGGTTGTAGCCGGGATCACCGAGATCTAGGGTTTTACCGGATGGAACCTCGGTTTCGTAGGCAGCCTGATGGCGGATGAGTGATTCCTCGGCGATCTCCGCAAAAGAGATGCCGCCAATTTGTGAGGGCACTCCGGTGAAGGAGAAATCGACAACATCATCGCCGATGCCGATGGCTTCGAAAGTTTGTGATCCTTGGTAAGAATTCAGGACGGATATGCCCATTTTTGACATGATTTTCAGCAAGCCTTTTTCGAGGGCTTTGCGGTAGTTTGTCATCGCCTTCTGCTGCGTCATGTCATCACCGAGTTTATTTTTACCAAGGTCTGCGGCAACAAGCTGGCGAACGGTTGCATAGCCGAGGTAAGGAACTACTGCGGTGGCGCCGAAGCTGAAGAGACAGGCAATTTGATGCACGTCACGAGCCTCGCCGGTTTCGACAACAATGGATGCGCGCATGCGTTTGCGAATGCGGTTGAGATGGTGATGAATACTTCCGGTTGCAATGAGAGCGGGAAGGGGAACACGTGTGGCAGAGGTGGCGCGGTCGGAGAGAACGATAATTGAGATCTTTTGATTGACCGCTTCTTCGACTTCCTTGCAGAGCTCATCGATGCGTGTTTTGAGTCCGTCTTTGCCGGCGGAAACGTCCCAAGTGCAATCGAGTATATGGGAGGGGAATCCGTATTCCGCCATGTTGGTGATTTTTTCCAACTGATGCTCAAAGAGGATGGCCGAATCAAGAGAGATGGAATTGCAATGGGCGGGAGTTTCTTCTAACAAATTTCCTTCTGGGCCTAGGCCTGCTCCGAGTGACATGACCGCCCACTCGCGAATCGGATCAATGGGTGGGTTCGTAACTTGGGCGAAGCGTTGTTTGAAATAGGTATATAGCAAACGTGGATAGCTGGAAAGGATGGCGAGCGGGATATCGTCACCCATGGAGAAAACAGCTTCTTGCGCGCCTTTGATCATGGGTGGAAACACCATGTCGAGTTCTTCCACGGAGATCGCGTTGGCGACTTGCCGGCGGGAGAGATCGAGTTCGTCGAATTCGATTTCAGGAACGTGCGCGGAAGGGGAGATGAATTTGCGGAGTTCGAGGCGATTTTCATCGATCCAGCGACGGTAAGGCTTCTGGCGGGCGAGATCTTCTTTGATTTCAAGATCCTGTTTGAGAATGCCGGTGGAAGTATCTGCGGAAAGCATTTGCCCTGGGCCGAGACGACCTTTACGAATCACGTTGGCGTCATCGAAGATGACCGCCCCCGCCTCGGAGCCGATATAGAGGAATCCATCTGCGGTGACTTTGTAACGTGAGGGTCGTAGACCATTGCGGTCGAGTGATGCGCAGAGTTTTGTGCCATCTGTGAAGACCAAGCCGGCGGGGCCGTCCCAAGGCTCGGAGAACGAGCGGATGTATTGGTAAAAGGCGCGAAGTTCATCGGAGATGTCCTCGTCGTTGCGGTAGGCCGGCGGAACCAACATACACATCGCGTGCTCGGGTGAGCGGCCGGAGAGGATGAGCAGCTCGAGGCAGTGATCGAGCGATGCTGAATCCGACTCTCCGTGGCGGATAAGGTTTTTAACAATGTCAATTTCGTCTCCCCATACCGGCGATTCGAAAAATTCCTCGCGAGATGTCATCCAGTTTCGATTGCCTTCAACCGTGTTGATTTCTCCATTGTGGCACATCATGCGGAACGGTTGTCCGAGCGGCCAAGCGGGAAAGGTATTGGTGGAGAAACGTTGGTGATAGAGGCAGATCGCGGTTTCGAAACTAGGGTTGGTGAGATCGGAGTAGAACGCGCGCAATGCAGCAGGCATGGCGAGGGCTTTGTAAGAGATCAGGCGATTCGAAAACGACGGCATATAGAAGCCGTTGATTTGCGAGGTTGCGTGTTCGATTTCACGGCGGCAGAGGTAAAGTTTGCGCTCGAACTCGAGTGAGTCCATGCCTTCAGGCTTGAGCATAAGAAGGTGCTCGATCTCAGGACGGGACTTTTGGGCGATTTTTCCGAGGGCATCAATGTTGACAGGAACTTCACGCCAACCGATCGCGAGAATATTGCGTTTGGCAATGATGTCTGCGGTGATTTTTTTGATCGATTCGGTTTGTTTATCGTTTCCGGCAGGGAAAAAGAAAACGCCGACCGCGAGGTCTGCGGGGTTGGTGACTTTGTGGCCAAGAGCTTCGGCCGCTTTGGTGAAAAGTGGGTAGGGAATTTGAGAAAGAATGCCCGATCCGTCACCGGTTTTCATATCGGCATCGACCGCGCCGCGGTGGGTCATGCAGGAGACGGATGTCAGTGCATGATCTAGTATGGTGTAGGAGCGTTTTCCTTCAAGATGCGCAATCGCGCCCATGCCGCAGTTATCATGTTCACGGCTGAGGCTGTGCAAGGAATCGGTTACGAGAGGGGTGCTGGAATGATAGAAAGGATTGGTCATGTGAGCGGGTGGGAAATAAAGAGCAGGTGGAGCCTTGGGACAAGCAGGAATTGTGCGCGAAATGGGCCGATTGCCAATAAATTCCAATGAACGCCAATCTTTTTCAAAGATGGGCGTAAGTGATCAGGAATAAGAAGGAGGTCAAGCTCACTGAATAGACTTGGACCAATCGTAGAATGGTAAAAAAACGTCAAAACGGCGATTTCACGACCTGCCGCGGGACGCGAAAGCTAGTCTAGCGAAGTCCCTTGAGTCCTTCTTTGGCAGGCTTTTCCAAAACCATGTCGGTGATGGAGCTGCGACGACCGTTTTTGTAGCTGGAAACTTGCATTTTGTGAAGTGTCCAGACTTCGTCGCTGACTTTCATGACATCTTCGACGAGGAATTCTTTCAGGATCTCTCCGTTTTTGGCATGACCGTGGACTTTCATGAAGGCCCCGAATTTTGTATGAACCCAGACGTAAACCGAGAAGTAGTTGCCAACATCCTTGGCAGGCTTGTCGAGCCGTAGTTTGTAGGTATCAAACGCACCGATGGTTTCGATACCTTCGAGTTTTGGATAAGGCCAGTAAAAGAAACGGAGAGCTAGGTCTTCGTAGGTAAGATCAGTGCCTGCAATGGATTCTGTCAGCTTGTTGCGTGGAAAATCGATCGTTTTACCTTGGATGATTTCAAAGAGATCGTATTGATCTTCGTTGAGGCGGAGATGGAATACTCTCCAAGTGCTTTTTTCCATGAACTGGAACTGAATGTCTCTACCTTTCAGGAAAATGGTAATCGGTATTTTTTTCCCGTTATTTGTGAGATGGCCTTTGAGTCCATCATCGAGTTCTGTCAGTGCCGCGCTGAGACGAGCGCCTTCAAGGATGCGATCGGGATCGGGACCCTGAGCGCGCAATGAGGAGCACGTGAATGCAACAGTTACACCGAATATGAGAAGAAGAGGCTTCATATCGCCAAATATAGTCAAAGTTTAGGTTTGGACAATAGTTCGGTGAAAAAGATTCGGACCCATCAACCCAGCCTAACCCTAAACCAAAAAATACCTAATCCCTCAAACTTTGGTGTAGACCCCCAAATGGAGCGTAGCGGATTCGAACCGCTGACCCCTTGCATGCCATGCAAGTGCTCTACCAACTGAGCTAACGCCCCTTACGGGTGGGGCGAAGGTTTAGGCGAAGAAGCGGATGGGGTGCAAGCGGAAAAACGAGGAAACTTCAGACTTTAAACTTTAAGTTTCAAGAGTGTGGATAAAAGAAAAGCCCCGATCATATGAATCTAGGCTATTCCTTGGTGTTTAGAGTTTAAAATTTAGAATTTAGATCTTCATTAAATCTTCTTCTTTGGCGACTGCCAATTCATCGATTTTTTTGGTATATTTGTTGGTGAGGTCTTGGACTTGTTTTTCGTAATCTTTGAAAGAATCCTCGGTAAGGATGACATCGGCTTTCATTTTTTTGGCTTCGTCGAGTCCGGCTTTGCGAGCGGAGCGGAGGCGAACCTTGGCTTCCTCGGCGAGTTGCTTGATGAGTTTGACCATGTCTCGTCGGCGTTCTTCAGAAAGTTCCGGAATAGGCACGCGGATGGAGCGGTCCGCAGCAGCTGGATTAAGACCGAGTTTGGATTCCCGGATCGCTTTTTCGATGTCGCGAGTGGTGGATGGATCGAAAGGTTGCACATTGAGCATGCGGGGCTCGGGTGTATTGATCACGGCGAGTGTTTTAAGTTTCTGTACACCACCATAAGCATGCACATAGACATCGAGGTTATCAATCAGGGAGGGGGAAGCTTTGCCTGTCCTTACTCCTGAGAAATCATGGATGAGATGTTCAATACCGGACTCCATGTCGGCTTCGACTTTTTTGAGGGTTTGGATGGGATCTAACATAATTTTAAATTCAAGTTTTAAGATATAAATCTCAGGCTGGAGAAAACAATCTTGCGAACAATTTTGATCATTGAAATTTGAGATTTGGAATTTTTATTCGCCGTGAACCAGTGTGCCGATGGGTTTTGAGTGAAGGGCGTGTGAGAGGTTGCCGTTTGGCCCGAGATCGAAGATGATGATGGGTATTTGATTGTCCATGCAAAGACTGAAAGCGGTGGCGTCCATGACATTGAGCCGATTTTCCAAACAGTGTTGAAAGGTTACGGTTTCAAAGCGCTTGGCATCCGGGTTTTTACGCGGATCGGAGCAATAAACGCCATCGACCTGTGTGGCTTTTAGGATGACATCGGCACCCATTTCGCTTGCGCGGAGGGCGGCGGTGGTGTCGGTAGAGAAGAACGGACTGCCCGTTCCTGCTGCGAATATAATGACAACCCCTTTATCCAATTTGTGCTCGGCCTTCCGGCGGATAAAAGGCTCCGCGACATTTTTCATCTCAATGGCGGACATGACGGTGCAGTCAACGCCGATGAGCGATAACGCGCCTTCGAGTGCGAGAGCATTCATCACTGTGGCGAGCATGCCAACATAGTCGGCTGTGGCGCGATCCATTCCTCGAGCTGAAGCGCTTGCACCGCGCCAGAAATTTCCACCGCCAACAACGATGCCGAGTTCCAATCCGGAATCGACGGCTTCTTTGATCTCCGCTGCGATCCGTTGGACGATTTCAGGAGAGATGTTGTCCGTGGAGCCGGGTTCACGGAGGGCTTCACCACTGAGTTTGAGAATGGCGCGTTTGAATGGGCGTGGGTCTTTGTTGGCAGAGTTTGGCATATCGGATGAGTGAAGAATGAACAGGATCTCCAAATCGTCCAACCCTGAAGATCATATTGATTCATTTTTTTCGGATCAGGTGAAGCATGGAAGAGTTTGGCTGTCTTTTGCCATTCAATCATGGGCCGGTGGGACGATAAAGGTCGCTTCGAGCTCTTTGAGGGACGGATTTTTTTCGGTGGCACCCGTGATTTTGATTTCAACATGGAGGGGATCGGTTTGTTGCTGTTGGTAAACTTCCAGGGTTTTTTGTAGGGCTGCAAAGGTGATCCTGATGAGTTGGCGTGCGGTCATGTCGATATCTGCCGGGATTTCGATTTTAGAAACGTCCAGAGTCACTGTCATACCTTCTTCGGTCATTTCCGCGGTCATGGTAAGGTTGCAGAGAACCAAAAGATTGGCCTCTTTGACTTTGTAATTTACGGCATTCGTAGGAATGGAATGAGGGGTTCGTATAGCTTCCACCAAGGCTTCGGGGATTGCACCTGTGATCGCCATCGGGCGGGGCATGACGGTGGCTTGAAGGGCCTCACCGATATCTGTGATAATATCTCCCGTGTCTGTTCCGTAGAGCGTGAGCGGTTCGTAAATCGGGACGACGGAAATGGTGGTCGCTATCAGCTTTGAAGACAGCAGCAGAGTGAGTAGAAATGATTTCATTTTTTAAATGATGAATGATGTTTGGAATAATTCCAGTTCCGAATTGACCGATTGGACGCACTTCTTTTAGGGATATTTCTCAAATCTTTTTTATCTCCTCGTTCCGTTAACTTTTCTGCAACGGGCTGATTTGGTAGATAGGCGGTTTAGGTTCGTAACCATTAACAGAAGCCCACAAAAAAGCCGCCGGACATTGCTGTCGGGCGGCTTGGTTGATTTAAACAGAGGGCTTTCGATTAAGCGGCTTTCGCCTTGTTTTCGAGGGCCTGTTTGGCTTGTGCAACAATGGCTGAGAAAGCAGCGGCGTCTGTGATGGCGAGATCCGAGAGGATCTTGCGGTCAGCTTCGATTCCGGCTGCTTTGAGGCCTTCGATGAAACGCGAGTAGGTTATTCCCTCGTTACGGACGGCAGCGTTGATACGCTGGGTCCAGAGGCGGCGGAATTGGCCTTTGCGTTTTTTACGGTCACGGTATTCGTATTGTTGCGCCTTACGGACAGCGTCCTTGGCGTAGCGGAAGAGCTTCGAGCGGAAACCGCGGAAGCCCTTTGCCCGAAGCAGCGTGCGTTTGCGGCGCTTGCGGCTTGCTGGGGAATTGGTGGCTCTTGGCATGTTATTGTTTGGTTGTGAACAAGTCGTTTTGTTATCATTCCTTCCACAGTCTCACCTGTTCGTGTCTCCGGTTTATTGGATCAGGCTGTGTAAAGGTCGTCCGTTACGCGGACGAGGTCGTGGGCTGTCGTTTGCTTCTCTATCAATGGAAGGGAAGGTTCTCTTTGACATTCTTGATGTCAGCGGCCGAAACAAGACCCGCTTTACCGAGAGCGCGTTTGCGCTTGCGGCTCTTGCATTGAAGCAAGTGGCGTTTTCCTTGATGACGGCGTAGTACCTTCCCGGTGCCAGTGACTTTGAAGCGCTTGGCGACGGCCTTCCGTGTTTTTGCTTTTCCTCCTACTCGTGGCATGGGGCGCGCAATCTAACGACCTGCGTGTTCTTGGCAAGTCGAAAATGGAAGAAATTTCGAGAAAGTGGATGGTATCTTCCGTAGCGTTTACAAATGACCCCTTTCCGTGGGCTGTTCGCATGAGTTGTCTCCGGCAGAGGTAATGATCTATTCACCGTTTTTCGATAAAACCTCGACTCTGACGGGTGCGATGCCTTTTTTGACAAAGCCGAGTTTTTCAGCCGTTCCAATCGTGACGTCGATGACTCGGCCTTTTTTGAAAGGGCCACGATCATTGATTGTGACGACTTCGGATTTGTTGTTTGCCAGGTTGATGACGCGGACTTTGGTGCCCATAGGCAGGGTTTTGTGGGCTGCGGTGGGAGAATGGTTGCAAAGTTTCTGGCCACTGGCGGTACGGGTGCCGGAGTTGGTTTTAATGGAATACCAAGAGGCTTTGCCTTCTTCGACTGACTTTACCGTGTAGCGATCTCCTTTTGGGCCCAAGCTACTGGCGCAACTGGTAACGAGGATGAGACTTGCGAGAGCCAGCATCGCGGACTTTTTGACTTTCCGTGTGTGTAACTTCATGGGTGTTGATCCCCGGTTGGGGTAAGACCGCTTTAAACCGTGAATTTTGGCTAGGCAAGGAGAAATGTGGTGTTGGAAATCACACCAAATGGATCAAATTTCCCGATTGGTAGGCTTGGATGTTTTGTGCGGTAATGGCCATCAGCCTCTGGCGGGCCTCGGTGGCAGCCCAAGCGATATGGGGCGTGAGGGTGAGATTTTTAGCTCCGAGTAGGGGATTTACTGAGAGAATGGGCTCGGAAGTGACGACATCACAGGCAGCACCGGCAATGCGATCCGCGTTAAGTGCCTCGGCAAGGGCGGTCTCATCGACAAGAGAACCGCGAGCCGTATTGACGAGGAAGGCGGAGGGTTTCATTTTTCCGATGGATTCTTTGGAAATGAGACCTTGGGTTTCTGGAGTGAGGGGGCAGTGAAGCGATATCACATCGGCTTGTTCCAGGATTTCGTCGATAGATGCCCATTGGAATGGAAAGGAAGCAGAGGCGGAGCGTGAGCGGGAATTTGCCAGAATCTTCATTTTGAATGCGGCGCCGAGTTCGGCGGTGCGTTGGCCAATGCGACCGAATCCGATGATACCCATGGTTTTTCCAGCCAGTTCCGAGAAGTTTGGATTTTTCCAGAAGCAGAAATCCTGACTGTTTTGCCATGCGCCATGGTGTGACCATTGGCTGTGTAGCGCGGGTTTTTTGAAAAAGTCCAGAATGACGGAGAAGACGAATTCCGCAACGGCGTCGGTGCCATAGACAGGCACGTTGGATACGGGAATGTTATGTCGGGCTGTGTAGGCGGTATCGACGATATTATATCCGGTAGCCAGGACGGAGATGAATTTGAGCTTTGGAAGTTGGGCAAGGGTTTCTGCGCTGAGCGGGCATTTATTGGTCAGAATGATTTCGGCATCTTTGGCACGTTCGACAATTTGATCGATGTTGGTTCGAGGATAAACGGTGAGATCGCCCAGTGATTCGATTTCAGTCCAGGGGTTGTCTCCGGGGTTGAGGGTGTAGCCATCAAGAACAGTGATTTTCATGTTATAAGATAAGGGAAACCATCACGGAGCCAGTCGGTCGTGATAAATATCGATTTTTTTCTTTTCGAATTTGCGTAAGGAAGCACGGAAATCATCGACAGCTTGGTGTCGTTTGGTGACAGAGATCGCGTCTTTGATTTTGTCATGAACCGCTTCTAGAGTCGGGATCTCGGCAGGCGCATGATCAGTTAGTTCGACGATGTGGAAACCGAGCTTGGTTTGGATCAGCGAGGGTTTGTTTTTTTCGAGCTGGAATACCGCATTTGCGAAATCTGCTGGGATTCGTGCACGGGACATCCATCCAAGGTCACCTCCCAGTTTTTTTGATGCCTGATCCTCGCTCAAATCAAGGGCGAGTTCGTTGAAGTTTTTGGATCCGTTTTGGATTTGGGTCAGGGCGGTTTGTAATTTTTGTTTCGCCTGATCTGGCGGAGTGCCGAGGGTTGAAACGAAAACGTGTCGTGCTCGGATGCGTTCGGGTATTTTTAGATCCTCTTTGTAGTCTTCATGAAATTTCGAGATTTCCTCTTCACTGACGGTGACTAGCGGTGCGACCCGCAAGGCGACATATTTCTCCTGTTGGATTCGTCCGGCAATGCGATTTCTGAAATCCTCGATGTTATTCAAACCTTGGGATTTGATGGCGGTCTCCAGCTCACTGCGGGTGCTGAATTTTTTCGCGAAGAGCTCGAGTCGGGCATCGATTTCTTCATCTGAGACTTCAAGTATTTTGGTATTCACCTTTACTTTGACCCGCATGAGTTCGTGATCGATAAGCTCGCCTAGGGCGGCGTATTCAACGAGCTTCTTCTGAGATGGGGATAGGTCTGAAATGGATGTTCCCTCAAGAAAAAGACGTTCATGGATCGCCCGGTCAAGCTGGGTGCGGGTGATTTTATAGCCAAATACGCGAGCGACAACGCCGTTTGCCTTGTCGGCAGCGATGGATGTTTCGCTATCCGGGCGGGACTTTGCTAGACGGCGGTTCAGAGGACCATTGAAGAGAAAAAGATCGACAAGAAGATAGCCGATCACGACAAGGTAGGCGGCAAATCGAAGGGAGAATTTGGTAAAAGACTTCATGAACAAATTCAGTTTACCGGATTTCTACCGTAGCTCCCGGGCGGATGAGAGTGGGAAGTTGAATGGCATTCCAGTTACAGAGGCGGATACAGCCGGCGGAGCGTGAGCGACCGATGGTTTCTGGATCGGAGGTGCCGTGCATGCCGATTCCTGGGCGAGTTGTGCCGCACCAAATGATGCCGACGGGTGAGTTCGGTCCCGGCGGAATCATTAGGGCTTCCTCGGAGCGCTTTCCGGTATCAAGAAGCTGTTGATCATAGCGCCACCACGGCAAGGCCACCATGGTCTGGAGTTTCCATGAGCCAAAGCGAATGAACTCGGGTTTTCCCGGAGTGATGGGAAATGAGGCGAGCAGGCCGGTATTGGCGCTGGGCAAGACAGGTGCATTGGGATCGGTGATGATGGTCGGGCGCGGTGCGGCGGCAAAGATACGGACTTGATTCATTTTCGTATCAACAACCACATGGCGTTCGGAGAGATCTTCGAGTTCTTTCCATGCGCGGTCGGTAAGGTTTTCAACGAGAAAAGGAGCGACATTTGGTACGGTGATGCCGTCTTTTGCTTTCAAACCGTGGATGTTTTTACCGGGGTTCAGGCTGATCAGGGTAGGGATGTCCGTATGGTAACGCTCCGACATGAATTCGGCGATGGATCGGTAGGACATTCTTTTAGATTTTGCCTGCTTGTCGCGTTTGGTTGAGAGTTCTGAATTCACCCATTCGTTGGCGATTTCAGGAACCAAAGCCACCGCGTGGGGGGTGGCGATGGCCTTGCGGGCGGCGGTGGTTACCGCGCTCCAATCATCCGGTGGGTGGCCATTGACCTCATTCCACGAATTCACAGCGAGCTCGGAAAATAAACCGATCTTACCATCGATTACACCTGGGCCGAAGTTTGATTGATCAAGAAAAATTTGCAGGCGGGTTGCGTCGTCACCCGTGGGTTTTTGGTTAGTAGGCTCGTCTCCAGACAGGATTTTTGGGAGTTTGGGCGAAGGAGTTTGAGTTGGAATTGAAGTATTGGGACTAACAAGCACGGGAGTGCCCGTTGCTTCCTGTGTGCCCGGATCCGTATCGACGGGTAGCGCTCTGAGAATTTGGGGCTCGGAAACTTGCGCGCCTAGTGGCAGTGTGAGAATGACAAGTAGAAGTAGAAAAAACAGGCGCATGGATGCGGTTAATGGGGAATCAGAAATTGATTGAGTTTTCCTGCGATGTTCGCGGGTACGATCGCGGTTACAACGATGTCATTTTCAACATATTCAGTGGAGATGATTTTCGCATCTTCGTGCAGTAGGTTGAGTAGGTCGCCGCGCTTTTGGGGAATTCGATAATTTTCATGCGTCACCCGGTCCGCGAGGACTTTGGAACAAGCTTTGTAAATATCATCAATACCCTGACCCGTGAGAGCGGAAGCGTGGATGGCATCGGGAAATTTCCGCTCCAAACAAACGAGCTCCCAAGGATCGGTGACTTTGTCGATTTTGTTTAGGACTGTGATAATGGGTTTGTCGACCGCACCGAGTTCTTCCAGCACATGTAATGTGGTGGCGTGAAAGATTTCGATTTCAGGCGCCGAGGCATCGAGCACATGAATCAGGAAATCAGACAATACGGCTTCTTCGAGAGTGGCTTTGAACGCCTCTATGAGACGGTGAGGAAGGTTGCGCACAAATCCCACGGTATCCGTTACGAGCAGTGGCTGGCCATCGGGTAAATCGATGCGGCGTGTCGTAGTGTCGAGTGTAGCGAAGAGCATATCTTTTGCCATGACATCCGAGCCAGAAATCTGATTCAGCATGGTGGATTTTCCTGAATTCGTATAACCGACGATAGAGGCGTGCGGGGTATCGAGTTTTTCGCGTTCTTTGCGTTGGGTCTTGCGTTGCTTGCGGACAATCTCGAGTTCACGCTTGCAGCGGTCGATGCTGAGGTGGGCAAGGCGTCGGTCGATCTCGATTTGCTTTTCACCCATGCCGCGTTCCGCGCCGCCACCGCCGGTTCCGCCACCGCCTCCTTCGCGGTCAAGGTGTCCCCACATGCGTGCGAGTCGAGGAAGGGCGTATTGCATTTTTGCGAGTTCGACCTGCAAGCGTGCCTCACGGGTTTGGGCGCGTTTTCCGAAAATATCGAGAATCACCTCTTCGCGGTCGATGACGCAGAGGTCAGCAAGTTTTTCCCACTCACGTTGTTGGGATGGTGCGAGATTGTTATCGATGACGATCACATCGCATTCGTGGGCCTTTGCAAGCGCGACGATTTCCGCGGCTTTGCCCGTCCCGCAGAGAAACTTTTTGTGCATTTCCCGTGATTTTGCTAGGACGGATTCGGCGATTTCGATTCCGAGGGTGGAGACGAGTTCACTAAGCTCGTCGAGCAGCGATGCGGATTCCTCCTCTTCGCTTTTGTCGAAATAGAGCCGCACCAGCAGGGCTCGCTCGACCATTTCCGGTTTTTGTCTGACTTCAAACATGGATATCGAAGAGTTATGAGAGGCGTGACATGACTGCGGCGGAGAGTGTTTTTCCGTCGGCTCGACCTTCGCAGAGTTCTTGGGCGCGTTTCATGACTTTTCCCATGTCAGCTTTGGAAGCGGCTCCGGTTTCTTGTAACGCCTGCGCGACGAGTTCGATGATCTGCGATTCGGAGAGCGCCGTTGGCAGGTATTTGGAGAGGATGGCGATCTCCGCCTTTTCGTTTTCGGCAAGTTCCGGGCGGTTGGCTTTTTCGAACTGCTCGATGGAATCCAGGCGTTGTTTGATTTGCTTGCGAATGACAGCCAGGATTTCCGGTTCGTCCAAAACTGTGCCAAGTCCGCCTTTTTCAATCGCCGCGTTGGTGATGGCGCTTTTCAGGGCCCGCAGGGCATTGAGTGCGGTCTGGTCTCTGGCCCGCATGGCGGTTTTGATGTCTTCGGAAATTTGATCGGCTGAGTTGCTCATGCGGAATCAATACTTCGGGTAATGGAAATCGCCAAGGAAAACAGCTGGGATAAAAACACGTGAAGACACGCGGCATTTGCCATGATTTTGGATTTTTCAAAGATTGCAAACGCCGGGTGATTGCTTTAATTCGTGCTCCTCCCAATATGCTATTGAGAAATTCACTTCATATGAGTCTTGCTGGTATCGCCATCTTACTGGCTAGTTGCGCGCAAAGCCCAAATGACCCGAGGTTGGTTAAAACCCATCCTGAATACAAAAATCCTTGTCAACCTGAAACCTACGAGTTTTTCGTGGCGGAGAAGTCGTATCCAAAGACTTACGATTCATGGACGAATATCCAATTGTTGCCTGAGACGGACGCATCGAATTCCTGGCTGCAGATCGATCTGGAAGAACAACGTGGCAGGTTGATGAAAGGGGATCAGGTAGTAGTCGATTATCCGATTTGTTCGGGAAGATCCTCGCATCCAACGCCTCCCGGGACCTACAGGATCCTCGAGAAGATTCCTGAGAAGAGTTCCAATAAATATGGTCGCATTTACGATGCCGAGGGTGGTGTCGTAAACAGTGATGCGGACACCACCAAAGACACGGTTCCTGAAGGTGGAAAATTTGTCGGTGCTCCGATGAATTACTGGATGCGCCTCACTTGGGATGGTGTGGGACACCATATTGGTCCGGTTAAACGTTATCCGGCCTCTCATGCTTGCATTCGCGGACCACAGAAAATGATGCCAGTCGTGTTTTCAAAGTTGGCGGTTGGGTCCAAAGTGGTGGTTGAGTGAAGCCTGATTGAATCCTTCCAAATAAAAAAGCCCGCAGGTTGAATCCTGCGGGCTTTTTTTGAGATTAAAGATTCATTCTTCCTCCATGAATTTGTCGTGGCCTTTCTTTTTGGCGTCACGCAATTGTTCAACGATGGCCTTGACCTTGACCATGTCTTTGTTGAGGAATGCGAGCTCCATATCGGCTAGGGTTGAGACGAGTGCTCCCATCATTTTACGATATTCTGCGGAGGCTTTGGCTTTGTCCGCACCATCGGGCATGGCTTTGATCAATTCCGGAGTTTCCATGATGGCTTTGACCATGGCGTTCTGGGCTTCGCGGGCGAGTGCTGCGCCCTTGGCTGGATCCTCTTCACGACGCATGGCCTTGTAAGCATCGTTCATAGCTTCCATTTGTTTTGAAAGTGCGGATTCGTCCGCGGAAGCGGGAATCATCAACAGGTTGGACACAACACAGGCGGCGATAAAAAATTTCGATTTCATGGATACCGGAATACGAATGCAAATCGGCTAATCTTCCAAGGGAAAAATGAAAGTTGAGGGGTTAGAGCGGAATTTGAGTCGGCTAGGAGAGAATCAGGCGGATGCCAGTGAAACAAGCGGTGCCATTCGGAAAAGTTTTTTCCGCCCATTGCATCTGGCTCATTCCGTGTTAAGTATGAGTAGCTTGATTAACTTGCCTCAAATATGATCCATACTCTGACACAGGAACAATTTTTGCCCATCACTTTGCAAGAGGCATGGGATTTTTTCTCTCACCCTCGGAATTTGGACGAGATGACGCCGAAAGAGTTAGGCTTCAGGATCATATACCAACCTGGGGAAAAGATGTATGAAGGACAAATCATCGAATACAGGGTTATGATCTTGCCGGGAGTTTGGGTTCCTTGGGTGACAGAAATCAAGAGTGTGAATGTGAATCAAAGTTTCATCGATGAGCAACGGTTAGGACCGTACAAATTCTGGCATCATTTGCATCACTTCGAAGAGGTTGAAGGTGGGGTGTTGATGAAGGATTTGGTACATTACGCTCTGCCTTGTTGGCCATTCGGTGAGATCGGGCATCTTCTCTTCGTGAAGCCGAAGTTAGAAAGAATATTTTCTTTCCGTAGCGATATCTTGGATAAACGTTTCAAGAAGCAAGGAACATCGGATTGATTTTTATCCAAAAAACATTGTAATCTAACACTTTCTATCATTACGCTTCAAGCGTGCATCACTTGCGTTCTAAAAATATTCTCTGGATGATGCGCTTGGCCTCATGTCTTCAGATCCTCCAAGCTCTCACACTGCCGCTTACGTTCCTTTTTTTGGTCTTTGGAATTTCTTATCGTGACCATCAGTCGCTCATCATCAGCGGCTGTATTTTCATTGTCTTTCTTTTGTTAGTTATTTCCAACATGATCATGACTCCGATGTTGCGTTGTCCTTTATGTATGATTCCTCCTATGCAAAAACGAGGATGTACCAAACACCGGAATGTTCGGCGCCTGTTGGGAAGTTATCGATTGAAAGTCGCCACAACCATTCTCGCATGCGGTTATTTGACCTGTCCGTATTGCAATGAGAAGACTGCGATGAAAGTGCGATCGAAAAGGATGAATGGTCGTTGACGGGCGGCAATGGCTCAAAAATGCGTTTTTAGCAGGATTGTCGGTTGCACTGTGCGTATGGAATGGCAAGCTGTCCAAAGCCAGTTATGACTACAGAACAACTTCAAGAGCAAATTTACGAGAGCAGCGGATGGATTCATGCGGTCAAGGAAGAGATGAGCAAAGTGCTTGTAGGCCAAGACGATTTGGTAGATCGATTGCTGCTCGGGCTATTGTGTAACGGACATATTCTACTGGAGGGTGTGCCGGGCTTGGCGAAGACCTTGGCCGTGAAAGCCCTTTCGGGTTCTCTTTCGGCCACCTTTGCGAGGTTTCAGTTCACGCCGGATCTCTTGCCTGCGGACTTAGTTGGAACGATGATCTACCATCCTCAGGAGATGAAATTCGCACCTAAGCTGGGACCTATTTTCAACAATCTCATTTTGGCGGACGAAATCAACCGCGCGCCAGCCAAGGTTCAATCGGCATTGCTTGAGGCGATGCAGGAGAAGCAGGTAACTCTCGGTGACCGATCCTATCCTCTTCCAAAGCCTTTCCTTGTATTGGCGACCCAGAACCCAATTGACCAAGAAGGCACGTATCAATTGCCCGAGGCCCAGTTGGACCGGTTTCTGTTGAAAGTGAACGTGGATTATCCGAGCAAGGATGAGGAACTGGAGATTTTGAATCGGATGGCGACATCGGCACCGATTTATGAAACCCAGCATGTGGCCTCGCCCGAGCAAGTCAGTGCATCGCGCGATTTGGTGAATTCGGTCTACATTGACGATTCCATTCGGAAATACATTGTTGAATTGATTGACGCGACGCGTAACCCAGTCCGGGTTGATGCGCCCTTGAAAAGTTGGATCCGTGCGGGTGCGTCGCCGCGTGGCACGATCAATCTCGCACTGGCTGCGCGGGCGCGGGCTTTCATGAACGGACGTGCGTTTGTCACTCCGCAGGATGTCAAAGACATGGCAATGGATGTGCTGCGCCATCGGATTTTGCTAACCTATGAGGCCGAGGCCGAGGGGATTACCACCGATGCAATCATTACGCGGATTCTTTCAAAAGTCGTGGTGCCTTAGCCGGTGTTCGAGCCATGACTGAAGATCAATACATTGAGGAAATGATGGCCCGCGTGCGAAAGCTCGAGCTCAGGGCGAGACGGCTGGTGCGTGAATCATTTTCCGGTGAATATCTCTCCTCCTTTCGCGGGCAGGGTTTGGACTTTGATGATTTCCGTGAGTATCAGCACGGCGATGAGGTTCGCTTTATTGATTGGAATGTGACGGCGCGGATGAATGAACCCTATATCCGAAAATTCCGAGAGGAGCGTGAGTTGTCGGTGATCTTAGCTGTGGACGTTTCCGGGTCGACGGACTTCGGGAGTCATCATTTGAGCAAACGGGAGTTGTCAGCAGAGATCGCGGCGGTGCTGGGTTTTAGTGCGTTGCAGAATGGAGATAAGGTGGGGTTGCTGATTTTTGCAGGTGAGCCGTTGATGTTCATTCCTGCGGCAAAAGGTAGCCGTCATTTGTTGCGCATGATTCGTGAGATTCTCATGGCCCGTCCGGCAAAGCACGGGACTTCGATCGAGGAGGCATGCAATGCTCTGGTCAAAACATTGAAGCGTAAGGCTTTGGTATTCATGATATCCGATTTTCAAGCAGAGGTGATTGACAAGCCATTGGGTAAGTTAGCGAGGAAACACGAAACCGTTGCGCTGCGTGTGATTGATCCTGTTGAACAGAATTTGCCGAGAGTGGGCAAAGTGGTTTTGTTGGATCCTGAAAGCGGGATTGAAATGACGGTGAACACCAACAATCAAAATCTCGGAAAAGCTTATGAGCAATTGATGATGAGACAATCCGAGGCTGTGGCGTCGATATTCAGGAAACACGGGATCGACTCAGCCATTTTACCGACCGACAGTGATGCGTTGCCCGCGTTGCATCAGCTTTTGAAAAGGAGAGGAAAACGGCGTAAATAGTAAGCATGGCCGAAAGTAAATCCAACTTAGAACTGGCAGAGAGCCGGGATGCCATGGATCTGGTTCCGAATTGGGAACTTGAAGGGTGGTGGGTTGCCATGGTTGTAAGCGTGTTGCTTTTGTTGATGATCGCGGGTTGGTATCTGCTTAGGAAAAAAAAGGTTTTTGATCCCTCAAAAGCAGAGCGTGAGGCGTTTCAGAAGGCATTGGCCGGGATCGCAAAATTGGATGCATCGCTGGGAAAGGAAAACGTCATCATGGTTTCTCTTGTGATAAGAAAATACCTCGCGCAGAGTTTGAACGAACCAGCCCTGTATGAAACCCATGAGGAGTTCATCGGTCGGCATGATGCGATCAAAGGCCTGAATGAGGACTTGAGGGCGATGATCCACGCTTATTTTTCAGAATTGGCGGCGATGAAATACGGTCCGGATAAAGGGCAGGTCATGGATGTGAACGTTCTTAAACAACAGGCGGTCATTCTTTTGGAAAGGATCCATGCGTCATGATCGAGTCATTCATGACGCATTTTCGATTTGCTCAGCCTCAATGGTTATTATTGCTGGTTCCCAGCTTGCTGTTGCTTGCTTTGCGTAGGGGACGCGGCGCCTCGGGCGCGTTGGTTTTTCCTAACCTGGGTTTGCTTCATGGTCTTGGGAAAAGGGTGAATCATGTGGTATGGAATATTGGATTTCCTCTGTTGTTCATTTCGCTGCTGCTGGCAATCTTTGGAATCGCGAGGCCGGTATGGCGCAATGAATATCAAAGCCGGATCGCGAGCGGGATTGATATTCTCATTGCCTTTGATGTTTCACTGTCGATGGATATCGATGATTTCAGTTTCGAGGGCAAGCCAATGAAACGGATGGATGCGGCCAAGAAAGTGGTGGATGCGTTTATTTCAAGAAGACCCGATGACAGGATCGGTCTGGTGGCGTTTGCGGGACGACCTGTTTCCGTGAGTCCCATCACACTGGATCATGATTGGTTGAGGGGCGGGCTGGGCCGACTTAAACTCAACCGTCATGGCTTGGGAACGGTTCGTGAACAAGGCACAGCCATCGGATCCGCACTTGCGACGGCGGCAACCCGCCTGGATAATCGTGAATCGAAAAGCAAGATCATCGTCTTGATTACGGATGGTGCGAGCAACTCGGGAAAAATTTCGCCTTTGGAAGCAGCCAAACATATCAAGACTCTGGGGATCAAGACATACACCGTCGCGATCGGCACCAAGGAAGGACGGGTTTCTGGAAGTATTCAGGCGTTCCCTCGTCAGGAGTTTGATCTGCCGACTCTGAAAAAAATTGCCAGTGATACGGGTGGTGAGCATTTTTGGGCGCAGAACCTTGAAGATTTGGAGAAAAATTTTCAAACTATCGATCAATTGGAAAAAACCGAGTCACGGAGTCTGACCATTACGGAGGACCGTGAGTTGTATATGTGGTTTATCGGGCTATCATTGCTGGCAGCAACTGGGGTCGCGGTTTACATATCGCTGTATCGGACGACTGTTTGAATATGAATTTGGCAAATCCAGAATGGCTTTTGGTTTGGATCGCGCTGCCTATCCTGGCAGTTAGCGCGATTTTATTGGATCGATATAGAGGACAGCCATGGGAACAACTGGTGGCTTTGCGTTTGCGTGGGAAGTTGATTCGAAATCATCATCCTTTGCCGCGCTGGTTGTCACTGGGTCTGATATGGGCTGCCATGGTTGTATTAGTTTTCGCACTCGCAAGGCCCCAAGGTGATGCGGGTGTAGAGACTAAAACAGCCAAGGGGCGGAATGTGATGATTGCCTTGGACCTCTCACGCAGTATGCGGGTGACAGATGTTAATCCGGATCGCTTGGGTCAGGGAAAAATCCTAATTTACGAAATCTTGGCCGCTTTGAAAAACGACCGCGTTGGCTTGGTGGGTTTTGCTGGCACACCCTATTTATTCGCTCCTTTGACTATTGATCTCGGGGCTTTGCATGAGACTGTGGAACAGATTGACGAGCAATGGGTGACCACAGGGGGTTCCGATATCTCATCTGCGATCAAGCTAGCAACCGAAACTCTTAAAGAAACGGGACAGAAAAACAATCTGCTGATCTTGATCAGCGATGGTGAGAAACACGATGGTGATTTGGATATGATTGTGGCTGAAGCGGAAAGCGCCGGGGTGAAAATTTTCACCATCGGAGTGGGAACGGAAGATGGTGGCTTTGTTCCGCATAAGGATTACTCGGATGGATTTTTGGTCGATGAATCGGGAAGCAAAGTTCTGAGCCGCCTTCAGGCGGATGTGTTGAGAAAACTAGCAACTTCCACCGGAAGTCAATACGTGGTCGCCGGGACAGGCGGAGATATTCCAGCGATGATCGAGTTGGCGATCCAAGGGATGGATGTTTTTGAAATGGAAGCGGGTCAGAGCCGGGTTATGGTTGAATTTTTCCAATGGGCCGTTCTACCTGGAATTCTGTTCCTGATGGCGGCGATCGTTGCCGGGACGCGCTGGAGTAGGATTGCCATGCCCGCGGTCGCAGGGTTGATGATCCTCTTTGCCGGTGACGTGCAGGCAAACGCATTGCGCGATGCGAAGACGGCGTTTTTTGAAGGTCGTTATAATCAGGCGCGTGATGCATATCGTTTTTTAGCGAAGGAAAAAACGGGTGATGACGCCGCAAAAATGCGCTTGGCTGAAGGCCTCTCTGCTTACGAGGCTGGGGATTTGCGTGGTGCACGTTCAGCTTATAGTGGAGCGTTGCTATCGAGTGAAAATCTTGTTTCCGCAAAGGCTCACGAAG
>JBIIFS010000080.1:0-8124 GCA_044237185.1 Luteolibacter sp.
TCCGGCATGTCAGGGTTCGGGTTTTTCACACGAGCCAGATAACTGGTGCGAGGACGGGTTCCGATGTAATTGAGCAGGTCGTAACTGCGCTCCAATTCTTTGGCGCGTCCCATTGCGGAGGATTTTCCATCTAGAAGGTTACCGAAGGTGATCGCTTCTGCCGGGCAAGCGTCTTGACAGGCAGTTTTGACGGAGTCGACCGGAATGCGGAGGGTTTCAGTGGAAACTTGGTATTCCGGTGAGGTTTTGCCGGATTCAAGAACTTCCTGTTTCTGGCCACGCTTCTGACGAATGATCGCACCTTTGATGCGCTGCACACAGTAAGTGCACTTCTCCATCACGCCGCGCATACGCACGGTGACGTTCGGGTTCTTCTGAAGGTGATTGGCTTCACCGTCGTGACGTACGCCGACAGGGCCTTTGTTAAGGTTGTTTTTAATGAGAGGATTACGCTTGTTGTAATCGAAAAAGTTGAAACGACGTGCTTTATAAGGGCAGTTATTCGCGCAGTAGCGGGTGCCGATGCAGCGATTGTAAGCCATGGCATTCAAACCGTCTTCGGTATGGACCGTCGCATTGACTGGGCAAACGGTTTCACATGGCGCAGACTCACATTGCATGCAAGCCACGGGTTGTGGAACCATCTCAACATTGCCTGAATCGAATGTGTTCTCCTTGTGTGTTGCGAAATAACGATCCATGCGGATCCAGTGCATTTCACGACCTTTGGCAACCTGCTCTTTGCCAACAATCGGGATGTTGTTTTCCGATTGGCAAGCAACGAGGCAGGCGTTGCAACCCATGCAGGAAGAAAGGTCAATCGTCATCCCCCATTGATGGAGCTTATCACTGAGCAAGGTGTTACCCTGGCGATCTTCCTGTTTGTAGAGTGAAATATTTTCAGGTGCGTGAGAGTCGTTACCTTGTTTTTTAACACCCGCAAGTTGTTTACTGAAATCGCCTTTGTGCTCGACCGTATCAGTGGAAATCTCACGGGCGAGAGCACGGCCATACATGGCATTGTGTTCCTGCGTAAGAGCAACCGAGTAACGATCATCGGTCTTTTTGATCATCGCGCCAGTGGCGAAATAGGAAGTCTCGGAAGTGCGAAGTGGATAAGCATCGAAACCACGGTTCATGCCAACGAGTCCGACAAACTTGCTAGCTTTCGAATTACCACGACCCAGTTCGTCTTCTTCGTTGAAGCCTTGGCCGTAGCCAAGCGGGATAATCAGCGTGTTTTCGGCTTGGCCGAAGGAAACGAGAACCGGGAGAGTTAGCGATTTGCCATTCACCGTCACTGTGATCATGGGTGACTTGCGGTTTTGACCTTCGCCATCTGGAGAAACCGATGCGAATGCTGTTTCAAGCGCGATGATCTGATCGTAAATGCCGAGATCTTTTGCAGTCTGCGGGGCAATGAAAACGGCATTGTCCCAAGTGAGCTTGGAAATCGGATCGGGAGCTTCCTGGAGCCAGCCGTTATCAATCCAACGTCCATCGTAAACGGAAGAATCGGTCGAAAAAATCACATCGAGTTCCTTGACATTCGGAGCGCTTATTTTCGCTTTAGAGATCGCATCTGCCGCGCTCGCAGAGAGAGCAACCGATGTGGATGGGTGTGTTGTCGAAGCACGGAAACCATTTTTAAGGACTTCATTCCACTGAGTCTCCGTGCCATTGAACGTGGTTTTGACAGCAACCATGGCAGGTGCTGGAGCACCTTTGTCCCCTTCCCCGATCACAAGTTTTCCGTCAGCCAAGAACGCGAGCAGAAGTTCAATCTCTGATACGCAATCAGGATAAAGCGGAAGAATCATCGGCTGAACCACGGAGTAAGCACCGCAGACGCTTTTTGCATCGCTCCAGGATTCCAAGTAATGCGCGGATGGAATATGCCAAGTGCAAGCATACGCTGTAGCGTTAGTGCGATCACCCAAATGAATGCTGGTTTTCGCCTTGGCGAGAGCCTTGGAGAAATTCAAGTCAGCAGGTGCATCGTAAACTGGGTTTGCCGGAGTCAGAAAAACCACGGTATCGACTGCAACGGAATCGAGATCAGCAACAAGCGCGGCGATGTCGCCAAAACCTTTGTTTTCGGTCTGATAAGCCCGCAGGCCTTTGCCCTCACCGATGTTACCGAGGGCAATATTGATCGCCAGTGCGAGATGCTTCACAGCTTTCGACTGACGCGATCCAGCGACAACGGCTGTCTTTGATCCGCTCGCTTTGAGATCTTTAACAAGCTCTGCGATCCATTTCAGTTCATTTGCATCAGTGAGCGGAGCGATATCACCGACTGGTGCACCTACTTCACGTGCGATTTGCGCTGCAATCGAAGCGATGCGACTAGGAGCGATCCGCAAACGGTGATCCGCCATTCCTCCAGTCAAACTGAAGGCTGATTCCACCGAGTAAAGGCGGTTCATGGATTCCGAATTCGGTTTCGATTCGTATCCCGCACCTTCCGGTTTACGACGATTGAAAAAGGCGATGTTGGAACCTAGTGGATCCGTCCCAGCGAAGTCGCAATCAAGCGAGAGAATGCGATCCGCATTTGCGAAATCCGGAACTAGCTTGACGCCTTCGCCGAATACGTCCTTGTCATCAACTGTTAGGGCCTCGTATTGATAAAACTTGGCATGGGTAAATGTTTTGGCGAGTTCGCTGACCAAACGCAAACGAGTCGGGCTTTCATCGGCGCCGAATACGAATCCCATTTTAGCACTCTTGTCTTTAGCGATCTCACTGAGAGCCGCTTGAAAATCCGCAAGTTTAGCCTTTTTGCCACCGATGTTGAGATGACGTGACCGCGAAGAAGAGTAAAGATCGAGAACCGATGCTTGAGCGAATGCGTCGGTACCCTCGTAATCCGGATGCAGGCGGTTTGGTCCTACTTTGGTTGGGCGACCCTCGTAAGTGGTAACCACCAATGGCACCGCACCTGTCGCACGTGGCATCGAAGACGCGTAGTAGGTCGCTTTACCAGGAATCACCCATTCCGGTGCCTTGGTATAGGGAACAATATATGCTTCTGGGCGGCGGCAAGCGACCATGCCGAAACCGGCCAATGCGGTCGATGAACCCATGAGTTTGAGGAACGAACGCCGGCTAGTTTCCAGCGCCTCCTGATTTTCCATTTCAGCCGCACCCTGCGGAAATTCACGATCCATCCAATTTCGGAATTCTTGGGTGTCCTCAAGTTGGCCTGTACTGCGCCACGAGACGGTGGTCTCGTCTTTGGGGACTGCGGGGTGTTGCAAAATGCGTTTACTCATATCAGGGCTGCTGAAAGATGTTTTTTGGAAGAAGAGAGATCAGTGGTGGCAGGTAGCGCAAGTGGTCTTAGGACGAACCGAAAATTGCTCTTTTAACTTCTTGCCGAGATCCAGAGTGGTTGTGACACCTTTGTCCTTACTGTATTTAGAGACATCGGCATCGCCGTAGTGGAAATTGAAAACTTCTTCAAGTGGACGGAGGTGCTTCTCGGGAGCTCGGTGGCAATCCAAGCACCAGCCCATCGAATGTGGCTCGGCCTGATAAACCACTTCCATCTGATTCACATCGCCATGGCAGCTCTGGCACGAAATCCCGCGGTTTACGTGAGCGGAGTGATCGAAATAAACATAGTCGGGAGCCTTGTGAATACGCACCCATTCGATCGGCTTGCCATCATAGCCCGGATAGTTCACATTCATTGAGCGGTGCAGCGGCGCAAGTTTTAGACTGTCCTTTTGAACGTGCTGGTGGCAGTTCCAACAAGTATTGCCGCTTGGCACGTTGGAATGACCGGATACATCCACAAAAGAATGACAATAACGGCAATCAAGGCCGAGCTGTTCAACGTGGATTTTATGAGAAAAAGGAATCGGTTGCGAGGGTTGATATCCGACGACCTGAGCCTTTGGTGTTGCGTAATAACCTACCGCAAGAACCACTCCAACACCAATGGTGCCAAGGCAAAATGCGATTTTAAAGGGAAGCAGGTTGGACCAACGTGGAAAAATATTCGCCATGAGAGCTAAGTGAGTAAGGTGGTGAGCCGCGCAAAGACTGGGAGATTGTGAAAAAATTCACAAGCGTTTTTCTTTCATAAATGTAAAATTAATCTAACCCTGTAATTGAGAATGATTATCAATAAACCCTTTGCGGGAAATGCTTTAAAACTCATGGATTTGACCCGGAAAAAACCGTGATTCTGAATCGCGGCTGGTATGTATGCACCAGGAGCTGCCGTGTCCCACGGCATGTTACTGAACGGTATCTCACCGTTTGAAACATGATGGAGGGTTAGACACACTCTACCTCAGGGGGTACTGACACCCCCGCTCCGATTTCGCTGACGAGGTCGCGATTAAAAATCGCGGTTCCTTTCGAATCAATTCTCCATTCTCTTGATCCCGAGCGGATTGCCTTCCTGCAATTCAACAGGCAATGCGGCGTCCGGGAAACCCTGCCATGCGACAGCGCGGCAGAAGCGGAAGATCGCCATCGTGCCGACGGAAGTACTACGACCATCGGAGGTCGCAGGGAACGGACCGCCGTGAACCATGCTGGAGCAGACTTCCACTCCGGTTGGAAAACCGTTGTAAATCAGGCGACCTGCGCGTTGTTGAAGGACCTGGACGATTCCCGAATGTTGGGTGAGTTCCTCAGGAGTGCCGTGAACCGTGGCGGTGAGCTGACCCTCGAGCTTCGCAATCGCAGCTTCGATTTGCGCAACACTTCCCCGCACAATCAGAGCACCCGGTCCGAACATTTCAGCCTGCAGGTGCTCGTTTTTCAGGAAGTCTTCGATCTCCACGGTGAATACCGCAGGCGCGCACTGGCCATGTGCTTTTTCAGCGGCGCTGAGTGCCAGAACCTTGACACCGGAAATGTTGGAGAAAGATCCGGTCGCATCGGCGAACGCTTTGCAGATCGCCGCGTTCAACATGGTGGCGGGTTGACCTGCTTCAACAAGGCTCTTGAGTTTCGCGAGAAATTCATCCCCCTGCCCGGTTGGTAAAAATACCAATCCCGGATTGGTGCAGAACTGGCCGGCACCGAGTGTGAGCGAGCCGTAGTAAGCCTCCGCGAGAGCCGCTTCACCTTTCGCAAGCGTGCCCGGTAAAAACACGATCGGATTGATCGAACTCATTTCCGCATAAACAGGAATGGGCTGGGGACGATTTGCGGCGGTTTCCATCAGCGCCATGCCGGCAGCACGTGAGCCGGTGAACCCAACGGCTTGGATGACCGGGTGCTTGACGACGGATTGACCCACTGAACGGCCACCGCCGTAGAGAACCGAGAAAACCCCTTCCGGCATACCGCATTCCTTGGCGGCAGCGATCACCGCGTTGGCGACAATTTCCGCGCAACCCGGATGCGATGAATGCGCGATCACCACCACCGGACAACCTGCGGCAAGAGCCGAAGCGCTGTCTCCACCTGCCACGGAGAATGCGAGAGGAAAATTGCTCGCGCAAAAAACCGCAACGGGACCGAGCGGACGAAGCATCGATCGCAGGTCAGGCTTCGGAACCGGTTGACGATCCGGTTGGGCACGCTCGATGCGGGCATCAACCCATGAGCCTTCTTCCAAAAGGGTTGCAAACAAACGGAGCTGACCGGTGGTGCGACCGGTCTCACCGCGCATTCTTGCTTCCGGAAGCGCGGTTTCCTGGGGTCCGCGAACCACGATATCCTCGACCACGGCCTCGATGTTCTCGGCAATTTTACGCAGGAAAGCCGCACGGGTTTTTCCAGGCAAATTCGAGTAAACGGGAAACGCGGCTGCTGCCAAAGTCATCGCTTTTTCGACTTCTTCCGCTGTCGCGGAAAGGTAAACCGGAGCCAGGGCTTCGCCCGTTGCGGGGTTCACCGCTTGCCCGCAAGGTTGGGTGCCTGAGGAACGTGAAAAGCCGATGAATGAGGTGCCGGTGAGCTGGGTGGTCATGGAATTGGATAATTGGTAAAAGTAAAAAACAGGAGCCTTTGCCATCACATGCTTGGTGAGAGCAACCGCCTCGGTGAGTTCTGCACTGGCAGGATGGAGACGAGGCAGCGGACGCGCAACCCAACACAAGTGAATATCGGCTTTTGGTCAAGACTTGAGCAGATTTATCGGGATTTCCTTGGAAAATTTTTCCAAGCCAATTCCGCAAGATCCGTAAACTCCCATTCATGCGTCCGTCACTTGGTTGAACGCCCGGATCACGGTTCGGGAATACGCGCCCGACATGTCTGACTCACCGATATGAAACACTCAGTTAGGCAAAACAGATGAACTCGCTGAGTCAGAACAAAACGGAACCGCAGCAGCGAGGGTGATGGCGGTGCATTCACTTCAATCCGTCCAGAGCTTTCATGATCGCTTGTTGGACTTTCGCATCTCCAATATTACCGAGGTGTCCGCCGTCAGGAAAAACCGTCAGGTGCGATTCTGAAAACGTCGATCTCAACCAAGAGATGTCATCCTGCTGCAACAGGAAGTCATTTTCATTGACGATGACGCGGACTTTCGACTGCTCGCGGAGCTTGCCGGCTTGTGTTCTCAGGTTGACCTGTTTCACAAGCTCATCCCTGCCGATTCCTTTTTTCTTATAATAAGGCACTGCGAATCTCTCGAAATAATCACCCAGGGAATATTGAAGAATCTCGTCATAAACCGGCTCCCTGTGCCAGTTTGACACGGGTGTCCGGAGCACTCCGAAATCATGTCTCGACTGGCTGCTGTAGATGATGTCACGCAGGCCAAAACGGAATGACAGACCGATGAGATATTTTGATTCATCTCCATCGAAAATGACCGGTTGCTCCAGTTTGTTTTTACGCAACACGGCATAGCTCACCTTGTGCATCGTGTTATTCACCCGCTGCTGGCGGTCTGCTTCAGGCCATTTCAGGGGTGCATCCACATAGCTGTCCAACTGCTTGAAACCGTGCATGATGTCCACTGGCATATCCATGGCCACATAACGATCAAAGGTCATTTGTCCGGATTTCAACTGCGACTCCCCGGCAGCGATCTGCAATGCCATAAATCCACCCATCGAGAGCCCGAGCATCGCACGCTGGGTAAACCGGTCGGGATATTTTTCGGTCAACGCGCGATCCGTTTCCGTCATGGCTGTTAGGAGATCATGACGATCCACCGGCGGATAAACCGGCAGTGCGGCGGTCGATGCCGTGCTCATGAATTCCGGATGAAACACACTGGTTGTACTGACGACTGAATAGCCATTCTCATAGAGGCGCTCTGCCAGACCAACCGACATCGAGGAAAGCCGATGCGAAATAAGCCCCGGTGAAATGTAAACCAACGGCGCGGGCTTGGGTTGCACCCAGTATGTGGTTTTCATTCTGCGACCCGTTGAAGGAATTTTCACCGAGATCTCACGACCTTGAGTCAAGAACTCGGAATGCTGGGGGCCGAATTTTACGGCACCGAACGTCTCCAACGTTGGCAGGTCGATCGGACCTCTCATCTGCAAGTCGGGCACTCCGCCCTTGGCGCTGTAGGTCCATACAATTCTTGAGGTAGCATAAGAATCCGCATCCGTTTGGAGTGAGCGTCTCGCATTCTCGCTATGATCGGTCAGATAATTGTAAGTGACAGCAGGCGAAATCATGTCGTATGGCGGATAATAATTGAGAGGCTCAGATAGCTTATCACCCACCAGACCCACCGCACTGCGCTCATCACTTGGGCCGAAAAATGGCAGGACCAGATAGTGATCCGGCTTCCAACCCCATTTTCCGAAAGTTTGACCAAAGCTCGCATCGGATTTCGGTATATTCCATTTGCTGGCGGGGTCAAAAAACCCGGCAAAGCCCACCGTGGAATTCGTCACAAAACGCAAAGACTCATTCCCCGCTCCATCCCAACGGCCCTGCAACATATGGTTTACCACCCGTCCTGGATAGGCGATGTTGCGACCGAAATCCTGGATCGATTCACGCACCCTTGACGGCACCAAAAACCGATAAACCTTGGCTGTCGGATGAATCACGCCAATCAAAAGCCCCTCATTAACCATCCATATGCCGCGATTGATCGGCTCACCGGAATCATTGAGCAAATCCGGAAGCGGTGTTTCGGCACCTGCTGTGGGATTAGATTTCCCTGCAATCTGGCTC
>JBIIFS010000081.1:0-8081 GCA_044237185.1 Luteolibacter sp.
GCCATGCCTGCTTCAGGTAAGGTGCGAGAATCTGAAAGACCAGCATGCTTACGCAGATCTTCAACAACCCTCTGCCATTCGAGTTCATACGTTTTTTATCTGGGTCTTTGCCAAGAATTCCAATGACGAGCCAAACTTCACGTGTTCATCATCCATCTATGAAAACCAACATCACATCGCCAAGCTACGGCTGTCTCACCATCGCATTCGCTGCCTTTTTTATGAGCCAACCGCTGAAAGGTGAGGAAAAATCGATCGCCTCCTTTGCTGATGCCAACTCGGTGAAATTCTGGACTTCTGTAAACGATGGAGTTATGGGCGGTGTGTCCAAAGGCGGTTTCAAACGTTCTGAGGCAGGAACGCTACTTTTTACGGGCGATATTTCACTGAAGAACAACGGAGGGTTCGCATCGATCAGGATGAATCCGCGCGAACTCGGATTGGCTGGAAATTCCGGAGTTATCGTGAAGGCGAAGGGCGACGGTCGGACGTATTGGGTGGACTTGCGGGTTTCCGACCAAATGGCCGCAAGTTCCTATCGAGCGTATCTTCCGACTGTCGATGGTGAATGGAATGAGACGCGGTTGGCATTCAAGGACTTCAAGTTGCA
The DNA here is from genome assembly GCA_044237185.1 of Luteolibacter sp. Classification (GTDB taxonomy): domain Bacteria; phylum Verrucomicrobiota; class Verrucomicrobiia; order Verrucomicrobiales; family Akkermansiaceae; genus Luteolibacter. The sequence continues at coordinate 611 of JBIIFS010000081.1, forward strand.
ATCTTTTGGGCGCGAGATTCCTTCCAAGTCGATCAATCCTGATTTCATCGTTTCGGCAGGCTTTACCTTGGCGGATAAGCAGGAGGGTCCGTTTTCTCTGGAAATAGAATATGTGAAAGCCACGAAAGATCAGTCTCTTGCCGAGAAAACGAATGGAGCGAATGGGAAAACTTTGGTGGATTTGGCCAAGCAAGCCGGTCAGTTCAAAACTCTCCTGGCTGCTGCTACCGCTGCAGGACTCGTGGACACGCTTTCGGAGGATGGCTCTTTGACGCTTCTCGCGCCCACCGACGATGCCTTTTCCAAGCTGCCCGCTGGCACTTTGGACTCGCTTTTGTTGCCGGAAAATCGGGATCAGTTGGCAGCTATTCTTAAAAATCACCTGATCGCCGGAGAGGTCACTCTGGTCAAGGCGCTTGAAGTTCGCCAAGCCACATCCTTGGAGGGTTCGAAAATCACATTTCGCTTCAACGAAGGACGTGTCTTTGTGGGTGAAGCTGTTTTATTGAAGGCGGATAGCAAGGGATCCAATGGGATCATTCATGTCATTGATCAGGTTCTGTTACCGGATACAAAATCCTCGGAGCCTTTGAAAGCGTCCGAATTGATTGAACTGGCGATTGAACGTGGCGTGCCGGCTTTTAATCAAGGCAGAGTCGCCGAATGTGCGGCGATTTATGAGATTGCCGTCGAAGCGTTGCGAGGCATGGACAGCGTGCCGGAAAAATCCCGTGTCAATCTTGCGAAAGCGATCAAGCAAGCGCGCGCCGAGGAGTCCGACCGCAAACGTGCCTGGATGTTGCGCGAAGCGATGGACAAGACTTGGCTGGGTCTCAAAGATGCCAAGTGAGCCAAGTTCTTTCAGCGGTTCAAATCGGAGATCCGCGAATCAGCCATGTTTGCATTATCTAGGTGAGGGGCGACTTGACGAACCAACCGGTTTTTCCGAATGCCGTTTATCCCTATAAAGCGATTTCCTGGCGCTCATGGATTTTATTTAAAGTCGGTTCCTTGGTTTAAAGCGTGAACCACCTTGCCGCTTGAATTTACAAATCGGTAAGAGGTTTTCAGGCAGTCATTAAGATATTCCTTGGCCATTGAAACGGCGCCGGTCAACTCTCGACCCTTTGCCAGATTCGCCGCGATAGCTGCGGCAAGCGTGCAGCCTGTACCGTGAGAAGCTTGGACGGCGAGGCGTGGTGAGGTGAAGCGATGTTCTGACTGACCATCGTAAAGAAGATCGGTGCAGTCTTTGGACTCCAAGTGACCTCCTTTGAGTAGAACCGCGCAGCCGAATTCTTCTGATAGGAATTTGGCAGCGCGGCTCATTTCATCTACAGACGGAATCTTTTTTCCCAGCAGGGTTTCAGCTTCCGGCAGGTTGGGTGTGATGAGGTGGGCGAGGGGAAGGAGTTTCTCGCGGTATGCGAAAATGGCATCGGGTTCGATCAGGCTTGTGCCGGTTGAGGCAATCATCACCGGATCGATAATGAGTTTGATATGAGGATGACTTCTGAAAATTTCAGCGACGCAGGAAACGTGTTTGGCGGAGCCGAGCATTCCGGTTTTGACGACTTCGAGCGGAAACGAATCGAGCATGAGCAGGATCTGGTCTTCCAGTAAGGATGGGTCCACCGGATCAACCCGACGCACGATATTTGCGGTTTCAGAGACGATGCAGGTTACGGCTGTTAGACCGTGAATGCCGAAGTGTTGGAAAGTTTTCAAATCCGCTTGTAAGCCGGCACCGGCTGAACAATCCGATCCGGCGATGGTCAGGATCGCGGGAATGGTTTTGGTGGATGGATCAATTGGTTTCATTGCTTCTTGATTCTTTAGCTTATGCTTCCGATGGTTTCCACATGACAAATGACATCAAGGAATTTCACCACCTGCGTGTGAAGGTGGATCATGTCGTTTACATGCCAAGCTTGGATGCTCCGCCCGATAAGCCGCATCCTTTTGTTTATTTCGTATCAATTTTCAATGATTCCTCCGTACCGATCACCCTTCGCGCCAGAAAATGGGTGGTGATTGAAGATGGCGGTGAAACGACGGTGGTTGAGGGAGATGGTGTGGTCGGACAGCAACCAACGATCAACCCAGGTGAACATTTTTCCTACAACAGCTATCACGTGGTTGGAAAATGCGCGTTGGTCAACGGTGCGTTCTTCGCTGAAATGACAGGCGGCGAATGGATTTTCACGCGAATCCCTGAGTTTCGCCTCGAAGTGCCCATGATGGCTTAGACCGGGTTTTAATTTTATCGCCTACCGGTCATTTTTAAAGTTTTGCAGATCCGGTCGCTGAAGCGGAAAGAATCCCATACAGGGTCAAGCAACGAGAACCATAGCAAAGCCTTGCTCTGTTCCGTTTTGGGAAAGATTCATGATTACAGGTGATTGCTTGAAACAAAAAAGAGGCTCCCCGTATGGAGAGCCTCTCGGATTGAGTTGGTAAGATCAGGCTTTGACTTCTTCCGCGGGTTCTACGGAAGTATTTTCCTGAGGGGAAAATTCTTCGGTAGGAACCTCAGAATTGGAATCTTCAACAGCCGTTTCGGCAAGTGGCTCGCTCGAGCCGGTGGTTCCAGAATGATCGATGAGATCAAGGACTTCCTCTTTTATGGGGTTGATGGGAGCCAGAGTCGGAAGACTTGTCTCGGTGCTTGTATCTCCACCTTCGGCTTTCTCAGCATCATCGTAATCTTTGGATTTGGCTCCGGATACGGTGATTTTACGGCCCATGAAGAATTGGTCATTGAGAACTTCGACCGTGCGCTTGGCTTCGTCGATATCCAGCATTTCAATGAAGCCATAGCCTTTGGAGCGATGGGTGCTACGGTTGTAGACAATCTCGACTCGGCGGACAGCTCCAATACCTTTGAAAAGCTCTTCCAGATCGCTTTCGGTGGTGTCGTAGGACAGGTTGCCAACATAAACGCGACGATTCTCGACGGTTGATGGATCACCTCCACGGTGACGATTCGGGCTTTTGCTCGCACGTTCGCGGTTTTGTTTCCGGTCTTCTGATTGATCACGGGCTTCGCTGCTGTTGCTCTGATCCGTACGCGCATCGCGGGTTTTGCTGCGGCGCGGTTCGCGGGTTTGCTTGGTCTCGGTGACACTTGGACGGCGCTCCGGACGTGGGGGTCTGACGGGTTCTTTTTTACCCAAGCCTATGACGTTGAGGAGTTTCTGCCACCAGCTCAGCTTGGCGGGAGTGGGCATGGCCCGGCGCTGCTGTTGGGATTTGCCCGAGCTTTGGCGTCCAGAATGGCTGCCGCCACTGCTGGACTGGCGTCCATCTTGGCTGCTACGGTTTGTGTTGTTATTTTTACTACGGTTTTGGCCTCCGCGTGAGCGGCGACGACGGTTTGTTCCCTGATTTTGGGAGTTTTGTGTTTCAGTTGACATGTTTTCGCATGGGTCAGTGTTTTACGGACGGCCCGGCGCGTCGGGTGGGTTATATCCCCGGCATTGCAGGAACGGACCTGCGCGCAATCACCCTAGCCATCGATCGCCAGCTTTTTGGTGCTGGAACAAGCCTCCGCAACCATTGCGGAAGAGGTCTTGAAAAAATCGATTGCCGGCAATCTGCGCCGCCATCCGTAAGCAAGGAGGTCCCGGATTTCCTGGCAACTCCCTAAGCTTCGAGTCTCGTGAAGAAAAACGAATGATTGGAGAAAAAGGGGTGCCGGATGCGGACATCGGAGATAAGGGGACTCCTGCTCGGACGGCAAGGTAAGTGGGATTCCACGTTTGGCAAGGACTTCTTTGATATGGTTTCCGGATTCTTTATTCAAAAAGGCAACAAGGCGCCTAACGCAGAAAAAGCATCCCGGAACGATCTAGTCCGCCTAAGGCGCGGAAAACGACTGTTCCAAATGATCGTTTTGACAGAGTAGTGCGTAGTCGTCATATTGGACTTTTGCTGCCGGAGGCCAGAACACTCGTTGCTGGATGGATTCAACGATCCAATCCATGCAAGATTGTGCGGATTCGAGATCTTCTTGGGAAAATGAACTCCATTCGACAAAACCGACCTCTGTGTCGATCGATCCGAGTTTGATATAGCAGGGGATGGGAACGCCGTTGGAGTTTTTACTCTCTGCAAGGGCGTAGAGCGGGAGTTGGAGGTTTTTCCAAAGAAACTTGCTGGTGGTTTTCCCGTCCATCGATTCGTGGATAGCAGGGGAGCTTTCGGAGATGTGTGTGGGGATTCGGGTATTTGCGATGATTTTTTTGCGATGTTGGGATTCCGTTTTCTCGACCTTACCGGTTTTGTAATCGATCACGCGGAGTTGCCCCGTCTCCCGGTGGCGATCAATCCGATCAATGGTGCCGTTGATTTTGAGACCCGCGGAGTCGAAGGAAATTTTGCGTTCCGCATCGATGATCTCCCAGCCTTCAAAGACGCTCTTGATTTGTTTGGAAGCGAACCATGCGAGACGTTGCCGTATCGAGTGCACCTGGATACGAACGGCGAGTGGAGGTTGATTTCCAAACTGTCCGAAAATCGTTCGGTGGAGCGCGTCATCGAGATAGGCGATGAGGTTTTTAGAATCGGAAATTTTCCTGGCATCCGTATCTTTTCCCCAAATTTCCAACACTTTGTGGGTAATGGAACCGAAGTCACGATGATTCATCTCCCTGCGATCCGGTTCCGGCAGCGAGGCGCGTACGATATGTTTCAGATAAAAGCGAAACGGGCAGGCGAGGTAATCGCTGAACGCCGTGACGCTGATTTTTTCAGGGAGCTCGACTTTTGGCGTTTGCCAGATGAGATCGCGCGTCCAGATGAGATTGGCTTCGGGAGGCTCGATTTCGCGGAATAGGTTGGTGACGGTGGTGACGAGCTGGCTTTCGGGAACTTTTAGCAGCAAGCTGGAAGGCAGATAAGTTTCTCCGTTTGCGCCGTTTTTTCCGCAAAACAGATGTGCGGAGCCGTGGTCTTCGCGCATTCGTGCCATGGCATGGAGGAGAAAAGCATCACGGGCTTGTCGTTCTTTTAGGCCGATGAGATGAAGCGCGCCGCGAATTTTTTCGGAAAGCCATGGCTCGCCACCGGGGCGGGCGGGGACAAATGCTTCATTCATGCCCGTGATCAACAGGTGCTTTCCGGGCTCATAGAGTAACTCAAGCCAACCTTGGACATCGATGGTTCGATCTGCAGGTGGCTGCGCGGCGGGACGCGAAATTTCAGAGATGACCATCTGTAACCAGAAGAGATGACTGCGTTTTATAGAGGTAAAAAGCGGATTGGCGGCTTCAATGAAATCGGCGATTCCTGACAGGGTATCGGCAGAGATTTCGGCAGAGATTTCGATGGGATCCAAGTGCTGACGCATCGCTTCCGGAAAGGATGTTTTGAGAAATATTTCACGATGTGAAATCAGGCCTGCGATGGCATCGCGAAGCATGTGAAGCTGATGTTGAGTGGAGGAAGTCAGCCGATCAACGATTGCGTCCGGTTCGATGACGGGATGCCGATCCCGGTATTGATTGAATGCCAGCAGGATATCCGCGCGATTTCCGGTAATCAGACTCGCGGATTCTGGGAGGGTCAGGAGCGCGGCGAGGTTCCGGCAGTTCGGGCGGGTCAGCCAGTTTTTCCATGCCGACAACCAGCGTTGAAGCGCCGGCAGGGGTTGTTTGGAAGCCGGATGAAACGCGGGCCAGCCCTGATGGGTGAGCAAGTGTGCGAGCGCCGATCCGGCTTCATCGTCCGCACTCCCGAGAGCGATCTCTTGAGAGGATGCGCCGAGGGTTGAAATGGTGTTTAGGACCGCATGTGCTTGGCTGGCGGGATCCGCAACCAATGTTGCGGTGACTGATTCCGGCAAGTTTCTGTCTGCCCATGAGGCTTGAGGAATACCGAGTTCGTCAAAATGCATGGCTTCTGATTCGGGAGCCGGAATGAGAATGATAATCGCACCTTTGAAGTCTTTCAGTGCTTGAGCGATGCAAGCCGGCATTTCGGTAATGCCTGCGAGAATGATTTTTGTGAAAGTTGAAGGAAGTTGAAAACGGGTGCGCAGGGCTTGCGAGCGGGATTGATAACCCCAGGCAAATAATTTTCGCTCCACCAACGATTCGAGTTGCGCGAGGTTTTCCCAGCGATCGCCTTCTGTCGTTCCTTTCAGGAATTTTGATGCAGAAAATAGATTATGAAGTGACTCTTCAAGCGTGCCGCGTAGTGTGACGATTTCCTCCGCAAGTGCCGTCGCCCAATCCGATGAAAGCATTTCCAGATTCGGAGGCGTGGGAAACAAGCCTGGGTATTTTTCCCAATCGCTTTGGGTGAGATTTTCCAAGATATCCATCCAAGCGATCTTCTCCAACCAGCGCGGTGCAATGTTGGAATCCTCTAAATGCAGTAACGCGCCGGGTGTTGTTACGGTCGGAGCAAGAAGTGCGCCCGCCTCCGCAGCGAGGTTTTCGCGGAGGATACGTCCGCTTTGGGATGTGGGGACGACCACCAAACTTTCCGTGAGGGATTGCGGATCTTGAAGAAGATAAGTGGTGAGACTGCCAAGAAAAGGTAATGAGTAACCGAGGTAGATCCGCTGTAGCATGGACGGAGGTTAGGTAGATGCGGAAAAACAAAAAAGCTGAAATTTGGAGGATGGTAGGGGTTTTGATAAAAACGCCGTTTGAGATATGGAAAGCCAATGAAGGAGGCAGGAAGAGATGAAGACTGGTGATGCTGCGGCCCATCCTAATTGGTGCAAAAAAACGAGCACCTGTTAAGGTGCTCGTTTTGAGATGGTTTCCTGAATTTTTTGGTCAGGCAAAGGATTAACCGTTGGTGAGATCGATGGTTTCGATTTCGGCGGAAGGTGCGCCGGTTGAGAAACGCCATCTGACTTTGTTACGCTTGGAAGCGGTACGAAGTTTGCGCTGTTTGCGCTCAGTTGGGGTTTCGAAAGCGCGACGACGGCGCATTTCCTCAAGGATTCCCTCGGAATCCAGTTTGGTTTTGAGGCGTTTGAGGGCGCGATCTACGGGCTCTCCTTTTTTGACGTTCACTCCACGCATGTGCTGATATTTTTCGTTGGTTGTATCTTTAAAATCGTTCTTGGGGCGCGGTGTATGGGCTGGTTGACCGAATCAGTCAAGCAGGAAACACCGCCTGATGCTTATTCACCGAGTCCAAAGCGGATGAAACGGGTGACAGTGAGGGTATCGCTGAGTTCCTTGCCCTTCTGCTCGAGGAGTTGGGTAATGGTGACTTCGGGGTCTTTCACGAATCCTTGCTCAAGGAAGCAGGATTCTGCGAAAAACTTGGCAATTTGTCCCTTGAGGATATTTTCAATCATATTCTCAGGTTTGCCTTGCTCAATAAGACGCACGCGGAAGATTTCCTTCTCGGCGTTGACGATTTCCTCCGAAATATCGTTGCGGGAAAGGCCTTTAGGTGCGCATGCGGCGATGTGAAGGGTGAGGTCTTTGATGAGCTCTTGGAAGGC
>JBIIFS010000082.1:0-8071 GCA_044237185.1 Luteolibacter sp.
GCAAGATCCTCCTGCTGATCTGCGGAATGGGGCAGGAACTCGTGAAGTGGCGGATCCAGAAGACGGATGGTTGCCGGCTTACCTTCGAGTGCTTTGAAAATTCCGAAGAAATCCTTACGCTGATGTGGGAGAAGCTTTTTGAGAGCTTTCTTGCGACCGACTTCCTCGTTTGCGAGGATCATTTCGCGCATCGCGTCGATACGGTCACCTTCGAAGAACATGTGCTCAGTACGGGTCAGGCCGATGCCTTCGGCACCGAACGCAACCGCGTTTTTGACTTGCTCGGGAGTATCCGCATTGGTGCGGACACCCATGCGAGTTGCCTGTGAGCACCAGTCCATCAGTTTGACGAAGTTTTTGTATTTCTCGGTGCCTTGTGAAGCCTTCTTGTTAAAGATCAGACCTGTGATGATTTCAGAAGGTTCGGTAGCGAGTTCACCAGCGTAAACCGTTCCGGCTGTTCCGTCGATGGAGAGGTAGTCACCTTCTTTGAAAGTCTTGCCACCCGCTTTGACGGTTTTCTTGTCGTAATCGACTTCGACACCTGAGGCGCCGCAGACGCAGACTTTGCCCATCTGGCGGGCAACGAGGGCAGCGTGAGAAGAAACCCCACCACGTGAAGTGAGAATGCCCTCGGCAGCGATCATGCCGCGAAGGTCTTCTGGGGAAGTTTCCACACGAACGAGTAGAACTTTTTCACCGCGATGGGAAGCGGCCTCGGCGCGATCCGCATTGAGATAGATTTTTCCGGAGGCGGCACCAGGGCCGGCTGGAAGACCTTTGGCAATGATGGTCGCCTTCTTGGTCTCGGCAATATCGAAGACCGGTGCGAGGAGCGCATCAAGCTGATCAGCAGGGTTGCGCATGACGGCGGTTTGCCAATCGATGAGTTTTTCTTTCACCATGTCTGCGGCGAATTTCAGAGCGGCAGCGGCGGTGCGTTTGCCGTTACGGGTTTGAAGCATGAAGAGCTTGCCTTCCTGAATGGTGAACTCGACGTCCTGAACATCTTTGAAATGGGTTTCAAGAATCTTGCGGACTTTCATCAGCTCTTTGAAAGCGGCCGGAAGAGCTTTCGCCATTCCTGCAACCGCATCCGGAGTGCGGACACCTGCAACCACGTCTTCGCCCTGAGCGTTCACGAGGAACTCACCGTAGAGAACGTTTTCACCGTTCGCAGGGTTACGTGTGAAGGCGACACCGGAGCCGGAATTGGAACCGGTGTTACCGAAGACCATGGCCTGTACGTTGACGGCGGTGCCCCATGCGGCAGGAATACCGTATTTGCGGCGGTAAACGATTGCGCGATCATTCATCCATGAGCTGAACACGGCGCCGGCCGCTCCTTCGAGCTGCTCCCATGGATCCTCTGGGAAACCTTTGCCGGTGCGATCGAGGACGAGTTTTTTAAAGATCGCAACCATGTCCTTGTTGTCCTGGGCGGTGAGCTCGGAATCAACGATGTCCTTTTTATATTTTGCGTGTTTGAAAGATTCGATCGCGTGTTCAAACGGCTCGTGATCTTCGTTTGGAAGTTTCTGCACACCGAGCACGACGTCGCCATACATTTGAATGAAGCGGCGATAGCAGTCCCATGCGAAACGCTCGTTCTGCGTCGCCTTGGAGAGAGCTTCAACCGTCTTGTCGTTGAGGCCGAGGTTGAGGACGGTGTCCATCATGCCCGGCATCGAGTCACGCGCACCGGAGCGAACGGCGAGAAGAAGAGGGAAACCTTTTGAGTCACCGAACTTGTAGCCCATGATTTTCTCCATGTTGGCAACACCTGCCTCCATCTGCGAACGCAGAACTTTCGGGTAGGTTTTCTTGTGATCGTAATAGTAAGTGCAGACCTCGGTGGTGATCGTGAAGCCAGCTGGAACAGGAAGACCGATGAGGGTCATCTCGGCAAGGTTGGCACCCTTACCTCCGAGCAGTTCTTTCATTTTGCCGTGTCCATCGGCTTTACCTGCTCCCCAGGTGTAAACGTATTTGGTTTCTTTGACGGAGGATTTCTTCGCGGCGGATTTCTTTGCGGCCGGTTTTTTGACTACGGTCTTCTTCTTAGTTGGCATCGTGGTTGTTATTGTCAGGTTGGATAGCGCACCGTGAGAACCCATCAAGACAGCAAGTCCTGAATGAAGTGGGCGCGGGGCGGCAGGCTATCAGCAGATGTCTTGCTGTCAACCGACCAATTACCGATAAAACGGAATTCAAAGACTCATCTGATAGGCTTGAAAAATCAGACCCGGCACGAGGAAACAGGCACTGGTAAGAATTTTGATATCACAGAGATGAAACCGTTGAAACGTACGGTTCAAAACCTGTAACAATGCAGCTCCCGTGAGAATACAATAGAAAAAAGGTCTTGGCGTCTGAGATTCCGCCTGAACCGCAAAGACCAAGGCAAAAGCGCCAAGTAAAGTCAGAGGTAAAGAGATCTGCCATTCGTCCTGATAGCCGCTTTCCTGATTTTGTTTACTCAGAGTCCAATGTTCCAAAGCGGCCGATGCGATCGTGGAGAGCAGGGCAAAGCAGATGAATTCCCGCGATAGGAGAAGATCAAGGATCGTCAGGTTAGGCAGATAAACATGCGCCATGATGGAAATTCCAAACGCATAAGCCACCCCTGCCAGGAGGTGCTTGGGATAGGATATCTGTCCTTCCGGAGCCGAGGAAAAATTCGCAAGAGCGAAATAAGCAATAACCAAAACCGCCAAGAGCAGAAGTCGGATATAAATTGACATCGGGAACCCCCAGAGAATGAGCGCGAGCGATAGAATCCCGGCACCAACGGCAGAGGGAGCCAGACGACCGCGCATTTTCCGAAGTGGTTCTTTCGGATCCGCCATAAGCGCACTTTTTAGAAGTTTTAAAGCAATCCCCAGAGCCCATACCATGAGACCGAGTGCGACGTAAGCCTGCCATGGGTGATAGTTCACTCGCCATGTCTTAGCGAAAATAAACAGCCACAACACTGCGATCAGCGGGGCATCCAATCCCAGCAGATGAACCTGACGCCACCATGGCTTGCGTAGAAATTCCACAGGGGCAAGTTTCCAACGAAAGTGATGAAACGCAAGCGCCGACTATACTTCTGGGAAATTCATCCTTATTACGCAACCAAACGAACCATGGGAGGTATGGGCGCACCGATGGCTTCTGCCGTAGCTCGCAGTAATTCCATCTCCAAATCATCGACCTTTCCATCATCCATCACCACCAGCGAACAAAGCCGGAGAATCTGTTGTTTTACCAGAGGTGTGGAGGCATCCATTTTAGCCAAAGCTTCCGCCACTTTTTGTAGGCCAACCTCGGTTTGATATGGCTCGCGACCCGTATGTTGACGATATTCTAGGAAAGCTTTAGCCACCACCCCTTCCCCGCCGCAAACCTTTCCGAAGGCCGATAAAAGATTCATCATCTCGTCTTCGATCTCTACGAGCTTGCGGAATTTGATCGACGGAACCGGAACCATACCCGTTCCGATTTCCACATGCCTGCGGATCACTTGTTGGAGCATGAATTCGAACATCTCCACCTGTCCGTCAGCTTCGATGAGCTCTTGAGTCAAGCTGATGAAATCACGTGCCTCACGGGCATCCATTTTCCGCAACCAAGCCAATGACAGATCAACCATGGCCAATTTTTCAATCGAGCTTTTTTGTGCCATTTTTTCACTCCAGCTCATCACCTCACGGGTATTCTTTTCATCAAAACCACGCACCTTGAGAATATTCGCGGCAAACCGTGAACCGTCCGCATTCGCCTTCACCAGCAAACCTAACAACAATGCCTTTACTTGATCTTTGGAAAATTCCTGACCGTCCCGACCAAATTCAAGACCGCTTCGAATCGATTCACCGACATGGCTGTCCATACGGGCATCGCTTCCGATAATCTCAGGACGAGCACTCGCGGCAATGGGCTCAACATGACCCGCGAAGCCCATCGCCCCGCTGAACTCCTCATCGCTCTCCAGAGCCAGCGCCTCTGACATTTGTCCATTCCAATGCGGATCGATCGCCTTGATGCGCATCTCCAAAGGCGGATGTGTCGCCATGACCGAATTCAAACTGCTGCCCGCAAAAAACATGTGCCGCGCTTCGGTGGCCGCGGGAGCCATGATGCGGCCGTGCTCGGAAAATCCGCCGATTTTTTTCAAAGCCCCTGCAATCCCATCCGGTAAGCGGGTGAATTGCACCGCCGAGGCGTCTGCTAAAAACTCACGTTGCCGGGAAATCGCCGCCTGAATCATCCGCGCGAAAAGCACCCCAACCGAACCCACCAGCCAGATGACCAACCCGGCAACCAACAGCGCCAGAATCAACCCCCCGCTGTTTTTGGAATCCCGAGAACCACGGAAATGCCGGATCGATTCCATCAAAAACCGCCCCACTACCGAAATCATCACCAAGCCGAAAATCCAACCCATCAGGCGAATGTTGAGCTTCATATCTCCGTTGAGGATATGACTGAACTCATGCGCAACGACACCTTGAAGCTCCGCTCGATTCAACCGCTCCAGCGTACCGCGTGTCACCCCTATCACTGCATTCGCAGGATCGGTTCCTGCCGCAAACGCATTGATTCCGCTCTCTCTATCCATGATCCAGACCTCTGGGATCGGAACGCCGGAGGCGATCGCCATTTCCTCTACCACATTCAACAGACGTCGCTCATGCGGATCTCGAGTATCCGGCTCGATGGCCCGCCCTCCCAAGTTTTCAGCAACCACTTTTCCACCCGCGGAGAGTTGTGTGAGTTTGATCAGACTTCCGATCAAAATCAGACCGCTGACAATCACCGTCGTCCATAGAAATAACTCAGGATTCCACCAGACCAGATCGCTGGTCTTTGCAACCACTTGAATTCCCTCGGGACTGCGGCCGCTCAACTGCCAGCCGATGGTGACACAGAGATAAATCACCAGAATCACGCCGATCACAGCCAAAGCGAACCACCAAATTAGCAGGCGGGTCGATTTTCTAGCACGTTCCTGTGCTTCGAAAAAGTTCATCGGCGTGGAAGGGTTGGGAGAGTTCAGAATTGAACCTTAGGAGCCACACGCTCGGCCTCCTCTTCAACCTCGAACAACGCGGCTTCTTGGAAAGAAAAAATTTCCGCGACAAGGTTGTTGGGAAAAACCTCACGTTTGTTGTTAAACGCAAGCACCGAATCGTTGTAGGCTTGGCGAGAGAATGCCACTTTGTTCTCCGTGGTCGTCAGCTCCTCGGTCAGTTGCATCATGTTCTGATTCGCCTTGAGATCCGGATACGCCTCGGACACAGCAAACAAGCGCCCCATCACTCCGCCGAGTCCCGCCTCTGCATGGCTCAATTGACTCAGCGCTGCCGGATCTCCCGGATTTGCAGCGGCTGCGATACGCGCATCGGAAGCCACATTTCTTGCGGCAATGACTGCCTCAAGGGTTTGACGCTCATGACCCATGTAAGCCTTTGCTGTCTCAACCAAATTCGGAATCAAATCATACCGGCGCTTCAACTGCACATCGATCTGCGAAAATGCATTTTTATACATATTACGCAAACGGACCAGACCGTTGTAAACGACCACGACAAAAATTCCGATCAATGCAAGAATTCCGACAGCTACAACAGTGACAATCAAACCCGTACTTATCATGAAACGATTCTTAATGCATGAAACAAAGAATGACCAATTTTAATTTCAACAAATCCGTCACTTTATCTACCCCGTCCACGTCCGCCACCTCCCCACATGGATTGGCCTTTCAAAAGACGCTCTTTCATGTCGGCGGAAATCACATCCGTTGAATTGATATACTCTGTGGCTGCAGCCTTGTCCTCCTGCATCCAGCGGGCTGCAAGTACTCCCGTGGCGCGTCTGCGTTCACCCTCATCCGAGATCATTGCCGCCACTTCAACGAGCTGCGCAGGAGGCGTGGAACGGTTACTCCAAATGTAGGTCTCCGCCGCACGATCCTTCACCGCTGATGAGGTCTGTGACTGGATAAAACTCAAGGCTGCCGCCGAATCGGATGAGGCCCATATCGGCATCACCTCACGCATCGAATCACTTTTCGCGGTATCATCCAGGGTGTTCAACCAATTCATCGAGCCACGCACATCCGTCTTTGCGTAATTTTTTGCAACGACTGGCACCGCATCCGCACGGGCTGCCAAATCCGTCATTTTTCCCAACTCCGTGGCTGCCAGTGCGGGATGACTCTGTGCCAAACCCTCAATGGCGGCAGACATGGCATGCGCACGATCACTTTCGGGCAAACCGGCTACCCAAGCACTTGCCTGATTGAAATCCTTTTGTGCCCATTGCTTGGCGATGCTTTCGTAGGCCCCACCACGAGCGTCCTCGCTCATTCCGCCAGCCATACTGACCGCCTTCATCGGATCGGATTTCGCAACCTCAGAAATCACCGTACGCATGGCCGCTGCACTGTTGCTCGACAAACCTGAGGCCCATGCCATCGCCGCAACTGGATCCTGTTTCGCCCATTCCCCCGCAATGATTTCGGAAGGTCCTTGGGCACCCATGCCTCCACGACCCCGTCCGCCCATCAGGTTCATCATCGCAAACTGAGCTGGATTTTCCGAGTAATATTTCGCCGCATTCACCGGATCCGCACTCGCCCACCCCTGCAAGACGGTCGGTCTGACAAATGCCCCACCAAAGCCCATGGTATCCGTATAGGCCATCGCCGCGGTCGGATCAACTTCCGCCCATTTTCCAAAAAGCAACACACCCGCGAGGATACGCTCGTTAAACGGCAATGACTCCAGTTTATCCGCCTCGGCCGAAAACTGAGCCGGTCCCAATTTGGAATAAAAATCCAATAAGGACTGCACTCGGTTGTTTTGACCGGGTTGTCGGTAAATTTCATCCAAGCTCCGGGATTTCCTGTCATTCTTGGAGGCTCGTGATGCATCCAGACTGCTGCGATCTGTGACGCGCGAGCGCATATGCGGTTCCACCGATGCCGTCTCCGTTTGCGGCGAGTCTCCAGATTTACCAATCCCAAAGCCCACACCCAAACCTATTGCAAGCGCCGCACCCGGCATAAAAAAAGTTGATTTCATATGATTGCGTCAAAACCCCACGCGTAACGGAAAGTTGCGCACGGTTTTGATCAAATGAACAAAAAAGCCGCATCGTGTGATGCGGCTTTTTGTGAAACAAACTGAAAAACAAACTGAAATAAACATTAACGTTTCGAGAACTGGAAGCGCGCGCGAGCACCTGGCTGGCCTGGCTTCTTGCGCTCCTTCATACGCGGGTCACGGGTAAGGAATCCTTCCGGCTTCACCAGAGCGCGGTTAGCGGGATCGACCTTGGTGAGGGCGCGTGAAATCGCATGACGGATTGCAATCGCTTGAGCATTTTTACCACCGCCCTTGACGACGACTTGCACGTCGAACTTGTTGACCATGTTAACCACTTGGAAAGGTGCGATGACGGCGTTTTGAAGATCAATCGTCGGAAAGTATTCTTCAAAAGACAAACCGTTGATGGTCATTTCTCCGGAACCTTCGGTGATCCGTGCGTGGGCAACAGCGGTTTTGCGGCGTCCGGTGGAACTATGTGTGACAGTAGCTGGCATAATGTTTGGGAAAAGGTAAGTTAGCGAACTTCGTGAGCAACGGGTTGCTGTGCTTCGTGTGGATGTGACGCACCGGCGTAAACTTTGAGTTTACCGAATTGGGCGCGACCGAGACGGGTTTTGGGAATCATTCCCCAAACTGCGCGCTCAACCAACATGGTTGGACGGCGCTCACGGAGTTTGTGCGGAGTTTCGACTTTCTTTCCGCCTACATAACCCGTGAAACGGGTGTAAATTTTTTCAGTCTCCTTGTTTCCACTCAGCACGCATTGGTCTGCGTTGATCACAATGACGAAGTCGCCAGTGTCAATGTGGGTGGTGAAGATCGGCTTGTTCTTGCCACGAAGTAAACGTGCGGCTTCAACGGCAACTTGGCCGAGAACTTTGCCTTTGGCGTCGATCACATACCATTTGCGTTCGACTTCGTGTGGCTTGGCGGAAAATGTTTTCATTTCGATGTAATAGAGGAAACTT
>JBIIFS010000083.1:0-8043 GCA_044237185.1 Luteolibacter sp.
CGCGTTCGACGAGGCTCGGGAGAGATTTTCAGAGAAAAGAAAAGACGGCGCGCGGAAAATGCGGGGTGTGGGAAAAGGAGCGGGAGGAACGCTGTGGAGCGTGAGAGATTTGCGGGTGGGAGTGTGAGAAATATCAATTAGGGCCTGATACTGCTCGGAAACAAGGCGACAAAAAAAGATCATCTAATTTTTTCAACAGGGAATGTGAATCAGCAAACCGGAGGTCATCTAGCTGATAATACAAAACTGCCTAATGGTGAATAAGATGGGCCAATCGACTGAAAAACGTCGATATGATACTACTGAATCAACTCGCACAGCGATCCAATGACCCAATCAGCACCGGCTTGCTGTAGTTCCTGAGCACTGAAATGACCAGTCGCCACGGCCAGACATCTGGCACCTACCGCATGAGCGCAAGCGATGTCTTTGGGAGTGTCGCCAATGATGAGTGTCCGATCTGGCGTAAATGAGTTTCCAGTCACTGCTGACGCACGTTCGAGGGCGATCTGCCCGAGAAGATTGCGATCTGCCCGATCTGAACCATAAGCGCCAAAACTAAAATTTTGATGTAGGCCGTAGTGGCGTAGTTTGATCTTTGCACCTAGCTCTGTATTTCCAGTGAGTAATCCGAGACGGGCATGTTGATGGTTTACCAAATTTTCCAGCAAATCAAACACGCCATCGAGAACTCTTCCCTCAGATGGATAGGACCCCAAAGTCTCCTCGAGATGTTGGTGGTAAATATCGAAAAATCGATGAGTCAGCTCCTCAGTCGGCTTGATTTCAAAGTGCACATAAAGATTCGCTAGAATACCCAAATCCGTGGCACCAGCCAGATTTAGGGGTGGACCGTCGCTACCGAAGACTTCAATCGCCGTTTTTTTGAGCGCGGACATACCCTTGCCACCGGTGTCAACCAAAGTTCCGTCGATATCAAACAACAGCAACCAAGGATCTCCGTCCGATTTCAAAGCTGCCAGCAATCCGGCGAGATCTCCAATCATGAATCTTTGGGCAGATGCGCTTTTTCTTCGCTTGGTTCTTCGTTAAGGGAAATTTCAACATCATCCTCGCGGTCGACGAATTCTCCATCCTCTTCATCGTGGTCGTCTTCTTCAATCAGTTCACCATGGAACAGGTGGAAATGACGCTTCCGCTGATGGGCTGGAAGTGGTGATAAAATCATCGCAACGGATCTACCGCCCAAGCGAGGCGATTGATCGACAGCTGCCATCGTTTTCAAATCTTCAATAATCCTTTTGAAAACCACAAATCCAAGTTCTTTGTGGGCGTTTTCACGTCCTTTGAATTGCAAAACGAATCGCACCTTGTGATTGGTATCCAAGAAAGTCTCTGCCCGTCCAAGCTTGATATTGTAATCGTGCTCGCCGGTACCGACACGGAATTTCACTTCCTTCATTTTCGTCGCAGACTTTGACTTGCCCTTCTTGAGCTTGGCTTGGGTGTATTTGTATTTCCCGTAGTCTATGATCTTGCAAACCGGCGGATCTGCCTGCCCTGCGATTTCGACCAAATCCAAGCCAACGGCTTGAGCTTTGGCTAAGGCTTCACGTGACGACATCACTCCAAGTTGCTCGCCATTTGCATTGACGACTCTGACTTTGGGTGCGCGGATCCGATCATTAACCCGTGTCATATCACGGAAACGACCCCTATTACTGTTATTTTGTGGCTTAGATATGGCTTTATCCTCCGGATGTGTTGATGCGACGTTCCGACATGCAACTGTGCATATGCACCGCGGCTAACCGGGACGAAGAAAGTTTACGTGAATGGCTGAAACGGCGAGTCATGAAAAATTGACCATAACACCGCAACAAATGGAAGTGGCGTTAGTTGAAGCAAGGTGGCGTTTCGAAAATGTCATCACTGAAAAATGATCTTGCATCTAAGTAGGTAACTTAGCGGCTTACGTTATGTAAAATAGGCGTTAATCCAAACCAAGCGCAAGAAGGAATTTTCATATCTTTTTTGGTATTTATTGGAGGTTCCCTTCATTCGACTTAGTGCCAAAATTAATAGAAAGCATCAAAACCCCGACCCGCGCTCAATCAAGATTGACCACAAACGACTCATGACGCATCTTGACCTCATGTCATTCCTGTGCCGAATCTCATGTTTCCTTTTGCTGAGTTTGTCGGTCTCCGTGGTGTTTAGCTCATGCGGAGGCAATCCACAACCTCCATTGCGCGGTCGAGTCCTCCAGCCAAATATCGACCGGACAGCCGTGACCCCACGCACTCCCCCGCCGCAGGTTGCCGCGGAAAGCGTAATAGTGGTAGATCTGGCCACGAATCGCAACCTCTATGCGAAGAATGCCGATCAAAGGCGAGCCGTTGCATCCACTCAAAAAATCATCACTGCATTGTGTATCCTGGATGCCGGCAACCTTGATAAGATCGTCACGATCTCCAGTTATGACGGTGCCTGCGAGCCTACCAAACTTTACCTAAAGCCAGGCGAGAAATACACCCGCCGCGAATTACTCAAAGTCCTGATGGTTAAAAGCGCGAACGATGTGAGCCGTGCTTTGGCACGCGATGTCGGTGGCAGTGTCGAAGGCTTTGCCACCCTGATGAATCGCAAGTGTCAGCAACTTGGAATGAGAAATTCGCACTTTATCAATCCTAACGGTCTAACCGAGTCAGGCCAATACTCGACTGCGCGCGACATAGCCATTGCCGCTCGCATGGCTTACCAAAGCCCCCTACTGCGTTCTTACATGAATACCGTATCCTACGATTTCCGATACTGTGATGGTCGTATTTGCAGAATCGAAAATACGAACAAGCTGTTGAAAAAAGTCAGTTTCATCAATGGCATGAAAACCGGCACGACGAACGCCTCCGGACGCTGCCTGATTTCGACCGGCGAGGTTAATGGACGCTCTGTCATCTGCGTTGTGTTGAAATCCAACACCGCAAACATCTGGGCTGACTCGGAGAAACTCATGCGATGGGCCTTGATACAACCCACGGCTCAATAGGAATTGGATTTTATTCCCTTTCAGATCATCACACATGAAACCGCGCCAACAATTGGAGCAATTGGCGAAAGAAAACCTCCTGCGCTCACTTCATTCCATCGCGCACACTGTGGGAGACTTCCGCATTCTTCGTGATGGATGTAAACTTTGGAACTTCGCATCGAACGATTACTTGGGGCTATCCAGGCATCCCCGAATTTCGGAATCTTTCATCGATGGCATCAAGCTCTACGGAACGGGCGCAACAGCCTCACGGCTTATTACCGGAACATACAGCGCACATATCGAATTAGAAAAAATTCTAGTATCGGCCAAGCATACTGAAGCAGCACTAACATTCGGCTCGGGATACGCAACAGCTCTTTCAACAATTCCTGTTATTGTCGGTAAAGGCGACTATGTAATCCTAGACCGACTCGCCCACGCATCACTGATCGATGCATCCCGAAATTCCCAAGCCACACTACGCGTCTTCCCGCATAACGATGTAGCCGGCCTCGAATCCTTATTATCAAAAATCCGCAGCAAATATCGAGGGGCGCGGATTCTGGTTGTTACGGAATCGATATTTTCCATGGATGGAGATCTCTGTCCGCTGCGGGAAATCATCGAACTGTGCGAGACCTATGATGCGCATTTATTGTTAGATGAAGCACATGCGATCGGCGTTCGCGGTCCATCGGGAATGGGGCTTGCTGAAGAGCTCGGGCTACAGAATCGCATCGATTTTCAAATGGGAACACTCAGTAAGGCCGTCGGCCTTTCGGGGGGGTACCTTGCCGCATCACGTGATTGGATTGATCTTATCATCAACCGAGCAAGACCTTTCATCTACACGACGTCTCCGCCACCTGCGCTCGCACATGCTGCGATTTCAGCGATCGAACTGATCCGTTCAAAAGAGGGTGCAGAGTTAAGAAAAAAGCTTTTTCAAAATATTTTCATGCTTCAGCCAAATCACCCCAGCGCGATTCTGCCTGTGATTCTTGGGAGCAATGAATCTGCGTTAGCCGCTTCTGAGAAGCTCAAACAAAGCGGCTATCTCATCCCGGCAATCCGATTTCCAACGGTTCCCAAACATACCGCGCGTTTGAGGATTACGGTTTCAGCCGAACATCCGGCTGGAATCATTGAGAACCTGCTTAAAAATTTGAAAACAATCAAATAGGGATTCAACTCCCAGCCCGCTGGTTTTGGGGCCGTAGAGCGAAACATGAGGCAAGACGATCCATCATTGGCGCTACTCGCCTTGCCTTGAGGGACGGCACCGCCCCTACTTGGCTTTTTTCTGTTCCGCTTTGATGCGGGCAAGTTCATCTTTGGCTTTCGCGAGCTCTTCTTTGCTCATGCTTTTCTCGATGTCCTTGATAACCGCATCCGCGCTTTTTTCGCCTGCCTCAGAGGCCAAGTTCGCGAGTGCCCAGCCGACGGTTTTGTTCATAGGCATCGCCGCACCCGCTGCATTGAAACGAGCTAGTGCGAGGGTCGCGCTCGGGTTGCCTTGTTGGGCAGCTAGAGTATAGAGCTTGGCTGCATTTTCGTAACTCTGTTGGACACCTGCACCACGCTCATGCAGAGCTCCGAGATTATTTTGTGCCGCAGCCAGACCTGCCTGTGCGGCACGACCAAACCAAGAAATAGCGGCGGATATATCAGCCGCACCCATTTTTCCGGATAGATAGAAAAGTCCGAGCTCGTTCTGAGCGAGAGGCATACCCGAGTTGGCGGCTGTTAAGAGATGCCCGTAGGCTTTGCCGATGTCAGGTTTTTCCTCTGCCAAAATGGTCGACGCTAAAAACAAGTGAGCTTGGGCATTTCCCGCCTCGGCTGATTTTTCTAAGAGACCCACTGCACGCTCCTCATTCTTTTTCGTGCCTTTGCCTTCCATGTAGAAAGATGCCGCTCTGAGCATGCATTCCGAGTTTCCTGCCTGAGCACCTTTATCGAATAACTCAAGAGCCGCTTTCGGATCATTTTTGATGTTGGCTTGGTAATCACCCAGCGCGAGCCATCCAGCAAAATTTCCTGCTTCGATTGCCTTGTTTAGCCAAGCCATGCCTTTTTTCTCATCGGGGGCAACAGCGTCGCTTTTCAAAAGTCGAATACCCACAGCCACCATTGCACTGGATTCACCTTTGTCTGCGGCTTTCATGAAATACTCATAAGCCGTTTTTGAGTTAGCGAGAGAGGTCTGACCCAACTGCCCATCATACAAACGGGCAAGCAACACCATGGATGGCACATCGCCTGCGTTGGCAGCTTTTGACCACCATTTCACAGCCGTTTCGGGAGCAGGCTCTGGAGTTAATCGACCTAACAAAAATGCCTCACCAAGAATACGTCCAGCGACCGTTGGATCGGTTGCGGCCTGCTTTTCAAGGGTTTCTCTTCCTTCCTGAGCGAGATCGCCTTGGCCCGATGATAATAAAATACCAGCCAGGCGGTAAATTGAATCAGCATGATTTTTTGCCTGCCCCTTGCGATAGTATTCTACCGCTTTATCACGTGAAGCTTCGACACCTTGGCCATTTTCATGAGCGAAGCCCAACAGGTAAATGGCATCCTTATCGCCTTTTTCAGCGAGATGCTTGGCGAGTTCAACGGCTTTAGCATGCTCTCCTTTTTCAAAGGTAGCGTAGGCATCAGCAGCTGGGCTGGATGGATCGAGCTTAGGGGCGTTCGTAGTATTTGCAGCGGCAGTGGAGTTTTCTTTCGCATTAAGGGTGATCGCAGAATGCGCCGTTAAAGTTCCGAATAAGATGATTGCCGCACTGAAATAGGTTTTCATAGATGGATGTATAAATGCAAAAAATTCACCCTGTGGCAAGAATTTAGATTTCCCAAAAGTCAAAAAATCTAGCGCAGGCTTGCCTTGATCGAATGACTGCGGAGGCAAAGGATCGTCAGAAGCAGTATGTAAAAGAAGTCACTGAGAAGACGGGCGCATTCATACGCAATATCATGAAATCAGAAGACCTAGAGTTGATCCGTAAGGTCAGCGCTGAGTTCAATGCCTTCCGCAACAAGCTCTCATCCGAGTCGGTTCGCGATGAACGAGTTTCCAGCAGTAAATTATCTGCGGCAGGCCAATTCATGGATTACGCCGTGAAACTTCAGGAGGCCAGAGCGGATGAAAATTGGAGCAACGCCGCAAGTCATCTGCGCTATATCGAGCAATCCATCACGTCAATGGGAGCCTTTGTCGCGGTGGATGAGATCAAGGCCTGCACCGAGAAGTTACGTTTAAGCATCGGTTTATTATCGCAAAAAGATTTTGATGCACTGCTCATCGAGACTCTCGATGAGATTCTCAATGATTCCAATCAAGATCGACTTGATGAAATCATGTCCTCAGTCCGTCGATACTCCCAAATTTGTAGCTCCATGTCATCCTCCGGCTATTCCTCGATCTCCAGTCGATGGCAGCGCGTTGATTCCTTTGGCAAAGCCTTGCAGCAAAGCATCGAGAGTGTGAAGTCGGGCGAAATCCCTCAGATCCGCCCAGATCCATGGACACGTTCAGATTCGGGCCATGCGTCGATCATGAAGCATGAGGAGATGATATCCCGACTTAAGAAATACCGTATTCGCACGAAAGACAAATCAGGCAAAGTCACCGAAAGCCGAGTGTATTATGACATGGATGAACTTCTTGTCATGATTGATGAAATCGTTGCGGAACTTTTGGATTATACGAATCAGGATCGATTGGAAGAAATTCAGGAAAAGGCCATGATTTTGCGTCGTTACTGCAGCAACTCCTCCTATTCTTCCAGCCCCGCATACTCCCTACTGCAGCAGTTCGATTATTTTGCGCGACCGTTCATTCAGAGTGTGCGCCGTGCGCAGAATGGAGGCAGTCCACAAATTTCGATTGAGCAGTGGCTGAACCAGCAGAATGAATTTAAGCTCTTGATGAGCAAAAAAGTTTTGTTAGAAAAAATCAAAAAATACCATGTCAAGGTAACTGGGGAAAATGAAGCCGGTGCAAAGCAGCCGCTATACTTGGATCTGGTTGATGTCATGGCACGCATTACGACAGTGGCTGATTTACGAAAAGAGCTTCCGGCGCTGACGAAAACCATTCAAGGCAGCATGAACGAGTCGGGTGCGAATGAATACTCGAGACTGCTCCCTTCAATTACCCGCAGTGCGGAAATTTCGGAGAAACTTGAGGCGGGTAATGCCTTTGTGTTAGCTTCTGCTCAATCGCCTTACATCGATTCTTATAGTCGTTCCTATCCGACGCCTCAAACGGAGCATCCGATGTTCAAGAAGATCGTTCAATTCGACGCAGAATTGGAGCACGCGATTCTGAAGCGCCTTTTCCCAAAACAAGAGTTCGGCAATGTTGGGGATCACGAGTCTTTCCTGCAGAGTTTGATGAAGCGTTTCATTGAAGCCAAAAACTATGATGGAATCGACAAACTTCATCGAGTGTCGATCTATTTTAAGCCGTCGCGAATGCTTCTTTCGCAGACCCAAGTGCAGGTGGTGCGAGATTACTTGGACGGCATTCGCCAGGAAGAGGTGCTGGAGCAACCGCCACTGGCAGTATTTCATTACCATAAAGCAGCCTCTGCCAATTTATCCATCGTCGATGCGGAGAGCCTCAAGGCCCGGTTGCAAAAAATGCGACTCAATCACCCAGAAGATTACGAAAAAGGAATCGAAGATAGCTTGAAATTGCCCCCTGCGGCTCTGTCATCAAGAGAGTTGGAAGTGCCTGCGGCTCCTTAAAGAGGGCTGCTAGGTCGGATGCACGGCCAGCGCAGAGACATTACAGCTACGATGAAAAACCCGCCAACTCCCACATTTCTCTGAGTTGCTCGATGCTTTATTCTAGGAGTGATATATTGAATTCGTGCACATTCCTAGCTGCAAAATTCACAATCAATAAATGGATTCTTGACTCATTTCAAGGGTGAAGCACATTTGATGCATGACTGAGCAAATCAGATTCCGAATTGACAGGCAATTGGCAGCTGAAGCGAATGATATCTGTCGCGAAATGGGGATTACGCCGACGGCGG
>JBIIFS010000084.1:0-8028 GCA_044237185.1 Luteolibacter sp.
GGAGAACGGTGATGGCTGGCTTTCACTCCTTCCTCACGCCTAGAATCCGAGGGCTACGGACTCGGTCGTTTCGGAAAATACTTTTGGCAAACGGTCTAGCGGCCCTCCTCGAGGCGATCGGCCAGCATTTCAGGCAGCCCGGCGGCGACAATTTTTTGTTGGGTTGTCGCCATGTCATACTCGATTCTACGAAAAACGATGATGCCGCTCTGGCTGTCATAGATCACGTAGCAGGCGCGAGGATCTCCGTCACGGGGTTGGCCAACTGAGCCGGCGTTGATGAAATATTTGTAGTTCGGCTCGATATTGATGGAATCTGCGACAACCTCGCGGACTTTGTCGGATTTTATATAAACTTTGGGAATATGGGTGTGTCCATGAAAGCAGAGTTGGGTAAATTGATATGAGAAATTGGACATCGCGTCGAAGCGGTTGGTGACGTAGTTCCAGTGGAGGGGTTGGTCCAAGGTGCTATGAACGATCGTGTAGTCCGCGACTTGGCGCACCATGCGTAGGCGTTTGAGCCAAAGGCGCTGATCCTCATCGAGTTGCTCCCGAGTCCATTCCAGCGCGTAGGCGGCGATTGGATTCATGTTTTCCAGAGAATAGTCTTCCGATGCGTCAGCGTCATGATTTCCTTTGACGGTCGGACAATTCATCTCACGGATGATATTGAGGCAAGCAACGGGATCCGCGTTGTAACCGACGACATCGCCAAGGCAGACGAATTGCGTGACGCCTTGTAGCTTGGCATCGGCCATGACAGCTTCAAGAGCTTCAAGATTTGCGTGGATGTCACCGAAAATTGCAGTCCGCATTACTGAGTGAGGTTGTGAAAAGGGTCGTGAGAGAGATGCGGAGTTTTGTCAGGGTGGTAAGCGCTGTCCAGAGGAATTGAGCGGATACGGGAATGCGTTTCAAATCAAGGATCCGGACAAGCGGGCAGAGGTTTCGGTATCGATGGCTTGGCAGAGGCGGTAACCTTCTCCATGTGGGGGAAGCGACATTAGAAAGGCATTGCGTTCGAAGGAGGACGGAAAATCCAATCCGATCAGGGCGCGACCGATGCGCTCGCCGGACTGACGGTAGTTGAAGTAACCGAGGTTTTCATTGCCGGTGAGTTGCTTGGCGAGGAAATCGTGAAGTGCGCCGGGCCTTTCGTAGAAATCGAGCCTGAGGAAAGCGGGGTGAGAGAGTAGGTCGCTGCGCAAGGGAATGGCGCGGAAATCGACATCGGTCGCTCCGGTGATATCCTGCCAGACGTAGCCGTTTTCATGAAGTTTGGTGATGACTGAATCGATGGTTTCGGGTTTCTCGGCAGCGAGAGAAAAAACCGGCCAAGCAATTTTTGAATCTATTTTGCCGTATTGGAAATCGGTGATGTCGACTTGTGAAAAGCACGAGTCTAACAGTCTCAACATCGTTCCCGGTGTTTCCGGAATTTGGACACGAATGGTCCGGTTGAATCGGGATGATGCGCCCTCGGATTGGGCGATGCGCCCGATTTGCAGGAAGTCGATATTCGCCCCACAAAGGATGACGACGACTTTTTTCCCCTTGAGATCGTCTTTTTCCTTGAGTGCGGCGGCAAGTCCCATGGCACCTGACGGTTCGGAAATCGATCTGAGTCCATCCCATAAAGTGCGGATGGCTTTGGTGACCTCAGCGTTACCGACTGTGATGAAGCGGTCGATGGAATGTTGGCAAATTTCAAAAGGGAGATTGCCCGGTTGTTTGACGGCAGTTCCATCGCAGAAGAGATCCACCTGATCCAAGCAGACGGGCTTTCCCGCCTGAACGGAAGCGGTCATGGAGGCTTGGCCTTCGCCTTCGACCCCGACGATTTCGATATGGGGCCAGTATGCTTTCAGCCATGTTGAAACGCCTGCGGCCATACCACCGCCGCCGATTTGGAGGTAGGCCACATCAAAAGGGCCTTTGCCAGAGAGGACGATTTCATCGGCGAGCGTGCCTTGTCCGGCCATGACTTGGATATCGTCATAGGCATGAATGAAAGTGGATTGGGTTGAGGCTTCGTCGGCGCGTGCGGCTTTGACGGCATCGTCGTAACTATCGCCGGCGAGGTGGACGGAAACGTATTCCTGGCCGAGTTTGATGACGGCGTCCTGTTTCACTTTCGGGGTGGATTGCGGCATGTAAATTCGCGCGCGAATGCCGAGTTGTTTGGCAGCAAGGGCAACACCTTGGGCGTGGTTTCCTGCGGAGGCGGTGACGACCCCGCGTTTGGCCTCCAGTTCACTCAGGGTGGCCATGCGGTTGGCGGCGCCGCGCCATTTATAAGCTTTGACGGGCGAGAGGTCTTCACGTTTCACCCAGAGCTCGAAATTCAGGCCCGGAGCATCTAGTTGTTCGAAAGGTGTTGGCTTGGCAAAGTGATAAACGCGTTCGCGCGCGAACAGGATTTCCTGCCGGAGTTTCCTATCGAGGTGCCGGGTGGTATCGTCATCGTCGCGTGTCATGAGGAAAATGAAAGCATGTTTCAAAAAGTCCCGAAAGCATTTCGAAAATGTTTTTCAAACTAGGGTTTGGATCGTGAATGGATTTGGATTAGCTTTTTTTAAATTCCGTGATGAAAAAGCAATCAACCCGTGAGAATCGAGCCAAGCAAGTCGCTGTTGGGGGAGGGCTGATCCTCGCAATCATGTCGGCGGTAATCTGTCTGCTGGCGTTTTGGCGTTTCATTCCCGGATGGGTGGGGGAAAGCGTGGGATGGGCTGCGGGGTTGATTTCGACACCGTTTTTCTTGGAGGCTTCTTTCATTGTGATGGGGTTTGGGATGGTCATCTTGCTGAACTCGTGGCGCCGTAAGAAAGAAGGGGACGACTTTGTGGTGTTTGACGCGCAGGGTGTCCGCAGGAAAGCGGAGGATTCCGACAAGGATTGTTGATTCATGGTCAGTAAGCCGGAAAAAGAACTCAGATTCACCCGATCCGGGCAGGCAGTTGGTTTTGCCGTGCTGGGTGCGATTTGGATTGGTGCGGCGGTGACTTTGTTGGCGACGGGGATGTATCGGGGAGATCATCCGGAGCTTCCGCATCCACTATGGGCGCTGCCATGTCTCGGTTTAGCATCGGGTTGTTTTTGGCTGACCCGGCATCTGGCGAAACATGCGTATTTGATTTTAACTCCCTTGGGCTTGGAGATTTTTCCGTTTTTCTTCCCATCGAAAAACCTGCGACTCGTGCTTTGGCAGGAAATGTTTTCGGTGGAGATCAGTGAAGATAAAAAATGGCTAACGCTGCATTTCAACGAGGAAAAGAGCTCGGGGCTCCATCTTTCCCTCAAACCGATCGATAGAAAGTTTCGGAGCTTGCTTGCCAAGGCCATGCTTGGGCGAGTATCTCGGCGCAACGCATGAGACCGCATTCAAGACAGATATTATCCGTGGAGGAAGTTTTCGGTAAAAACGGCTGGCATACCGAGTTGGTTGAAGGCCGTGAGGTTTTACGTGCCGGCTTTGAAGCGCATCATACCCGGGTGGATCTTGTGGTGCAGGCATTTCCTGAATTGAATGCGTTAAGCGTGGTCTCCGAGAGCCCGATGTTCGTGGCTGAGCCGCAGATGCCCGCGTTGCTTGAACTTCTGATGCGAGCCAACAAGCAACTGACGCTTGGCGGCTTTGAATATGATCTCGACCGTGAAATGTTGGTGTTTCGCGTGACCAATCTCTTCGAACGCGAGAAATATGATGCGGATATCGTCTCCTCCATGGTACACTGCGCGATTGCCGAGTTGGACCGTATCGTTCCTTACGCATCGATCGTCCGCGGGACGCCTGCGGATCTCATCCAAGACCTTGATCTGGAAAGGCTACTCCAACGCGAAGACGTGATTCCTCCGGTTCCCGGTGAGGAAGAAGAGGAGTATTGAAGAGTTCTTGGTTCTTGGTTGGGGAGAGGAAGAAGAGTGAAGGGGAGTTGTTCCAGCTCTCTGTTCTTTTGATTTTTGCTTAAAAATGAGGAGGTTTTTAATAAGGAAGGCAGGAAGACAGGAAGGTTTGATTCTCACTTTTTTCCTGCATTCCTACGTTCCTCATTTTAAAACATGAAATGAAGGTTTTTTTGTTCTTGGTTGGTAAAAATATAGCGCGAAGCTTGACCAAGAACTAGGAACCAAGAACTTCTAAACTTCATTTACTCCGACTTCATCCAGAGCGATGCGGTGACGAACCAGATGACTGTCCCGGCGAGTAGCAGTTGATTCATCAGCGAGGAATCGATTGAGCCGTTGAAATTTAGCAGCGGGGGGACGACGATGAGTAACAGAGAAGCCCAGCTGACAGGCTTGCCGATGGTCCATGCGGCAATACGGTTAATGCTGGCATCGAAGAAATCGATGCCGATGTGGGTGCGGGAGAGGAGGTTGTCGCGGACGAGGGCGGAGGCGATGCCTTGGAGCGCATCGTCGAGCGTGACGACGTGATCGCTGTCCCAGCGCACGCCGCGGCTGACGTGAAGCAGAATCTCCGGGACAAGCATCAGGGCGGATCCGAGCTTGTCGGCGATGGTTTCCGTCGGGTGAAAGTGACCCGCATCCAGGCAGAGCAGTTTTTGATTTTTGATCGCATAGCCCATGTAGAATTCATGCGAACCCACGACATAGCTCTCACTCCCAATGCCAAACAATTTGCACTCCACCGCATCCAGCATGTGCTTGGGGTTTTGTATCCACGCCCATATCAGCATAACGTTGTTTTGCGGCGGAATAGCTGGAGGAGGTGGATCGGGTCTTGGCTGCGTTACGTTTCGACATGACGAATGGGTTACGGATTAGCAGGGTTGCTGGGCAGTCTATTTCCACGCCAAAGCAAAAAACAACCGTTTTGTTTCGTCGGTAAGCTAGGGCTTATCTTTCCAAAACGACCTCTTGGATTGCGTCAATCAGCTTGGTGCGCAGGTCCCCGGCGAGTGAGGCAAGGCGGCGCTGTTCGGTCTCGTATTCGCGCCGACCCTCCGGATTTTCGATTTTGATCGGAGTCACGTTCCAACCGGAGAGATCGTAAGGGCTGGCACGCATGTCGAGATCTCGGAGCTGGCTGGCGAGGAGAAAAGTTTCTAACAATAAATCGGAGCCAATCCATGGCATGGCTTTCGCGGCCCATTTATAGAGATCCATGTTTGCATGGACGCAGCCGGGTTGCTCGTTTTCGTGGCGGGTATCGAGGCTTAGGGTGTGGCGATTCAGAGGCTTTGCTTGGTTCGCAAAAAAACGAAACGCGTCGTAATGCGTGCAAGTGATGGGACGGGAGCTAACAAGAGCATCGACTTCCGCTTGGGGCAAACGCAGCGGAGCGATCGCTGCGTGACGAATTTCTTCCGCGCGATAAACCATCGCCCATTCATGCAGGCCATGGCATGCGAAGTTTGGGACGTGTTGCCGGGTGGCTTCCAGGAGTTCGAGAATCCATTGGAGTCGTTGGCGTTCTTTATCGTCCATCAAGGCGAGGTCGAGACAGCAACTCCCCGCATCGATCCGATAGCGGCGGTTTTTCAGGTGGTTGGGTAAAATTTCCAAATCGGAAAATTTTAAAACCGTGCCGTAGCCCGGTTGCCATTGCTCGATGAGGGCAATGGGGTAGGGGTAGTAATTAAAGAGGAAATCCTCCACTGGATGCTTTTCATCGCGATCCCTGCGCAGGCGTGGACCGGCGGTGAGAGCGCTTGCGATATCGAAGTGATTTTGAGCCAACTCCCGCCACTCGGCCTCACCGAGGATTCGATATTTCTTTGCTGCTACGGTCATCTGCGGCGCGATTGAATCAAAAAATGACAAAGAAGCAAAATTTTACCTTGCGCGTGATGATCATCGGCGGTTACTTCTTGCGCCCGCCGAAAGGCGGAAACATCCAAACGCGGGATGGAGAAGTCAGGTATCTCGTCAGGCTCATAACCTGAAGATCGTAGGTTCAAATCCTGCTCCCGCAACCAATGAAAGCCGTTGACTCTTAATAAGTTAGCGGCTTTCGCTTTTGGTGATAATGGTCTCCGCAGATACTATTTGTAGACACTTTAGTGTGAGAGATTTCCCTCCTTAGCACTGGGGTCGATCAGTCTTGTGGCTGCGGTTTGATTACTTTAACCGTATAGCTCTATATGAAGCGCGACCACATCAGGTTCTTGTTGTGCAATCTCATCTCTACGGTTGCATTTATTTTCTTACCGCCGGCACCCTATGCGCTAGCAGAAGAATCAAAAGATAAAAAAGATATCGTCGCATTGCGAACGGGCGCTGAAATTGGAATTGCGGAAGATCAAGATGAACAAATGTTTGCCCAAGCAGATGTAAATCCTTCAATCACTCATTACCTTACTGCGGACCAGAAATGCGAAAAAGTTGATAGCCTCATTCGGGAAGATACCAGTATTGGCTTCAATATTCTGCCTCTTAAAGTTCCACATCATCAGGCATTTGGGGAGTTAGATTTAGGAGATTAAACAAGCCACGGCCGGTAGTCCTATCGAATAGACCGAACTCGCGTGGAATCTGGCTACGGGATGCGAGAAGATTCTTGGAGGTTGCAAGTTAGTGGAGCACGGGCATCTTGCCTGCATTGAGGAAAAGATGCGGCCGGGACGCCCGCGCTCCCCTACCATTCGACCGGTAGTTCGATCATTTTTCCGGCGTCCTCGTATTTGATGTGGCCGTTTTTCATGCCGTATTCGTGGACGAAGCGGGTGACTTTGACGTCGTAGGCACAGTATTCGGCGATTTTTCTCAGGGGCTCGAACTCGCCGGTTTTTTTATGTTCCTGCCACCAGCGAATCGCATCAAGTCCGTCGGCGGATTTTCCGGTGCCAAGACAGGAGGACGCAACGTTGTCGAGTTTGAGGAAACGTCCCATGCGCTCCTTGACGTCTAGCATCATGTCGAGGTTGAGGGTTTGTTCTTCGAGGTTGGGAAGGACGTAGGCTTGTAGCACAGGGTAATCGAAACCGATGTGGTTCCAACCGACGACGAGATCGGCTTTGAGAAGTTGATCGGTGAGGGCATCGAGCTCGTTTTCACCATAGATGACGTATTCATCGGTGGCGGTGGAATAGGTGACGGCGACAGATATGCAGAGCTTGGCTTTGTTCGAGAACCCCCCGACATCGCTGATGCTGCGCTGGGTTTCTAAGTCGAAGTAGACAATGTTTTTGTTAGGCACGGTGGGGAAGGGTGATTGGAAATTAGGAAATTGGGATATTAGGTAGCTCGATTATCTCTGATCTTCTGTCTTCTGTCTCCAAGTCTTCTGTCTTTACCGAACCTGGCCATTACCGCGGATGCGGTATTGGTAGCTGGTGAGCTCGCGTAAACCCATCGGGCCGCGGGCGTGGAGTTTGTCGGTTGAGATACCGATTTCTGCACCGAAGCCAAATTCTCCACCATCGGCGAAGCGGGTAGAGGCGTTGTGCATGACACAGGCGGAATCAATCGAACGCAGGAATTTCTCAGCTTCCGCGGAATCCGTGGTGACGATGCTGTCGGTGTGGTGCGAGCCGTAGGTGTTGATATGAGTGATCGCTTCTTCGAGGGTATCGACGATTTTGATGGAGAGGATTTTTTCCAAGTATTCGGTCGACCAATCTTCCTCAGTCGCGGGAATGAGGTCGGAGAGGATTTTCAGGCAGCGATCGCAGCCACGGATTTCGACGCCTTTTTCGCGGAGTGCGCTGACGACTTTTTGGAGGAAATCTTTGGCGATGGATTTTTGGATGAGTAGGGTCTCGAGGGCGTTGCAGACACCAGGTTTTTGAACCTTGGAGTTGAGGATGAGGTTGATCGCCATTTCCTGATCCGCTTTCTCGGAAACGTAGATGTGGCAAATGCCGTCGTAGTGTTTGATGACGGGCATTCGAGCAAGAGAAACGACCGTTTCAATCAATCCTTTTCCGCCTCTTGGTATAATAAGATCTAGCCATTGATCCATGCCGGCCATGGCGGCGACGCTTTGTCTGTCGGTGAAAGGAATGAGTTGGATCGCATGCTCGGGAAGTCCGGCTTTGGCGCCGCTGGTGCTGAGGG
>JBIIFS010000009.1:0-25494 GCA_044237185.1 Luteolibacter sp.
CGCGGTCGGCACCGTTGACCCGGTTGATGGGCGCCTTGGCCGCGACGCTCTGCTCGAACGACAGTTCCACCACGTCCCCTGCCTGCCAGCGGCGCGAAACGTTGAGGAATCCGCCTTGGGGGGTCACCGATACCATTGAGCTATTGAGCTTGAGGACCGGGCGCTCAGCCCAGGAGGGCGTAAACAGGCTTAGGGTCCGTGGCTCATCGCCTTGGGCGGCGGTTACCTCAAGCCGCACGTTGCCCTGCCACGGATAGCCCGTCTTTTGGAGGAGCGTGAGAGATTGTTCGCCCCAGCGCAAGGTGGCCCGGGCATCCTGGTAAAAGGGCACGATCACGCCCGCGTCGCTCTTGAAAAAGCAATACTGCGCCGCCTTGGTCAGCCCGTCGGCACCCCGCTGGGTGCAGCACCATGATGCCTCCTGGCATACAATGCTTAGAAAGGGTTTATCCACCGAGGGGCAGCTGTTACAGCCGAGGCCGCCATTGCTTCTCTGATTGACGCTCAGCCCGTTGTAGTAGATCCGATGGGCATCCTCGAGGTAAGTGACCTCGCCAGTGTAGCGCCACAACTGCACGGCGATGATGAACGAGTCCACAACGGCGCACCCCTCCGTCCACTCAGGCCGACCGAACCAGTTGTGGTTCTCGAAATTCTCGGACATCGCCTTCGCGCGGTAGAGCCGGTACCGATCGGCCGCGACCTGTAGGAGTTCCTTCCGCCCGGTTGTCTCGAAATGCCGAAGCAGCGACCGGGTCGAGATCAGGGTTGAATGAAGCTGGGCATTGATCGCTTCCAGTTCGATCTCTATCCACCGCTTGATGACCGTATCCAGCACTTGCCCCGTCTCCTTGGATGGATGCCTCCTGTAAGCGTCCGTCAACGCGTCAAGGCTGCCCGCCATCCCGCAGCCGATGTCCATGGGGGCCAGATCCCATTTTCCGGTTCGTCCGTCGGCCAACTGGAAGCTCTGCGTCTTCCGCTCCGCGGGCGTGATCGGATAGCGGGGGTAGGCGGCGGCGGACGCAAGGTAGATGTTGTTGAGGATCTGATCCGCCCAGGGTTTCACACGACCATTCTTCTTCCACGCCTCGTATTCGTATAACGCGTTGAGGACCCAGAACTGCCCGCCGAGCGACTGCTCGTGGACCGTGTCGGGCACCATGACCGGCCCGAGGTATCCCTGGGCGTTGACTCTGCTCGCATACATGTCGAGGCTCGCCTCAAGGTTCTTGGCCGGCCTCCCAGTGACCTGCTCCAGCAGAATGAGTCCAAGCAAGGTGCGCCCCTCTTTGTCTCCAGGCCATCCGGCGTTGGGGGAGTCGTAGAGCGCTGGGGGAGAGTAGTCTTTTTTCTCGAGACGATCGAAGCTCGCCATCAGCCGCTTGGACAGCTCGCCGGTCATCCTCACGTCGGCGAGTTCCACCGCGACTGGCCAAGGGCGTTCCGGGCGCGTCGGCTCCTTGTCCTGGGCAACGCCATCCGATGCCGACGCAAGCGCCGGAAGCAGCAGAAGAAGGCCCCATCGAAAGGACGGAACGAATGGGGCGCGTAGGAATTTGGTCTTCGATTTACTCATAACGTATCCAACATAGCCTTTTCCGCCCCAAAAAACAATGGTAGTCTATGCCAAAAATATGTATATTCTTGCATTTTTTTGATTCCCTGCCGAAAATGCTGCAATGGATCGAATCTCGAATGAATTCATGTGGTCTGAGCGTTTCGGTGGCATACCTTCCCTGGGTTCCGCCTCCGAGTATTGTGGCGAACATGTAAAAAAAATCGGTCGTTATCGATGTGGTTTGTGGGTGCTTGACTATGCGTTTGCGCCTCATGGAAGCGTCCGTGTCGGCTCAACGCGCAGGCCATGGCAAGTGCGACCGGCGCAGACGGCACATCTCTATCCACCGGACACCCGCTACTGGGAGGACACGCGAGTGGAAAAGGGGCCGCGCCACAGCGGCTATCTGTTATTCGCAGCCGGCGAACAGACAGCCCTAACCGACCGCGTGAATCCTGTCTCTAAGCACGCGCGCTTTCTGGATCCCGAAGGCGCCCTCGGAAAGCTGATCGCGTCAGCGGCGCGCTCGGGCGCGGAAAGCGGCGAGGCGGGTTTCTGGGATGCGCAGGCGGCGTTGTGCCGCGCATTGCATCTGCTAGTCAATGCGGAGCGCGTGGATGCCGGGATCTATCGCGTCGATCCCGCGACCATGAGCGCCGAAACCGATTTTGTCAGGGAAGTCAATCGGCTCCTAGGGCTGGATCTGGCCAAGCCGCTCAGCCTGGCACAGGTCGCTGCTGAGATGCACGTGAGTGTGTCCGCCCTGTCCCACCGCTACAGGCGGGAGGCTGGCATAGCTCCAATAGCCGCCTACCGGGCTTTGCGAATCGACCGAGCAAAGGCCTTGCTGCTGCGCGGCATCCCGCTTCATACGATTGCCGAAGAACTCGGCTTCAGCGATGCCTTTCACCTGTCCAAGACATTCAAGCAGGTGCTGGGACTCGCGCCGCGCCACCTCCTTCGCGACTATCGGCAGGGCCACTCTTGAATGGGGCGCGTATTATTTGTCTGGGAAGTTGAATTGGGGAAGTTGAATTGGGAAGTTGAATTCGAAAACCGGTGAGGTCTATGGCCAGTGCCACAAGCGTCATTCGCAAAACGAACTGCTCGAATTCTTCCGCCACTTGGAACGCACCACGCCTGGCGAACTCGACCTTCATCTCATGATGGACAACTACGCGACTCACAAAACCGAACGCGTCAGACAATGGCTTGCGAGACATCCCCGCTGGCACATTCATTTCATACCGACGCACCGTTCGTGGCTCAACCAAGTGGAGCGCTTCTTCGCAAAAATCACCAATGATATGATTCGCAGGGGAAGCTTTCGAAGCGTCGGCGAATTGAAGTCATCGATCCAGCGCTACTTTGATGCGCACAACGCAGATCCGAAACCATTCCGCTGGACAGCAACACCAGAAGCAATCCTTTCAAAGGTGGAAAACATCTGTAAGACACTTAGCTAACATGATACTAGTAATGGTATTCTTTGTTTCATAACTTTTATTGGCGAACTTCAAAGAGCACGCAACCCTATCAGCGAGGGCGAGTGTCGATCACGGAGTTGAGGTTGAAGTTACGAAAAGGCATGTAAAAAGGGCGGCTGATAGGGGTTGCGTGGCGCGGCTTGGGGTTGGCTATCTTATTCATAGTGTGTCCAAAGCCGGATGACCTTCACGATCATCTTATCCCCAATTACCTCGTACACCAGTCGATGCTGAATATTAATCCGGCGTGAATACGCGCCCTTCAGGTCTCCCACAAGAGCCTCAAATGGTGGGGGATCTGCAAACGGATCTTCACGAATAATCTCAATTAGCTCTTTGGCCTTCTTCGCGAGAGGTGTACCCTTGAGTTTCTTTGCGTCCTTCCTTGCCTGGCGAGTGTAAACCAGTTCGTAACTCATAGATCTACTTCCTTGCTGCAATCTTCAATCGACACAGCCATCCCAGCTCGAATTGAATCCCGCATGCCTGGTATGCTGACGAGATACAGGGTCTCTTGAATTGCTCTCCAATCCTGCTCAGAAATTAAAATGGCATTGCCTCTCTTGCCTGTAATCTGAACAGGCTCGTGCTCCTCAAGAGTAGAATCAATGACCCTGTAGAGGTCCGTGCGAGCAGTTGTTGCTGATATTGTCTTCATAGGACACAGCGTACGCTTTAACGTTCGCTGTGCAAGGATTATTTTTGAGCCAACGTAAAAGCGCATACACCACTACCAGCGGGGGCGGAAGGCGAGTACAGGGTTGAGGTTGAAGCTACGAAAGATCATGTAAACAGGACGGCTGATAGGGGTTGTCACGGCGCGCCTTGTTTGCTTCTGTGTTTTGGAGGTAGCTCGTCACCCGGATCTGGGGCGGCATCAGGCACGCGGGCCAGTAGGCTGTCAAAATCCTTGAGATTGGCTTTCTCTGCTCGTTGTCGAAGGTAATCAACGGTACTAAGTGCCGAAAGCTTCTCAGCTGCCGCTGTAATAAGGAATTGGTTCATGGAGTAACCGTCCTTCGTCGCGAGTTCTTTGATCGCGCGATGGAGGGAATCGGGAACACGGATGGATAATGTAGTCATGGTCTGATGATATCTAGGGTTGTGGCAGGTGTGATGGCGCGAACGCCCATTGATTCTGAACCTCGAAAGTCGCTGATGTTGTGTGTGATGACGAATGCGGCCGATGCTGCGACCGCAAGCTCGAGAACAAGATCATCGTCTGGATCGGGCAGGAATGGCCGCCAAGCGAAAAACACTTGCTGGTGATCGGCCAACTGGCAAAGGCCGTCCACAATCCTGCGGAGCTCATCAGCCGTGAAATGAGGAAGGAGGCCAGGCCGCAGAACGACCGACTCATACTCAAGAACGAGGGCGACAGACACGGCAATACGGATATCCCAGGCACGGATCGCCCGGAGGATCTGAAAGCTGGCTCCCCGATTGGATCGGAGTCCCGCCACAAGGACTGACGTATCGAGAATTGCATACACTTGCGGTATTATCCATGATACCGTTTATGTCGCAAGGAATTTCTTTGGAGATTGAAGTAGGGACGCCGATTTGCTCGACGCCCCCTCGCAGATCCCAGCGTGCGGAATTACCACACTAGACTCCTCGGAAGACGCGCAAACAGAGCGCGGATTTGATCGGTTTGTTGATTGTGATTCATGCGGGTTTGGTCGTTTGGCGCAATGTTTTCTTCGGATACACCTCTACGATGCGCGCTGTGGGTAGACCGGTTGCCAAAAGTCCTTTCGTATTGAATCGTGGCTGGGGATTCCAGCCCCAGGCGGTAGCGTAAGAATCTTTCATACAGAAGCCGTCGGCTTGTAGATCGTTCTTGAGTTTTTCGATGTGAAAGCGAGGCGGACTTGCCGAGCGGGAGAAACAGGGTGACAAATCGTTTGCATCGTTTGGTGAAAGAAGTTGGTTTGTGGTTATTTGACACAACTCTTCTACCATATGACCTGTAGCCAAACGATGCTTTACTCAACTTCGGATTTCGGGTTTATCGGGGCCGCCAGAAGATCGCCGCTATGAGTTGAGCTTCCATTAGGATCCCGGATCAGCCGCCCAGAGGCACGGCTCTCCGGGATTTTGGATCAGATGAATTCGTTGACCAAATTCTCGAGCATCTCTTGGCGACCGGAATCGAGGGTCGGCTCTCCATTGGAGAGGGCGTAGGCGCTGACTTCTTCCATGCTGATTTGTTTGTTGGCGATTTTGGCGCCGATACCGGTGGTCCAGGATTTGTAGCGGTTGGTAACGAAATCCTGAAGCCTGCCATCTTCGCGGATTGCGGCAGCGATTTTCAGACCACGAGCGAAGGCATCCATTCCACCGATGTGGGCATGGAACAAGTCGGAAGGCTCATGGGATTCGCGGCGGCGTTTCGCATCGAAGTTGAGACCGCCCGTGGTGAATCCGCCCATTTCCAAGACTTTCAACATGATCTCGGTCGTGAGGTAAATGTCTGTCGGGAATTGGTCAGTATCCCAGCCGATGAGCTCATCACCTTGGTTGGCGTCAACGGAGCCGAGCGCGTTCGCATCGATAGCGACGGTCATCTCGTGAAGCATCGTGTGTCCAGCGAGAGTTGCGTGGTTAGTTTCCAAGTTCAGTTTGAAATGATCCATCAGACCATACTGACGGAGGAAGTTGAGGCAGGCAGCGGAGTCGGAATCGTATTGGTGCGTGGAGGGCTCGCGTGGTTTCGGCTCGATGTAAAACTGACCTTTGAAGCCTATGGTTTTCGCGTAGTCGACGGCGAGATGAAGAAGATTCGCGAGGTTATCGAGTTCGCGCTTCATGTCGGTATTCAGAAGCGTCGAGTAACCCTCACGGCCACCCCAGAAAGTGTAGCCCTCACCACCCAGTTTCAGGGTGCCGTCCATGGCAGCTTTGACTTGAGCTGCGCCATAGGCGAAGACATCCGCGTTTGGCGAGGTGCCTGCACCCTGCGAGTAGCGTGGATGTGAGAACAAGCAAGCGGTGCCCCAAAGCAATTTCTTGCCGTGGGCTTTTTGAAGGCCAAGCAGGTGATCGGTGACTTTTTCTAAAGCCGCATTGGATTTTGCAAGATCTCCAAGCTCTGGCGCGATGTCGCGATCGTGCCAGCAGTAGTAATCGATTCCGATTTTATCAAGAAACTCGAAAAAGACATCCGCACGTTTGAGAGCATTGGAAACGGAATCGCTCTGGTCATCCCATGGCATCAGGGCAGTCGGTCCACCGAATGGATCGGAAAGCCCGTTACGCATGACGTGCCAATAGGCAGCAGCGAAACGGCAATGATCTTTCATGGTTTTTCCCGCGACGATTTCATCGGGATTATATTGCTTAAACGCGAAAGGATTTTTGGATTTCGGACCTTCGAACTGAATTTTAGGGATGTCAGGGAAATGGGACATGGCTACGGTCTATGGGTTCCAAATCCCAGCCGCAAGAGTGAAAATCAAAAAACATGAGGCGGGGATTGATTCACCCTGATGGAAATCATAAGACTGAGACGTGAACCGCCCCGTAGATGCCGTTATTGAATTTCTCCAGTCCGAGCAGGCACATGGAACCAGCCATGTTTTTTTGGACAGTGAGACTCGCGACGGACTGCGCGAACTTTACATCCGCGCGCGAAAACCCATCGAGCTACAGCCCGACATTCCCGGAGAAATCACGGCCCCACAATCGGCACCACAGTCGGCACCACAACTCGTTGAGCTGATCATCGAGGGCGAGGACAAACCTGCGAAGCTTGAAAGCGTCAAACGCCAAGCCGCGAATTGGGCGCCGGCACGCGCGCTGGGCACCCTGTGTGAGACCTTGGTTTTTGCGACAGGCAACCCCGATGCGAAAATCATGCTGATTGGCGAGGCTCCTGGCTATCATGAGGAAAGGGAAGTTCAGCCCTTCGTCGGACCGGCTGGACAAAAGCTAGGTGAAATACTCCATGCAATGGATCTCACTCGCGAGGACATCTATATTTCAAATCTGGTGAAATTCCGCCCAGCTACTCCCAAGCAAACCACCAATAACCGCAAACCCACCTCCCAGGAAATGGCGGCGTGCCTTCCCTTGGTGATGGCCGAGATCGAAATCATCAAACCCGCAGTCATTATCGCTCTTGGCGTAACCACGGCTGAAGGCCTATTGAATCTTCAGGGCGCCGTTGGAAACATGCGCGGCAAATGGCACGAAATTTCCGGCATCCCCGCCAGAGTGACTTATCACCCCAGCTATCTGCTTCAGAGCGGATCAAATGAGGTCAAGCGCGCCCTGTGGGAAGACATGCTTGCGGTGATGGAGAAAATCGGCATGCCGATATCCGAGAGACAGCGCAGGTTCTTCCTGGCCAAGTCGTAATGGGCAGTGACGTTCATTTTCATGCCATTCCCTTTTCGCCAAGGACCGGAATCGGTCTCGGCGTGATTTTCCGACGCAAGCCAAACTGTCTGACAGCAAGTCGTTGAAGATGCGCTTTGGCCTCCTCGACACTGTCGGTGAAAAAAATCAGATCGGGATCCTCCGGACTGATCATCCCCTCATCGACCATCTTGTAGAGAAAGTCCATAAGCGGCTGCCAGAATTCTTTGCCCATCAAAATAATCGGAAAGTTTTTGAGCTTGCCGGTTTGAATCAAGGTCATGGTCTCGAACATCTCATCCATGGTTCCGGCGCCTCCCGGCATGACGATAAACGCATACGAATACTTCACCAGCATGGTTTTGCGTGTGAAGAAATATCTCATGTTCACCGAGCGATGGACAAACGGATTCACCTCTTGCTCGAAGGGCAGGATGATATTGACACCAATCGAACGTCCACCGGCCTCAAAAGCGCCCTGGTTGCCCGCCTGCATGGTGCCCGGACCTCCGCCCGTGATGACAGTGAAACCGAGTTCCGCACTCGCCGCTCCCATCTGCCTTGCCAACTCATACCAATGGGTTCCGGGTCGGGTTCTGGCAGATCCGAAAATGGTTACGCAGGGCCCCACGAAATGCAGAATACGATAAGCCCGTATCAAATCCAGACCAACGCGGATCAGCGAACAAAGATCGTGAAACCGAGAGCGCGGACCAGCCAACCAAGAGCGTTCTTCCACCTCAAGTTCAAAGATCTTTTGTTGGCGGATTTCCTCCTCGGTAATCTGATGTTCCTCGGTAATTTCAGGACAATCCGGACAGGCTTTTTTCATGCTCATTGAACACCATTAATACTGAAAAACACAACCGCTAAAGAAAAACTTCACTCGTGAAAGCCGAATCACCCTTGAAAACATCCGACCATAGAAAGAAAACGGAAAACCTACCCCCAAACATACCCTCCTGTATTGAAATATGAAACCTGTGGGATGTCATGCGATGGGAAAGAGCTTCGTGATTCAACGGGAGCCTTCAGGAACCTTTTGGAGTTTGATCGAAAATTGATTTCCAAAGATACTGAAGACTCCCGTCGAATCACGAAGCTGGCTTTCACAGCACATCAACAACAGGAACAAAAAATTAACGGCGCACTCGGGCAGGGGCTGCGGATTTCACATGAAGCGGGACGAAAGATGACTTTTCAGGTTCAGGCCAAGTGAACGGTCTTCACCGCTCGAATTCAGCCTCTTCCATGTTGTGAAGCGGTGCCGCCATCAGGATTTTTTTATTTTTTATGAAAAATCCTCATTTTGTGAGATTCCGCCCGGCCTAGGCCCAAAGCAACCTTGCGGCAGCGACAAACGAGAAGCCGACGATCATCCATTCGAATGCCGCTTGGGGAACCCTGCCGATCAACCAGCGGCCGATCACAATTCCCACAAAAACTCCCGGTAGAAGTTTCGCATTCTCCCAAAGACTGGCTTCGGTGATCAGCGCGAGCTTGGCATTGAGAGGGATTTTGATGAGGTTGATCAGCAGAAAAAAACGCGCGCCTATCCCAATCAATTCCATCTTTGGAATCCGCCGAGTCAGTAAATAAAGCTGGATCACCGGCCCTGCGGCATTGGCCAACATGGTCGAAAAACCACCCATCACACCGGCGGAATAACCGAAACCGCGCGACTCTGCCATTGCATCGAAAAACCCGGGTCGCCATTTTCTGAAAGCCTGCACCGCCACCATGAAAAGCACACAGCCTCCGATCACACGCCTTGCCACTTCGTCGCCGATCTCACCCAACAGCCACCAACCTAACAACAGGCCAGCCAAAGTTGCAGGCAACAATTTCCATACCGGCTTCCACGAACCGTATTTGATGAACGCCGGATATGTCATCAGATCCGCAGCAATCAATAACGGCAACGCCAAGCCCACCGACGCCTTCGCGCCGTAGATTTCCGCAAATAAAACCACGGAGACCACCGAGATTCCGCTGAATCCGGATTTTGACAAACCGATACACACAGCCGCTACCATTGCAATGGCCAGTAATCCGGAATCGTTTGGCATCGGCGACAATATGATCAAATAAACCCCGTCATAGAAGTCATTTATCGCAAGCCTGATCTGTCGAACCGATTTTGCAAAAAACCGAAGAATCATATCGGCGGCTCTGTCAAGCCCCACTTACTTATCGACCCGCCGTGTCGATTGCGTTAAGATTTTCTCACACGACCGTCTGCTATGGAAACTCTGCTTCAACTTTCTGATTCATCCGCACCATCCACACTCAAAGAAGTCTTGGACGCACTCAAAAAACAACACCTTGAGCCTCGCCTTGAATCGAAGGCATGGGGAGATTGGATTTATCTGGAAGGCTACAAATCGGTCATCAGTATTGAATCCCATCGTGGTCTGTCATCTTCCGCCACCGTCGAACACGCCGAGGGCGAGGAACAGGGCGAACTCGCACAGTGCATCTTTCGCGCCTTTGGGAAACTTGGCTGGCATGGCGTTGACGATGATGGTGAGTTTTCGCTCTGATCTCCAAACGATCACTTGATTATCCCGACGGGTTTCATTCATTCCCCAGATTCCATTTTATGAAACTGTTCCGGCTCATCTTCTGCGTCCTCTCTTACGCCTCGTTCATTTCCCCGACATCCGCTCATCAGGTCGATTCTGTTGAACTCGAATTCGAACGCGCCGAAAAAACTTGGGTTCTCAAGGGCATGCTCGATATGGCCTATTTTCTG
Source organism: Luteolibacter sp. (assembly GCA_044237185.1). GTDB lineage: Bacteria > Verrucomicrobiota > Verrucomicrobiia > Verrucomicrobiales > Akkermansiaceae > Luteolibacter. The sequence goes on from JBIIFS010000009.1 coordinate 10,166, forward strand.
CCCGAGATGCGTGGCGTGGAGTCTGCGCCACCCCTCATGCGCAAGGACGTGATGGCTGCGCCGAAAGCTACGCAAGATCGTTACGTCGAACAAATCGAACACACCCTCCGCCAACTCCTTACTCTGAAATTCAATGGCAAGACACTGAATTGGAAAGTTGATTTTTCCGATTTCAAGAATCAGCCGCTGGTTCTTCCCGAGGAAACCGGCGGTTGGGCACTTGCCAATGCCGTAATCAAAGTCGACGCGCAACCCGGACCGGGCCAGCTGGCTGTCTTTTGGAACGATAAACTGAATTCCGAACTCATTCTGATCATGATCGAAGGGGAGGAACTCGACACCTTAAGCGTTTTTTCAGGAATGTCCGGTGTTCTGCTGGACGTGGCGGCCTCGGAAATATCCTCCACCCGGACCGAAACAAGACCTTCGAAGCAAACCCAAGTGGAAAGCTGGATCGTTTCCGGCTTTCGACACGTGATTCCCATGGGACTGGATCACATTCTCTTTATCCTTGGGTTGTTTCTGCTCGCTCCACGCATCAAGCCCCTGCTTGGCCAGTCCTTGCTATTCACTCTTGCTCATTCGATCACGCTGGCTTTGGTGATTTTTGGTGTGATTCATTTTCCTGCCAAATGGGTCGAAGTGCTAATCGCCGTCAGTATTGCATGGATCGGAATCGAAAATCTGTTTGCTAAAAGAATCAACACCTCCCGCCTATATCTCGTCTTTGGCTTCGGCCTCATTCATGGGATGGGATTCGCCGATGTACTCAGAGGGAAACTTGGAGATCTCAGCGGTAAAGCATTGGCTCTACCCCTTGTCTCGTTCAATATCGGAGTTGAACTCGCGCAAGCCACGCTCTTGATTTGCGCCTTCATTATCCTCATCCCATTTCGGAAATGGACCATCTCCATTCAGAACATCGGCTCGGTCTTGATCGCTTTGGTGGCACTTTTCTGGATCTACCAACGCATATTTGCCTAAAATTCCACGATCTCTCGGCAAATAACCTAGCATATTTTTGGAGATGCGTGTTTGACAGTCAGGATTCAAATTGCTTTTTTTACTAGATACAAAAACCACAGCGCATGAGCGAAAACGATAATATCCCAGCTTCCAAAATCACCTCAAGCGTGCCCTTGAAAAAAGAAACCGTGCGAGTGACTCTCAAAGCGGCAGATGCTCCACCGGCAATTCCATTCGCTCCTCTGCCTCCAACGGATGCGAATGCTCCCATCAGGCTCTCCCCTGCTGTCGCGCCCAGACCTGTAGTACCCGTTCAAGCCATTGCTCCGCCTCTTGTAAGTGCGCCAGCCACGATTCAGCCTACCGCTCCTGTGGCGCCAGCCATGACCGACGCGCCCCAGAACGCCATACCCTCAATCACCGCTCCGGCAGCAGGCCCACCAAAAGTTCCAGCGCCTACGATCCCACTCAAAACGGCCGGACCGGGCGGCACCGTCCCTGCCGTAACGCCGATCAAACCTATCACTGCCACTGGAATGCCGACCATCCCTGTGGCACCGACTGCAGGAGCCCCCGTCAAACCACTCATCGCAACCGGTGCTCCAACCATTCCGCTTGCTTCAACGGTACGGGCCGGAACCAAACCTCTCGCTCCCATGGGATCGGCTACCAAGCCGCTTTTAACGCCCACAGCCGGCATGCCAACCATGAAGCTGGCGACGTCTAACAAACCCGTTGGCGCACCCACCATCGCGCTCAAGACGGCCAACATGCCTCTGCCCGGATCGGCTGCGCCAACCGCACCTGCTTCCCCTCTTGCCCAGACGGCATCACTTCCAAAAGCAACCGTTTCGCTCGCTCCACCCACCAAGCCGCTGTCTCCTATGGGCCAACCCGGCATGCCGCTACCCGGACCTGGCGCTGCTACAAAGCCTTTGCCAACCCCTTCCGCTGCAGCGACCATACGCAGCTCAACGCTCCCTACCATGGAAGCAGGAGATGATGAGACCGGAGCTTCGGCATTCACCAAGATCCTCGCTGGCGTAGGCCTCTTGGCTGCAATCATCGTGCTTAGTTTGCAACTTAAAATGTCCAGCATCTGGATCGATGCGGAAGATGCCGAGCCTGCTGGCGATTGGATGCGATTGATCGAATAAAACACCCTAACCGACTTTGCTATGATTCTTGGAATTCTCAACACTTTGGCCGCGGCCGGCTTGGCTTATCTCGTATACATGGGAGCCAATTTCCCCGATCCACCGCTCAATTTGTAACCCAAACTTCGACTGAATTTTTTTCCTTCCCGCCCTTGACGAAAGGGCTCGCGGGTTTCAGGTTTCGTGCATGGCTCTTAACCTTACCGAAGAAAATTTCCAATCCGAAGTGATCGATTCCGATCTCCCTGTTCTCGTCGATTTCTGGGCAGAGTGGTGCGGTCCGTGCAAAATGATCGGTCCCGTCCTCGAGCAACTCTCCACCGAGGTCGAAGGTCAGGCAAAAGTCACCAAGGTCAATGTGGATGAAGCCCGCAACCTTGCTGTGAAATACAACGTAAAATCCATTCCTCTTCTCCTGTTTTTCAAAAACGGCGAAGTGAAAGATCAAATCGTCGGTGCTAATATTACCAAAGAGCAACTTAAAGCCAAGCTTCTCGCACTGGCTTGAACCCAATTTTATCAACTTGAACAACAAGCCCCTCCCTATTTCATGGGTGGGGCCTTTTCTTTCAATCCGCGAGCCGCACGAATCCGATCAAAGTCCACGTTCACCTCTTCACTTCATTTCCTGTTTCCCGGCTTTCTCAGCGATCTCGGCGCCTCAGTGGTTAAAAAGCATTTATCGTGAAACCTGAAATCTCCGCCATCCTCGTTGCCGCCGGTAGCAGCCAGCGCATGGGCTTTGACAAGCTCGCCGCTCAACTCGACGGCAAACCCGTGCTCGCTCACACGCTGAAAGCCTTCCTCACTTGTGAGGCGATCACAGAAATTCTGGTTATCTGCTCTCCAGAACGTTTTGAGTTGTTAGATCCATCCACATTTATCAAGCCCGTGCGCCGCGTGGCTGGCGGAGCGGAGCGGCATTTGTCGGTTGCCAACGGTCTGTCCGCCATCTCGGGCCATGCGGAATTTATCCTCATCCATGACGCTGCACGCCCGCTCGTGTCGCAAGCTGATATTCTTGCAACGCTTTCCGCCGCAAGAACCCACGGAGCGGCAAGCCTTGCACGCCGAGTCACCGAAACTTTGAAACGCACGGACAGCGAAGGACTGACCGAATCTCCGGTCTCGCGTGAAAACCTCTGGTTGGTCGAAACCCCCCAGGTTTTCAAAGCCGATCTTATTCAGTCCGCCTACCGGCATATTCTTGAAGAAGGCTTGTCCGTAACCGATGAAACCTCTGCGCTTGAAACCATCTCGGTCAAAACCCAGTTGATAGCCTCCACTTCACCCAACCCCAAAATCACAACACCTGCGGACTTGGAAGCCCTCTCTCAGGTGAAATTCTAACAACATGATCCAACTCGCACAAAACCAACTCTGGAAATCAGGAGACAAGTATTTACGGATCGTCATCTGGGAGCGGCTCGCGATCCGTTACAAGGAAACCTCGGACCCAGAAGCCGTTGAAGGCACTCTGCATGATGTGACAAAAAAAGAATTCTGCCGCCTCATCAAAGGTGCGGAACTTGTGGAGAGCTGATATGCAGCGACCATTCTTAAAATCGCCAAGGTCAAAGCTCCAACCGACATTCCTGAGCTGGACTTGCTGGATCGCGATGCCATGACGAAACGCAAATCCATTTTCGTGGAGTCTTACTGTCACGACATCGCCGACCTCAAAGATCCCGGCAAGAGTTTGTATGCGCGCGTGGTGATTGATGGTTTTTCGAAACTCATCATCCCTAGTCCAGCCAAACCCACCCGTCCGTTCCACGCCATCCCTACCGAAATCGAACTCTACGATCTCAAGGCCGACCCTCTTGAAAATAGCAACTTGGCGAAAGAGCGACCCGATGAAGTCAAAAGACTCATGGCGATTCAAGATAGCGAATGGGATGGGAAGTGAAGTTTGAAATTCCCGACTCCTCATGAAAACAAGCAGCGGCGCACATGGGTTTCCGTAGCCTGCGCGTGATGAATTTATCGAAAAATTCGCGTTCATTCGCGTTCATTCGCAGTTTAACCTTTCTACGTGGCCGATTCCATCACCGCAGACAAAGCCCATTGTTGGCACCCATTCACCCCTCAGGATGATTGGTGCGACCCTGCGCACGATCCAGTCATGATCGTTCGGGGCGAAGGCGTTTGGCTATACGATGCGAATGATAAGAAATACCTCGATGGCAATTCATCGATCTGGACAAATATCCATGGCCACTGCCGACCTGAAATTGCCCAGGCAATCGCCAAGCAAGCGGCGGCCTTGGATCATTCGTCTTACTTGGGGCTAGGGCATCCGCTTGCTTCTGAGCTCGCGGAAAAGCTGGTATCGTTTTTCCCTGAAAAGACGCTCGAGCGAGTCTTCTTTTCCGACAACGGCTCCACAGCTGTTGAGGTTGCTTTGAAAATGTCGCTGCAGTCCCGAATGCAGACGGGACAGGAAAAGCGCACCCGTTTCCTCGCGTTCGACAACGCTTACCACGGCGATACCTTGGGCGCAGCCTCGCTTGGTGGAGTGAACCGTTTCTTCTCCCGGTTCCGGTCCTCGGGCTTTGAAGCCGAATTCCTTTCGTCCATCGATCATCTGGATCATGTGCTTACATCTACTATATCCGCAGTAGTCATTGAACCCTTGATTCAAGGAGTTAACGAAATGCGCCCTTGGCCTAAAGGAATGCTCAAGAAGTTGCGTGACTGGACATCTGAAAATGGCATCCACCTGATCCTTGATGAGGTGATGACCGGCTTTGGCCGAACCGGCACAATGTTCGCCTGCCAACAGGAAAATGTAATACCGGATTTCCTTTGTTTGGCGAAAGGCCTCACAGGTGGCTCTGTTCCGCTTGCTGCGACGTTGATCACCGGTCAAATCTATTCATCGTTTCTCGGTCCTTCGGAAAACGCATTCTACTACGGACATAGTTATACGGCAAACCCCATTGGCTGTGCCGCGGCGCTGGCTTCGCTTGAACTTTTCAGGCACGATCGCGTCTTCGAAAATCTCCCAGAAAAAATTCTTTTGCTGAACCGGTCCCTTGAAGATTTGAAAGCGCGACATCCGTCGATTCGCGAGTTCCGTCAGTGCGGGCTCATTGCCGGAATTGAATTCGACAAAGAATCAGGATTAAAGATTGCCACTGCCGCCAGAAATTATGGCCTACTCACAAGAAACATCCTTGGCACGGTTGTATTCATGCCCCCGCTCTCCGTGAGTCATGAGGAAATAACATTCGGAATGGAGGCATTGAGCAAAGCGATCTCGGACGTTGTTCAATAAGCTGAAATCGAGAAGCGGCTTTTTAATTCAAGGTCTGAATGAAGGCGAACAGGTCTGAAACTTGCTGGTCCGTGTATGAGTCGATCAACCCTTTCGGCATGAACGAGCGTCCGCCAACAAAACCTTTCGAAGCAATTTCCGCAGTAGGAATGAATACCGTGGCTCCACCCATGAATGCCAAAGTCACGCCTGCTTCATCATCTTTGTTTAAATAGCCTTCCAAGGTAGTGTCGTCCTTTTTGGTGACACGGTAAGCCTGATAGCCTCCCTCGACCGCGGCATCAGGATAAAGAATCGCGGTAAGCAGGGCCTCCCTCTCGCGTTTCGCTGATCCATCCAGTGCGGGAGCGATGTCAAATCCCTGATCCCCAACCCGGTGGCACAAAAGGCACGTGCCGAATAAGATCTTTCCTTTGGCAGGATCTCCTTTGGATTGCTCCGAAACTTTCACCAGATGACTGAACCGATTCGCCAGTTCTTTTTTCTTCTCCGCATCAGCAGTCCTGACCTTGTTCAGAATATCGGTGGCATCCGCGTTTTTCTTAAGCAATTGATTCATCCGCTCGGCACTCGTGGTGTCGAATGAATCGATGAGTATCCGCCCACTTGCGTATTCTTGAATCAAAATGGCAGAACCTTGTTTCGAGGCTGAAAACTCGCGCGCAAACTCGCGCTTCTGCTCATCACTCATTTTTTTGAGCCATGGTTGCAATATTTCACTTCCCTCTTGCGGTGCGATTTGCGTCAGGCTGTGAAGCGCGCTGAGTCGCGTGGGAAAGGCAAGCGAATCGTCAGATGCCAAGCCAAGAATCGCATCGCGATTTCGTTTGGAATCGGACTGAAGGGCTTTAAGAACGGCGCTGACCCATTCGGACGACACATTTTCTTCCAACAAGCGCGTCACCGCATCGGATTTCACAGGAACATTCATCCTCGCCACCGCATCCAACGCCATCATTCGGGATTTGGGATCTGCCAGCATCCTTTCAATCACCGGGACGAAAATTGCAGCAAGCTGGGCGGATTGAGTCTGAGCCTGATTTTTCAGAGCAAAAGCAACATACGTCGGGCCGTGTTCGGTATTCTGAAGAACGGGTTCAACTTCTTTGGCAATCTCTGGATAATCCAACATGCCTGCGAACATCACAAAAGTCGATTCATCGAGTTGCACCTTGTGGTTCAGCTCCGCCCATATGCCGAGAAATACCTTGTTGCGTTGTTCCATTGGAAGGGCTTGGCTTGCCCAGAGCGTGTTTGCACCACTCTGTTTTTTTACAAGTGGACTCTGGAGATATTCACTCAGCTGTGTGGGAAATTTTTCCAACGCCATACGCGCAAGAAAGCGTTCGAATTTCCTCTCGTAAGGACCTCCCAATGTGTCACCCTTGATTTCAGGTTTACATGCGGTGACCAAAATATGAATGGTATCCGCGTTGGCTTCTCCACGCTCGGCTAAGGTTCTCAGAACCTGGGAACGCACCATTGGATCGGGATCTTCGATACGCAAAGCAAGCGCCTTGTTAAAGGCATCCAAATTGGGAGCGAGATTGGCAAGTGATCGCACTGCCTCACGCCGGAGATCAGAAAATTTACCGTCCAAGAGGCTGTTCATCAATACCGCGTCGTAATGACCGATTCCTTCCAATGCCCATAACGCATGAATTCTAGTGACTTCAGTTGCCGCCTCGTTGCTCGCCAACTTAACAAGTGCGGGAGCAAGTTGCTTGAGCTTTCGTTCCGTGATCTGATGCAAGGCCGAGCGCTTTTCCCAGATGGAGGGAGCGAACAAGCGCCTGACAAGAACTTCGGATTTCGCCTGATACAGGTTCGGAATATCTCTGGCCGCATTTCCTTTATACCGGACTCTCCAAATTCTCCCACGAGCTTTGTCACGGTCAGGATGGCTCGTCGAAACTTCATTATGGGATATGATTTTGTCATACCAATCCGCGATATACAGGCATCCGTCGGGCCCGAACTCGATGTTCACCGGACGAAACCAATCGTCCGTGCTTGTTAGAAAATCCGGCAAATGTTTTGCCGCAACCGTTCCGTCTTCATTGCGTTTGACATGAACCGCATTGATTTTGTTGGTGATGGGATTTGCGAGGAATGCCACGTCCTTCCATTCGGCCGGGAAGCTACCCGCTTCGTCATCCGCATAGGCGAGTCCGGAGATACCCGTGCCACCGACACGAAACGTATGAAGCCTAGGAAACTTTGGCTGATAGGGCCTGATCGCGTCGTTACCAATTCCTTCGAAACCCGTGCCAGGCTCCATGGGTGCAATGGACCATCCCATATCATTCGCTTCAGATCCCCACCACTGGCCGTTGGCGCGCATCCAGAAACCCCAGATATTGTTCAATCCGCTGGAAATAACTTCGATCTTGTTACCATCGGTGGAGAATCGTCCGATTTTAGAATAATCAAAGCGTGCCTTCATGCCGCTTTTTACAGCAGTTGCCTCACCTTTGTTCAAGGCTCCCTGGCTGAAATGAATCCACCCGCCTGGTCCGCGAACCAGCGTGTGGGACATGGTATGCGTATCGGTAAACCCGAAGCCCGTAAGTATGGGTGTGCGCTTGTCGGCCTTGCCGTCTTGGTCGGTGTCTTCGAGATAGAAAAGCTCGGAACCTTGAGCGACATAAGCGCCCTTTCCATAAGGCAAGATGCTTTGTGGAATCGCCAAGCCATCCGCAAAGACCGAGACTTTCGTTTTTTCTTTCCCGTAGATACCTGAAAGCACCAATACCTGATCATCTCCTTTGGCATTGCCCTGATAGAGATCAAGAACACGTTTGAATTCCGGATTGCGCTTCTGAGCCTCCGGATCGTCCATTAATTTCAACAGGTCGTTCCATTTGATATCTTTGGACGGATCCAAGGGATACATCCGCGCGGTTTGCGTCCATAGGCGCCCGGCATCATCAAAGGCAAGATCAATCGGGTTTACCACACCATCAACCTCACTCGCGACAAGCTCCACCACAAAACCTTCCGGCACTTTAAATCCGCTAAGTTGTTGTTCCGGGCTAAACGCCGCAGTTCTTAATGACTGTGTAGGCTTCGCGCGCAACTCTTGCGCAAATATGCAGATTCCAAGTAATGGCAGGAGCAGGGGTTTCATCGTTCGGATTAAGGGCATGCGCTTAGAGCTCCTTCACTGTTAGATCTTTGAATTCAACCTTAGCCACTCCTCCGCTATGCAACTGAATGGCAAGGAAGCCTTTGCTCGGAAAGTCTTTTTCTTCCGTGTAATCCGCGGTTTTGATTCCATTGATGAAAAGCTCATGATGGTTCCCCTTGCAGCGAATCAGGTAATCATTCCATCCGTCTTCGACGAGGGTTTGCAACAATACAGCGGTATTTCCCTGGACCAGTTTTCCTCTACGATGTTCATCGTAGATATCTCCCCAGTAACCTTTTCCGATATCCGCCTGATATCCGGCAATCTTTCCTTTTTCAATGACGGAACGGTATTGAATGCCGCTGTTGATGAGACCCGTCTTGTGATCCCCGCTGATGCGAAACTTGCAGCGAAATTCAAAATCCCCGTATTCCTTTTCATAAACCAGATAAGTATTGGTAGGGACCTTCTGATCTCCATTGCTGCCGACGATCACCCCATCAACCACGGACCAGAATTTCGCATTTTCCTCTTTTACCGTTTTCCAGCCCGCGAGGATTTTTCCGTCGAAAAGAGACTCGCCGGATTCTGCGCGAGCAAATGCAAGCGAGCAAACCAGCAAGGAAAAAACAAGATGGAAACTCGATATCAGCAATGAAGGTTTCATAGATTGATGCATACGGCAACTTTAGCAGGTTTTAATCAAGAGCGGGACACATATACATATTCCATATCCACCTTGATCAAGGCAGGGATGAAATCAAAAAATCCGTTGCATCCCGCATGCGGTTACCGACTATTTCTTCGCCGACCGGATTTCCACGGCATTGCCAGTTCGGGTCAGCAGGAATAGCTCCTCGAGATCCGCTTCTTTGAGGAATATGCCGCGTTTTGAGGCTTCATGATCCTTATCATGGGGGAGAATCTGAAAGGCGGGGTTTTTGAGCGTTATGCTTTTTGAGGCGGATCGGTATCCAGTGACCGTGGGCTGGATGACCTTTCCGGCAAGATCCGCGCGCCGCGTTGCGATCACCGTTTTGCCGGGACCGGGACTCCCTCCTTGGATACTCAGAATCGGATAGTCGCAGATGAATTTCGCATCTTCCCACAGAGAGACCGAGTTACGTGAAGGCTCGATCACCATGCGATAGTTCAGAGGCATCAGGCTCAATTGGTCGCCGACTTTCAAATTCTTCAACTCCATCATGTTGTTGAGGTGCATGATCATGTCGAGTGATGTCTCGTTGCGATCTGCGATGGCAAAATAGGAATCGCCTGATTTCACTTTGTAGGAAGATTTTCCGGTGCGGAAATCGGAGGACAAGACTTCATCCAGATTCATCATACTGACGATGCGGCGGGCCTGTGGCGTGGCAGGCGAGGAGGAAAAAACATTGATGATGGCCATGAGCTTCTCGCGCCCTTCGCGGATTTTGCCAAGAGCGATGAGTTCATGGGCTTTTTGGAATGCGCGGTCTCCAGGCTCGAAGTCGGGAATCTCCGCCAATTCGAGCATTTTGCTGAAGTCTTCCTCTTTGGTTTCGCGCAAGACGGCTCCGGCATCAGGAATGATTTTTGCAAACACTCCGCCCAGAGGTTTGACCGCGACATGGTAGGCCATCATGCCTGAAAACGTCGCAATTCCGGCGACGACGATGCCGGCGACGATTTTGATGATGAGCCAGATTTTCATATGGCGGCAATGGCAGGGTGTTTCACTAGATCAGGCCTTTCCTGCGTAAGTCGAAAGCATTGATTTCATGCGAGCGAAGAATCATCTCAAAAGAAAATTTCAGGATCGAGACCTCCCAGGTGTCGTCCACGCCTTCAATGATGGCGCGGGATGGATTACCGGTTCGGCGGATGTCCTCGAGAACACGTTCGCGGACGGCTTCGATGGAGTCATGGAAGACCTCCTCGTTAACCGCACCGCGTTTGAAGCGAAAGCCATATTGAAGAAACGCAAGATCCCGGCCCTGCTCCCTGAGTTTCTCCACCAGTTGATCGAAACGAGCCCGCGCATGATCATCAAACCCTTCTAGCTCGATTTCGCGATAGGACTCGGGGCGTAAAATTCGGGGTTTGATCGCCTCCACTTCACCGGTACGAATCCGTACTTTTCCCACTTGATCCATCGGCTCACTCAAAAGCTGAAACTCAAAACGCGTTTCTCCAAACGTTTGGATGCGGTGATCCGGTTCATGAAGAACTCGGGTGGTCTCCATGGCATATTGAATGTCGTCTCGGCTGGGCATGCGGATTGAAAGAATAAAAATTTAGACGGAAATAAACCACCGATGGACACCGATGAACACTGATAATTTCAAAGATGTGTGTATCGGCTTTTCTCTGGATAGACGAAAATTGAATTGTTCTAAGCTAACCTACAATCAGTGTTCATCGGTGTCCATCGGTGGTTCATTTTTTTGAGTATTAAGGCATGACTGAAAAATCTTCCAAATAAAAGGGTGGATGCCTTGCGACAACCACCCTTTTTGAAAACTTAAATTCTAGCGGATCAGCCTTTCTTACTGGTGATGAAATTGACGACGTCTTTGACAGCCTGAAGCTTCTCGGCTTCATCGTCTGGAACCTCGACGTCGAATTCCTCTTCAAGAGCCATAACGAGCTCAACGGTATCAAGAGAGTCGGCACCGAGGTCCTCAACAAATTTGGCTTCGAGAGTTACTTGGTCGGCACTGACTCCGAGTTGGTCTACAATGATTTCCTTAACGCGTTCTTCGATCGATTTGTCTGACATGTGTTGAGTGGTTGTGTGTTGGTGTGGGAAACGGTTAGCGCGTCAGCGCCTTGGTTGGCAATCATGAAAACGTGAAAAGCGTCAAAGCGATAGGAAAAAATGAGGGGCTCAGGGCATTCAGACCATTTAGAGTTTATAAACGGAGGATCGGAGGATGCGGAGATAACGGGGGTATGTAAGGATTGAAACCTGAACTGGCTTTCACCACTCGCCATTCACTCTTCACCCTTCAGCTCTTCATCTACCGAGTAATCAATCATTTCACCAGTAAAATGGCTACGAATCTGGCGCATAAGCGCTTCGGCTGGCTGGTTCTTATCTTGGCTGAATCCGCCATAGGTTAAGCCGTCGATTCTGGCTCTTTTCGTGCCAGAGGCGCTATTGTATTCAATGAAGGCGATGCCTTTGCCGTCCCATTTGCGCAGATCGAGAACGCGCATGCTGTGGTATGGGATGGTTTTTCCCTCGGCGGTTGTGAGCGCTTCGGCATCCGCGGACAGGGAGCGACGGCTGGTGCGGATCAGAAAAAACAGGGTGATGCTTGATAGCGAGACGCAGATATAGAAAACATTTATTTGTTCTTTGATTTTCGCTGCCTTGAAGGGCTCTTCCGCAGGCTTTTCGTTGAGTTGGTTTTTCTCGGAATAATCACGCCAGAGCGCATTGTGCTGCAGGTTTTTGACGCGTTGATAATCGCAAAGTATGTCCGGCCAGGGCATGGGCAGCTTGAGGTCAGCCGGCAGGACTTCAGGATCATCAGGAAACCGAACTGTTTGCTTGGAGGCAAACTCGCGCCATGCCTCTTCTGTCAGCGGAGTCTCCGCGTCCATCTTTGAAAAGACAGAGGTCGCTTCTTTAAAAGTCGCGTTGACGTAGAATTCGAAATTCTTTTTTCGGTAACCCGTCGTGCCATCGATGTAAAACAGCACACTGAAAACACTGAACATCAGCAAAACCACACCCGCACGGAGCAAAAACCACGGAGTGGGCTTACAAACGATTTTCTCGGAATCGTGCATGGGCTTGGTAAAACTTAGAACTCCCCGGAATCCCTGTCCATCCTATTGTTGAGGAGGGCGTTTGAGCGAGAAACTAGGCCTTGTCCACTTTGATCCAAAGATTGAGGATCTTCATTAAGACCGAAAGTCCACAGGCGAATCCGCTGACGCCGGCCCCGAGGAAAAGCCCCCAGATCATCCCGACCGAAAAGGCGTAGCGCACTGCGCTGGCTCCTGGGGTAACGCCAAAGAGGTTCTTGATGAACTCCGGCGAAACGGAAGCGATCAGCATAGCAAAAAGACCTCCCAGCAATGCGGAAAGGAGAGATGCGCCAAGGATCACACCGAAAAGTTGGATCGCGGACTTCACCATGGTTTTCAGAGATACTTGTCTGTTACCGCGCCCTCACTGGCGCTGGTGACAAGCTTTGCGTATTTGGCGAGAACTCCGTATTTGTAACGAGGCTCCGGGCGCGACCATTTGGCTTTGCGTGCTGCGATTTCCGCATCGGAAAGATTGACGCTGATACGGTTTTCAACGGCGTTGATTTCGATTTCGTCACCTTCTTCAAGGATGCCGATGGTGCCACCTTCGAAAGCTTCCGGTGTGATGTGGCCGACCACGAAGCCGTGGCTGCCGCCTGAGAAGCGACCATCGGTGATAAGCGCGACGTCTTTACCAAGTCCCATGCCCATGACGGCGGAAGTCGGGCCAAGCATTTCGCGCATTCCCGGGCCACCTTTCGGACCCTCCATGCGGATGACAATCACATCCCCCTTGTTGATTTGCTTGGCGAGAATGGCCTTCATCGCACAATCCTCAGAGTTGTAAACGCGCGCTTTACCCTTGAAGACCTCTCCTTCTTTGCCGGAAATTTTGGCAATTGCGCCACCTTCTGCGAGGTTTCCATAGAGAACACGAAGGTGGCTGTCTTTTTTGAGCGGGTTGTTCACCGGCCGGATGATCTGTTGATCGGCTGGGTAATGAATCGGGGATTTCTCCAAATTCTCCCTCATGGTGCGGCCCGTCACCGTCATGCAATCGCCATGCAGGAGCCCTGCCTCGAGAAGCATTTTCATCAACGGAACCGTACCGCCGATACGAACGAGATCCGCCATCGCGTATTTGCCGGAAGGTTTGAGATCGGCAAGAACCGGCGTCTTTTTACCGATGCGTTCAAAGTCATCGAGGGTGATGTCGACTCCTGCGGAATGTGCCATCGCGGGAATGTGGAGACAGGCATTGGTCGAACCGCCGAGAGCAATCAAAACAGTGATCGCGTTTTCGAAAGCCTTTTTCGTCATGATGTCGCGTGGCTTGATGCCGAGCTTGATGAGGTTGAGCACGGCGGCACCGGCATCAAAACAATCGCGCATTTTGTCATCGGAAATTGCCGCTTGGGCCGAGCTGTTGGGAAGCGACATGCCGAGCGCTTCGATCGCACTAGCCATGGTGTTGGCGGTATACATTCCTCCGCAGGAACCCGGGCCGGGGATGGCGCAGGATTCCACATGTTCCAACTCCTCATCGGTGAACTCGCCGTTGGCGTGTTTGCCCACCGCTTCGAAAACGGAAACGATATCGAGATCCTTTTTCTCCCCTTTGATTTTACCGCATCCCGGAAGGATGGTGCCGCCATAAACGAACACGGCAGGGCGGTTCATGCGGCCCATGGCCATCACACAGGCGGGCATGTTTTTATCGCAACCGCCGATGGCAAGGAAGCCGTCCAGCCCCTCACAGCCGACCACGGTTTCGATCGAATCAGCGATCACCTCACGGGAGACGAGTGAGTATTTCATACCCTCGGTTCCCATGGAAATACCATCGGAAATGGTGATCGTATTGAAAATAATTCCTTTTCCGCCGGCAGCGTCGACGCCTTTCTGGGATTCGATGGCGAGTTTATCGATATGGATGTTACAGGGAGTGACTTGGCTCCATGTCGACGCGACACCGATTTGGGGTTTGGCGAAATCCGCTTTTTCGAAGCCCACCGCATAGAGCATCGCACGGCTGGGTGCGCGATCGGGGCCATCAAGTATCAAACTGGAAAAGGGGCGTTCTTGGTCGTTCATCGGGCGCGGATCATTGACCAAACCGAAGCTGTTGGCAAACGGTCTTTGCGTATTTTGCGAAGCCTTCGGGGAAGCTCAGAAAAAAGCATCCTCATGGCATGGAATACCAAAGTGAGCCTAAATAAAGAAATCGCTTTACAAATTCACCGGATTTTCTAATTTCCGCGCCCCGCCGCCAAGTTGGCAGCCCAATTTAACCAATTTCTGTCATGAGAGTATTATCTTCCCTTGCCTCCGCAAAGCGCCGTCACGCTGATTGCCAGGTCGTCAGCCGCAAAGGCACGAACTACGTGATCTGCAAGACCAATCCTAAGTTCAAAGCCCGTCAAGGCGCGACCAAAGGAACCCGTCTCTCCAAAAAAGGCGTTAAATAATTTCCCGAGCCGTTATTTTCATAGTTTAGGTTCCAAAAAAGGGCGATTTTTCGAGATCGCCCTTTTTTACGTTCCTGACCCTGAGAATAATGAATATTGAGTCGTGCAGAGTGAATGCCGACGACTGGCTCCTTTCACTCTTCAGACGTCAACAATCACCATTACTTTTTCGGGTTATCCAGTAATGCGTCGATGGTGAGTTCAACAAAGGAACCAGGCACGCCTGAGTATTCGATTTTCCCATCGGAATCGACAATCAAGACAGAAGGCCGACTTCTAATGCGGTATAAAGCGGCGATTTCGTCTTTGGAGTCGATGATGTTGTTCCATTTAATGGAGTCGTTGGCCTGCAGAGCACGGATGTCTGCAATAGGCTCGGGGGTGATGCCGATGATTGAAATGGGTTTTTTAGCATATTTGTCGACCAACTGGTTACTGAGATGGATCACCTTATCGATCTCAGCGGATTTGGAATCCCAGAATAACAAGACCGTGATTTTGCCTTTGAAGTCAGCAGATTTGATGATGCGACCCGCAACATCCGTGCCTGTGAACCTGGGAGGAGTGCGGCCTTTGATGAGATG
>JBIIFS010000085.1:0-7651 GCA_044237185.1 Luteolibacter sp.
TAAGCCTTGAATACGCCATCGCCAACGCGCCTGCCCTTTTGGAACAGGCGGCCAAGCGATTGGCTGTATCGATTTCTCACCATTCAAAAATCAACTAGCCCTTTAAAAAACTCCCATCTTCCATGGCTATCGAAACTTACGAAAACTTCACCCCAACCATCCATCCCTCCGCCTTCATCGCCGCCAGTGCCGATGTGATCGGCCGCGTCACCATTCATGAAGAAGCCAGCGTCTGGTATAACTCCACCCTTCGCGGAGATATCAACCAGATCGTTATCGGCGCACAATCAAACATCCAGGACAACGTCGTCATCCACCTGTCGGATGATTTTGGATGCCATGTCGGTCAACTCGTAACCGTCGGTCACTCCGCCATCCTTCATGCCTGCGAAATCAAAGACGAGGTCCTCATCGGCATGGGCGCGATCATTCTCGATGGATCCATCATCGGCGAGCGCTCCATCATCGGCGCCGGCGCACTCGTCACCGGTGGAACCATCATCCCTCCGGGTTCTCTCGTGCTGGGCTCTCCCGCAAAAGTGATCCGGCAACTCTCCAATGAAGAGCAAGAGAAAGTAAAAGACTGGGCGCTAAAATACGTCAGACAATCGCGGAAGTTCATCGCTCGTGATCTGAACGCGTGATTGCCTTTCCCATCGACTTCCGGCGTATCCCAAGCTAGATGTATCTATGCAAAATCCCGTCCGTGTCGAAATCATCGCTCTCATGCCCACCGAGGCGGGCTGCGCGGTGTTTCTCGGCGATGGGTCGAAAGTGATCCTGTTTTATATCGATCCCGCAGTGGGACTCTCAATTAATATGGTGATGTCGGGACAGAAACCTCCGCGCCCCCTCACCCACGATCTCTACATGCTCACACTCCAGGCTTTCGGGGCGCAAGTTTCACGGGTCGTCATCAATGCGGTCGACGGAGATGTCTTTTTTGCCCGCTTGATTCTAACGGCGGAGAACGAGATCATGGAAAAGAAAATCATCGAACTTGATGCGCGCCCATCGGATTGTCTGGCTATCGCCGCGCGCGCTCAGGCTCCGATCTATGTCGCCCGTGATGTCTGGAACGTATTGGAAGATCGCAGCACTTTCCTCGAGCAAATGAGAACCGACCAAGAACCCGACAGCGGTATCCATTTTGACGAGTGACTGGATTTGATGGGGATGAAAGGTAGATCTTGTATATCTTAAAGGGATCCCTGTAAATCAGAACTCGAACCCACCCATCAAGACCGACACAAATAACATCATTTTATGTTTTTTCTAAAATCGCCTCTTGCGATGTAATAACCAGCTTCTAAGTTCCAAAATGATGGCAGCCAACACCCTAGCGTCAGCACCCGACTACCTCTCACCTGAAATTCTTCTTCATCCAGAGAAACGCCAGTTTCCAGAGTTTGATATCGTTCGTCTCCTGCATACCGTTTTCGAACCCACCCAAGGCTGCAAAGTTTGTATCCTGATCGACTTCGACGAACCAGATGCTCATATCAAGGATTTCCACTTCCTCTCGGAATCCGGATTTCCGGTCCAGAAAAACGCCCATCGCCATTTCTATACCGCTCTCAAAGATTACGCGATGGACAAACTCGGCATGTCCGGTGGCGAAATGTTCGCCTACCGCTGCACCAAGGGATCCAACCTCGATCTTGCGGATGAAGTCTGGGATACGGATGGCAAGCTCCTCTCTCTCGATCAGGACATCTATCCAAACTACGATCTCATCCTCTGCATTTCCACCTTTTCCGCCACCGCCCCACTCACCGCAAAAGCCAAGGCATACGGTTTCCGTGGTGCCACACTTCACGGCCTCAATGACATCATCCTCAACTCAGGCCTCGCGGTCGACTACCGCGAAGTCTCCCGCGATGCGGAAAAAATGCGTCTCGCCCTGACCAAGGCGGATTCGATCGAAATTGATTTCACCCTCGAAGACGGACGCGTCCTCACTGCGACCTTAGAGCTTGGCCAACAGGAAGCCCAAAAATCCCACGGCCTCTGCCTTGGCGAAAAGCCGGACATCGCCAACCTTCCTGCGGGCGAGGTCTATTTCGTTCCAACCAATGCCAATGGCCAGTTTCCGATGAAATACGAAGACGGTACGCTCGGCGTGCTCGATGTGAAAGACCGTAACATCTATCGCTCCACCCTGATCGCCGGCAACCAAGCCACCATCGACGCCCACAACCAACGCCTCGCCGAAGACCCGATGACCGGCACGCTCGGCGAGCTCGGTTTCGGCACGCAAGTTCTTCCAGTCTCCTATGCCGACATTCAGGATGAAAAGGTCCTCGGAACCTGCCACCTCGCTACAGGACGCGATGACCATCTCGGTGGCGATATCCTTCCTGACATGTTCAAAAAACATGAGAATGCAACCCATGACGATATTCTGTTCGCACCGCACAAGACGCCGAACTTCAACCTCAGCCAAGTGCGAATGAACCGCGGCGGCAAACAGGAAATCATCATCGAGAATTTCCGTCCTTCAAAATACATCATGGACGCCCTGACCCGCTGAAAATTTAAATTCTAAACTTTAAACTCCAATTCAAAAATTATCAGCACTCGATTAATCAATGACGTTCCAAACTCTTCATTGAGATTTAGAGTTTAGAGTTTAGAGTTTCCTTTTCCACAATGCGTGAGACCTTAATCGTCATCGGCCTCTTTGTATTAGCGATGGCACTGCGTTCATCTCGCAAAAACCTGTCGCGAAAAATCGGAGCCATTGCCTTCCTGTTTGCGAGTTTCTGCTTTTTCTATTTCATAAGCGGAAACATTTTCGCGGGGATCGCCGGTGCGTCCTTATGGTTCTTTCTACCATGGATCGAACTTCTCACCCATGTTCGCCGCTTGCGCATGCCTCTCGAAAATCGTCTGCGCCATCGCCAGATCCCCAATCCTGCGTTTTTTCCCAATGCCGTCGAAGCCGCCGCCGGCATGGAAGAAGCCGATTTCGAACACGTATCCGATTGCGGCTGGCAATGGTCCGGCATGCAACAACACTTCCGCCTCTACTGGCATCCCGAAGAACGCGCCGTCGCCGCCGTCTGCCTATGCGAACAGGAAGATGTTGCCTTCGCTTTCATTTCCATCACCTCAACCGATTCGAATGGGAAAATCTGGAGAACTACCAACTTCCCTTTTGCACCCACTCTCCGCTGCTGCCCAAAGCTGAAGTGGAACCACGTTCCCTGTGATAAATCCTGTTTTCACCAGATTCTCAAAGACCACCGACAGTTCCTTGGGAAAATGAAAATCAACCAAACCGATTTGCTCATTCCCGACCCCGAACGTCTCGAGGACAAGATCGAGGCCGAGATGCGTCAACAGATCGATCACAACCTCAAATCAGGTATCATCCAACTCACCGGAGAAGGCGATTTCCAATACTCCAAACGCGGTTTGCTCTTCCTCTGGTATCAATTCATCAAAGACATGATCCGTCTTTGCTGAACCGAAGGAGCCGCCGGATTCAACATCCAGCGCCGTTAGCCGTGTAGACTGGTTGCCAAAAGTCCTTACCCTAAAGAGGAAAATGAACCACAATCGAAGCGCAGCGGAGATGGCCGGACTGACTGTTCTGAATCTTTCCGGCAAATAAACGCGGATAAACACTGATGCTAAGAGGATTAGCTTTGCGCCCTCATCACGCCTTGAACTCGTGACCCCATCGCTCGGCCTTTTACGCAAGGACTTTTGGCAAACAGTCTAGAATACGGGATTTTGAAAATCAAAGCCTTTCCAAAATCGCATCACCCATTCCTGCGGTGCCGACTTTTTTCTCTCCTTCTTTTCCAGTCGCAATATCTCCCGTCCGGAAACCGTCCGCGATCGCTTGTGCAACCGCTGCCTCGATCGCATCCGCCGCTTCAATTTTTCCCAGAGAGAAACGCAACAACATCGCCAAGGAGAGCACTTGTGCAATCGGGTTCGCTATGCCCTGCCCAGCAATGTCCGGAGCCGATCCACCGGATGGCTCATAGAGGCCAAAATACAATCCGTCCGGCCTTTGCTGGCCCAACGAAGCCGACGGCAACATCCCCAGCGAACCGGAAATCATCGCCATCTCATCGGAAAGGATATCGCCAAAAAGATTTTCCGTAACCAACACATCAAACGAACCCGGACGCTTGATCAATTGCATCGCCGCGTTGTCGACATACATGTGTGAGAGCTGAACTTCAGGAAATTCCTTGGAAATCTCAGTCACGGTCTCACGCCACAATACGGATGATGCCAATACATTGGCTTTATCCACGGACAGCAATTGCTTCTTCCGGCCCATCGCCGCAGTGAATGCGATCCGCGCGATCCTTACGATCTCACTCTTCTTGTAAATCATGGTGTCGAGCGCAACCGGTTCACCGTCCTCTTCATGACGTCCTTTGGGAGAACCGAAATACACACCCCCTGTCAACTCGCGAACACAGAGGACATCGAAGCCATTCGCGATCAACTCCTGTTTGACAGGTGAAGCGTCCGTCAATGCAGGAAGGCAAACTCCCGGGCGTAAATTTGCAAACAATCCGAAGTGCTTCCGCAACGGCAGCAACGCTCCGCGCTCCGGTTGTATTTCAGGAGGCAAACTCTCCCACTTCGGTCCGCCCACGGAACCAAACAGGATCGCGTCCGCTGCTTCACTCGCCGCAACTGTTTCCGCTGGCAGCGGATGCCCGCCGTCATCAATCGCCGCACCTCCAACGAGATGCTCTGAGCGCTCGACCTTGAAACCAAATTGATTCTCCACCGCTTCCAGCACGCGCAGAGCCTGCGCCATGACTTCCGGACCGATACCGTCACCCGATAAAATCGTAATTTTAGACATATAACTCAAATTTTCAAATTGATTCGTTTTGATTGAAATCTATCCCTTTCACCCACCTCCGCTCGCCTGCGTCCAAAAACCCGGTCTTTTCACTCCTCTTCGAACTTGCGGTCGATCAAATCCCCGATCGCCTCCAAAGCGGCATCTTCATCCTCGCCCTCCGCACTCACCGAGATGACCGATCCATGGCCAGCAGCCAGCATCATCAAGCCCATGATGCTTTTCCCATCCACCTCTTCACCGTCCTTTTCGACCATGATGTCGCATTTGAATCGGTTCGCCATCTTCACAAACTGCGCTGCCGGACGCGCATGAATTCCCAGTTTGTTCAGAATCGTGAAATCTTTTTTTGTCATAAAGTTAAGTTTCGGTCCGGGCAGCCTAGAAAAGCTAAGCCCCAATCTCCAAGGTAAATTTTCAACCATTTATCTGAGCCCCTCCAAGACGGGGCATGCTTTTCCCCAGCTATTTGGAAAAATCCTCTCTGCCGGCCTATCAACCACGACATCTCCGGCTTCGTCAGCTCTGAATGGCGACAGATTAAGATGGTTTTTTATCAATTGATTGAAAATCGGTGGACCAAAGTTCGTAAAATGACGGATAGTGTTATGCAGGTAGTCACTTCGTCGCAGGATCTTCATGTCCACAAGCCAAACCATCATCGAGCCTAAGTTTCATCCAACCCGAGATTTTTCGAACGTTTTGCGCGAGGATCAGACGGGCGACGCGGCGGCATTGATCCATCGGATGGCCAAGGGTGAGAGCGAGGCACTCAGGGAGCTTTACGACACCTGGAGCCCGATCCTTTTGGGGGCTTCTGTCCGAATGTTGCGCGATCGCCATGAGGCGGAGGAAGTCGTCCAAGACACGTTCGTCCGGATGTGGCATCGCGCGATCGACTATGATCCATTGCAGTCTCCGCCTTTCACTTGGGCCTTCACCGTAATGCGCGGTTACTGCATTGATCGCCTGCGCTACCGCCACCGAGGCAAGCGCGATTCCTCCAGAGTTGTTCCCATACATCTCCATGTCTCTGCGGAAGAGAGCGAGGATCCACAAGTGATGATCAAGGACGATTGGCGCCGAGTTCGCGCCGCACTGCAAATTTTACCACCCGACGAACGCGAGTGTTTGGAACTGGCTGTCTTTCTAGAATATACCCATTCGGAAATCTCTGCGCAGCTCGATACTCCCTTGGGAACGGTAAAAAACCGACTGCGCCGCGCCTTGGACAAGGTGCGCAACCAACTATCACGTTATGAATTCTGACCCACACGAAATCGCAGCCTGGCGGGCATTTGGCATGCTTGATTCGGATGAAGCCGCCGCCTTTGACGAAGCCATGCGTCAGGACCCGGAGTTGAAAGAATCCCTACGGGAAATGAACGTCCTATGCGCTGCCGTAGCGGCAGTCAGCGTCACACCACTGCCACCCCGCGCAGGACAATTTGAGCGCTTACAAGCGCGCTTAGGTCTTCCATCCACAAAGTCAGTCAATTGGCTAGGCATATCCGGCTGGGCCGCGGCCGCCGCCGCTCTTGCCTTTATCCTGACCGTGGAACACCAATCCCCCACGCCGTCGGAGAGTGCCGTGAACAGCGGCACTCTCCGCACCGGCAACCGGGAGACTCCCATCAAATCTGAATCCGGCGGGCAAGAGCTGGTCGCTCAACCATCCGAAGATGATGAATCCGATCTACCCAAAGATGTGGCCGCCAACACGGATATCGCCACACAGGATAACGATGTGAAGTTGTTTACAAAGATGGAAACCAAACACCTCATACGCGAGATCGCGGTCTTGCGTGACAAACTCGAGACCTTTGAAAAACGCGAACGGCAGCGCTTGGAGCCAGTTCAAGGGACGGCATGGCCTATCGTGATGACGATGAGACCGCCGCAAGCGACCAGCCAAATCACACCTGCGACAGATGCCGAAACATCGGTGGTGAGTGTGCTGGGAGATGCGCTGGCAGGAAGGTCTCCACTGACAGATAGCCGGATGACAAAGGGCGTTACCGACGCACCGTCTGCCGTGCCGATTTATGACCCGGCTACCGGAATTGGAACTTTGGTCGCAAACAACCTCTCGGACACGAATTTATGGGTCATCGAGAGGGGCGAAACCAAACCTCGCTTGCTGGGTAAAATCCCCCAAAGCAGCGAGGCTTATGAATCCGTGGGATTTGATCTTCCCGCAGGCACCATTCCGGAAAATTTCATCATTACCAACGATTCCGCCGGAAAAGACGCCCCTCCATCCGATAAGAACACGGTTCTGATCGGGCCACAGTGATCTTGAAGACATCCACTAGACCGTTTGCCAAAAGTCCGTGCGTAAAAAACCAAATTTTTTACTTGTACTATTTTGAACACCTCCTTTGATCATGCATCGGTCGCAAGCGTCATCACCCAAATCCCGAAAACTGCTCCATCCAAGAGCTGCGGGTAGCTATCGGCTGTTGCCCTGACCAGAAGGCTCAGAAACGCCTCAACGCCATACTGCTGATGCTTTGTGGCGGAAGTGTCGAGCTCACCCTCGCTCATGCCGGGGTATCGATCCGTTGTCTCAAGCTTTGGATCAGGCGCTTCAATCAGTCCGGCATCGACGGCATCACATATCGCCCCAAATCAGGAAGACCTAGGCTGATGGAATCAGGGGAAATCAGCGATAAAATCCCTCCCGTCGTGGATGATCCGAAACTGGCAAATCGGCACCATTGGACTGCCATCGCCCTCTGTGGATGGCTCAAAGACAACAAGGAACTGGTGATGAGTTACCGCACGCTCGTTCGCTATCTTCACGAG
>JBIIFS010000196.1:0-7606 GCA_044237185.1 Luteolibacter sp.
GGCCCGCACAGCGAACGCGTATTCCTTCAGCACCAAACTCCATAGCAGTTTGAATGGAACGCTTCATCGCACGACGGAAAGCGATACGACGTTCCAGTTGGATCGCGATCTGCTCAGCCACGAGTTGCGCATCAAGCTCAGGCTTGCGGATTTCGAGAATATCAAGTTTGACTTGGGAGTCTTTGCAGATCTTTTGGATCTCAGCAGTCATGACTTCGATCTCTTTTCCCTGGCGCCCGATGATCAAGCCGGGACGTGAAGAGTGGAGAGTGACGCGGACGCTGTTCCATGCACGCTCAATGATGACGCGAGCAAGACCTGCATTCACCAATTTACCTTTGAAGTAAGCGCGGATAGCGAGATCTTCGTGGAGTTTGGTGGTATAGTCTTTGCCTGCGGCGAACCATTTGGAACGCCAGTCTTTATTGACGGCGAGACGGAAGGCGATCGGATTTACTTTTTGGCCCATGGTATTAGGTGGAGAGTGTTTTGGTGAGGTAAATTATGCGTTAGCAGCTTCGGTAGCCGCAGCGGTTTCTTCGGTGGCTGGTGCGACTTCGGTTTTCTTGGCAGCGTCTTTCTTTGGAGCGCGCTTTTTCTTTTCCTGAGATGCACCGACGAGGGTGATAGAGATATGAGAAGTACGTTTGAGGATGGCGCCAGCGGAACCTTTGGCACGTGGCATGAAACGGCGCAGGGTCGGACCGGCACCGATCACAGCCTCCTTAATGACCAGAGTGCCGGTATCGAGCGAGAAATTGTTTTCCGCGTCAGCGATGGCAGTCTTCAAAGTCTTTGCAATGAGTTGTGCGGCCTTTTTCGGCGTGAAGGTGAGGATATCGAGAGCGTTGGAAACAGGGAGTCCCTGAATCTCGCGGGCGACGTCACGCGCTTTTTTAGGCGAGAGACGGACAAATTTAGTGGTGCTGGTGACTTCCATGGTCGGCGGTTTGGTGGGAGTTAGTAAACTTAGTTTTGGGTAAGAAGGACGGCGGTATCGCCAAGGCGGGGTGTATGGTCTTTAGAGTCGATTTGCTCAACAAATGCACCGGATATACCCTTACGGACATCCGCAAGGATGGCAGTTGCATAAGGTTTTTGTCCCTGCATCAGGCGGAAGATCATTCCGATTTTTGCACCTTGGGTTTCCCCAAGGTTAAGAACAAGCATTCCGGATTCTTGGTCGAGGCTGACGATCCGTGCCTGCTGGAGATTGCCGGTCCGGATGTCGGGGAGGGGTTTCTGGCGGAGACCGCTCAGAGAGTCAAGCTCTCTCATAGCTGTTTCGACACGAACTCTTGCTTCCGGATTCGAGACGACTGCCTGACGGAGGTAGTCTTGTGTGGCCAACGAGAGCTTTGTTGAGGATGTTTCCAAAGTAGCAATGCGCTCATTGGCGATCTCCAGGTCCGCTGCTGCTTGAACCAGGCGATCATCACCTCCGTCGAGGAGGTTTTTACCAAGGGCTTCAAGACGTTCGCGAACTTGGGTAAGTTGTTCGGTCGATTTCTTTTCAGCTTGATTAGATGCCGAGAGGGCAAGATGTAAGCTGCGATTCTGCTCTTGGAGTCGGGCTAAGGTTATTTTCAGTTGCTCTGCAGATTGATTCTCTTGTCCATGGCAAGGCACGACGATCGCGAGCAACCCGAAGGTGGCGGCAAGACAACGTGCATGACTGGAGGAGAACATTTGTGGGGAAAACTTTAAACTTCAAATTCTAAATCCCAAGGAAGAAACCTGAGCCGGAACTTGGAACGTATCAATAGAGTCTTATTAGAGATTTAGATTTTAAGGCTTATTTCTTACCGATACCACCGTGTGCACGGAAAATACGGGTCGGAGCAAATTCGCCGAGCTTGTGGCCAACCATGTTCTCGGTCACGTAGACAGGAACGAAAGTCTTGCCATTGTGAACGGAGAAGTTGTGGCTGACGAAATCCGGAGTGATCATGGATTTGCGTGACCAAGTTTTGATCGGTTTACGATCGGAACCGGCCTCGGCTACTGCATCGATTTTTGCGAGAAGCTTTTGATCGACGAAAGGGCCTTTCTTTAGGGAACGTGGCATATCTGAATTGAGTTATGGATTCTAAAAGGGATTACTTATTCTTGTTCTTGTGGCGCGACTCGACAATGAAAACACTGGTCGTTTTCTTGCGTTTGCGGGTCTTCTGGCCTTTGGCATGACCCCATGGAGAGAGCAAGTGTTGGCGACCACCACCGGATTTGGATTTACCCTCACCACCACCGTTCGGGTGATCCACAGGGTTCATACACATACCGCGGACCGTTGGACGGACACCTTGCCAGCGTGAGCGACCGGCTTTTCCAGAAACTTCGTTCATGTGGTCACGGTTGCCAACGACGCCGATGGTGCAGAAGCAGGCTTCATGGAAGCGACGAATTTCTCCGGAGCGCATTTTTACGAGAGCCCAACCCCCGTCACGGTTGGAGAGAACCGCGCTTTGACCCGCGGAACGGGCGACTTTACCACCGTTACCCGGAAGAAGCTCGATGTTGTGGATTTCAGTTCCGAGTGGCACTTTACCGAGTGGCATGGCGTTACCTACTTTTGGGGCAACGTCGGCACCTGCAATGATCTTGTCTCCGTCGGTCAAACCGGCTGGAGCGAGAATGTAGGATTTGACGCCATCCTTGTATTGGATAAGAGCAATACGGCAGGTGCGGTTCGGATCGTATTCAATGCCAAGCACAGTTGCTTCGATATTGAGTTTGTTACGTTTGAAATCGACCAAGCGATAGTGACGTTTATGACCTCCACCGATATGGCGGGTGGTGATGCGGCCGGTGTTGTTCCGACCACCTGAACGCTTGAGTGGGGTGAGGAGAGCCTTCTCCGGTTTGCTTTTGGTGATTTCGTCGAAAGACGGAAGCTCCTTGTAGCGCTCGGATGGTGTGTTGGGCTTGAAAGTTTTAAGTGGCATGACTCGATGACGTTAAAATTGGTTTCGTTTTGAATCCCACCGGAAGGCGGGGATGCTGGCTTAGATGAGGTCGAGGGATTGACCATCCGCGAGGCGGACAATGGCTTTTTTATAGCTCGGGGTGCGGCCTTGGTCTGCACGGCGTTTACGACGGACTTTACCGTCATAGTTTGCTGTACGGACCTTGATGACCTTTTTGTCAAAAATGGTCTCCACCGCTTGTTTGATTTCGAGCTTGTTGGCGTTACGATCGACTTCGAGAACCACCTCATTGTTCTGTTCTTGGAGCAGTGAGGCCTTTTCACTTAGGCGGACGTTTTTGATGACCTGGTAGATGTCTTTCATGGTCGTAAGATATGGATCGTTAGAGGGATTATGCGGTGCGCTGGGCGAGGATCGAAACGGCATCACCCACCAGGATGATGACTTTAGCGAGGAGCATTTGCTCAACGTTGATGTCGGTTGGAGTTACCAGTTGAGCCCAGCCCACGTTGCGGGCGGCCAGCTTGGTGGAGTCGTCAAAATTACCAACCAAGAGAACCTTACGATCTGCTGGGGTGATGGCGGCAACTGCTGCGATGAAGGATTTGGTTTTACCATCAGCGATGGCAAAAGATGGAACAGTGAAGAGTTTTTCAGCACGTGTCAGATCACCCAGCACGCGGCGGAGGGCGAGTTTACGGACGGATTTCGGGACGCTTTTCGCATAAGAGCGATTGCGAGGACCGAAAACAACACCACCACCGACGAAAATCGGCGCGCGTTTGTCACCGTGACGGGCGTTACCGGTGCCTTTTTGTTTATAGATTTTCTTGTTGTTACCACTGACTTCACCACGGGTTTTGGTGTGTGCGGTGCCGGAGCGGCGGTTTGCACGATATGCGGTGATAAGGTCATGGACTGCTTGGCGGCCTTTATCCTCACCAATGAGGACAAGATTTGCGGCTTCTGCATCTGCGGCTGTGAAGGCTTTTGCTGACATGGCGGAAAGTTTCAGTTAAAGGGATGGATTGGACGGATTAGCAGCTTACTTTTTTTTAGCTGCACGGATCGTGAGGTAGGAGCCTTTGGCGCCTGGGACGGAACCGGAAACAAGGATGACACCGTCTTCCTCGCGCACGGCGATAACTTTTAGATTTTGCACGGTCGATTTGGTGGTACCCATGTGACCTGGCATCTTTTGGTTTTTCCAAACACGGCCTGGAGTCGATCCGGCAGCGATGGCACCGGAACGACGATGCATCATGTGACCGTGTGCCATTGGCTGACCATGGAAGTTGTGGCGTTTGACAACGCCTTGGAAACCACGACCTATGGTATTGCCAATGACATCCACAAATTGACCGGCTTCGAAGAGTGCGAGACCGGGATGTTCACCAGGAACTTCGGTGCCGTTTTCAAAACGGAATTCTTGAACGCGGCGTTTGGGAGCCGAGCCTGCTTTTTTAAAGCGTGCGAGATCCGGTTTGTTGACGCGGAATTCTTTTTGATCGTCGAAACCAACCTGAACGGCGGTATAACCGTCGGTTTCAGGAGTTTTGGTTTGAAGAATCGTATTCCCCTTCACGTCGATGACGGTTACAGGAATGCTGGAGCCCGCTTCTTTATCGAAGATGCGGGTCATACCGAGTTTTTTGCCGATGAGTCCAAGTGACATACTAGAAAATGTTTGAGATTAGGAATTGAAATGAAAAGTCGCTGAGTGGGCATCGGTTAGATGCGGATGGTGATGTCGACACCTGCCGGAAGATTGAGTTTTTTGAGCTCGTCGACGGTGCGTGCGGTGGGATCGACGATATCAAGAACGCGCTTGTGGGTACGGATTTCGAACTGTTCAGCAGACTTTTTGTTGACGTGAACCGAACGGTTTACGCTGAACTTTTCGATACGTGTAGGAAGCGGGATAGGACCAGCAACACGAGCGCCGGTGCGCTTTGCGGTCTCCACGATTTCAAGAGCCGAACGATCGATGGCACGATGGTCGAAGGCACGCAGGCGGATCCGAATTTTTTGAGCTGACATGGAATTGAGGTGGTATTTGGTTGTGAGATGAAGGGTAGAGAATTATGCGACACGATCGATCGCGATTTCTTCGACGATGGAGTTGGGAACTTGTTCGAAGTGAGAAGGAGTCATGGAGTAAGAGGCACGTCCCGATGAAAGAGTGCGGACGGCCGTTGAGTAGCCGAACATTTCCTTAAGAGGGACATTGGCACTGACAACAGAGAAAGAGCCTGTGGACTGCATGTGTTGAATTTGGCCACGGCGGCGGTTGAGATCACCCATCACATCACCCTGATAGTCATCCGGAGTCGTCACTTCCACGGCCATGATCGGTTCGAGAAGGATGGGACCAGCCTTTTTGAAAGCATCACGCATGGCGAAAATCGCTGCCATGGTGAAAGCGTTTTCATTGGAATCCACATCGTGGTAGGAGCCGTCGAGGATATCGACGTGGACATCGATAACCGGGTATCCGGCGATAACGCCGTTGGTGGTTGCTTCACGGCAGCCTTTGATACAAGCGTTGATGTATTCTTTCGGGATTGAGCCGCCGACGGTCTTATTTTCAACCGTGATGCCTTTTGCAGCCTCGTTCGGTTTGATGGAAAGAATGACGTGACCGTATTGACCGCGGCCGCCGGATTGTTTGACAAGCTTACCCTCGCCGGCGGCGCTTTTGGTGATGGTCTCGCGGTAAGTGATTTGTGGTGCGCCGGTGTTCGCGTCGACTTTGAATTCGCGTTTGATGCGGTCGACAATGATTTCGAGATGAAGCTCACCCATTCCGGAAATGATCGTCTGGCCGGTTTCATCATCGGTCTTGACCATGAAAGTCGGATCTTCATCCGAAAGGCGGGCGAGTGCGAGTGCGAGTTTTTCCTGGTCGGCCTTGGTTCTTGGCTCGACAGCCATGGAGATAACCGGCTCGGGGAAAGTGGGTGGTTCGAGGACGACGTCGTGCCCTTCAGCGGCAAGAGTATCGCCGGTGGTGGCATTTTTGAGACCGACCATGGCAGCGATATCGCCGGCGAAACAGGCGTCGATGTCTTTGTGTTCGTCAGCTTGGATGCGAATCAAACGGCCGATTCGTTCGGATTTGCGAGTGCGCGGATTGTAAACCGTATCTCCTTTGCGGATGACACCGGAGTAGACGCGGAAGAAAACGAGTTTGCCGACGAATTTATCTGCCCAGAGTTTGAAGGCGAGCGCGGTGAATTTCGCGTGGTCGGTGGTGGGAATTTCGATGATTTGCTCTTCATTATCCGGGTTCATTCCTTTGGTGAACGGGATGTCGAGAGGTGAAGGAAGGTAATCAATAACGGCGTCAAGAAGGTATTGAACGCCTTTGTTTTTAAAGGCAGAGCCCCCTGCTACGGGAACAAGCTTGTTAGCGATGGTCGCGCGGCGGATGGCCTGTTTGAGATCGGTGAGGCTGATATCCTCTTCCATGAGGAATTTCTCGCCGAGGACTTCATCGCAATCGGCTGTAACGGAAACGAGTTCCTCGTAGGCGTTTTTGGCAATGACTTGTTGCTCGGCGTCGAGTTCTTTGACGGTGTAGGTGGAGCCGAACTGGTCGTCATCCGAGTAATAAACCGCTTTTTGGTTTACTACATCGATCTGGCCTTTGAGGGAGTCTTCAGAACCAATGGGAATGAGGATGCGGACGGCGTTGGCGCCGAGTTTCTCTTTGATTTGGGAAACAACTTTTTCAAAGTCGGCTCCTGTGCGATCCATCTTGTTGACGAAGACGATACGGGGAACATGATATTTGGTAGCTTGCCGCCAGACAGTCTCAGTTTGAGGCTGAACACCGGCGACGCCGCAGAAAACCACGATTGCGCCATCGAGAACACGCAGGGAACGCTCAACTTCAGCAGTGAAGTCAACGTGTCCAGGGGTGTCGATAATGTTGATGCGTTGTTTCTCTTCGTTGAAAAGCTTGACCACATTTTCCTCATTATGCTGCCACCACTCAGTGGTGACGGCTGCGGAGGTGATGGTGATACCGCGCTCGCGCTCTTGTTCCATCCAATCAGTGGTAGCAGCACCATCGTGCACTTCACCGATTTTATGAATCATCCCAGTATAGAAAAGAATACGCTCGGTGAGAGTGGTCTTTCCGGCGTCGATATGCGCAGCGATCCCGATATTACGGGTCCGCTCAAGCGTATAAGGACGATCTGGGTGGTTGGGGTTCAAAACTTTAAACTCTAAACTTTAAATTTCAAAAAGAAGGGGTGAAATTAGAAGCGGAAGTGGGCAAAAGCGCGGTTGGCTTGTGCCATCTTGTGAACGTCGTCGCGTTTGCGGACGGCGGCACCTTGGTTGTTGGCGGCATCTTTGATCTCGTTGGCAAGCGCAACGTGCATCGGAGTGCCTTTGCGATTGCGTGCGTAGGTGACGAGCCAGCGCATGGCGAGGGATTCGGAGCGATCCGGATCCACTTCGAGCGGCACTTGGTAGGTGGCGCCACCTACGCGGCGCGACTTGACTTCAACGCGTGGTTTGGAGTTTTCAACGGCACGGGTAATGACCTCGAGAGGATCAACCGTATCGGTCCCTTCGTTGGCGCGATCGATCGCAGCGTAAACAATGCGTTGAGCGAGCGAGCGTTTGCCGTCCTGCATGACCTTGGTGATGAGGTGGCCGACAAC
>JBIIFS010000086.1:0-7566 GCA_044237185.1 Luteolibacter sp.
CCGGAGAGTGCTCGTGATCTTGCCTTCAAACTCATCCCACACGATGATGCCGCTCTCCAGTGGAGCCTGTCTGGCGGCGGCCTTACGGATTCGCCATCGGCTGAACTCGAAATACTTTTCCATGATGCTGTCGCACGCCACTACGACTCTAGCGAAGAAGCGCGCAGAGACGATGGAGTCATCTACAAAGAAATTTTTAGCAGCGCGTTCGAATCTGCTGTGGTGAAACCACACATAGCGTCATATGAGGTCAAGGCACCACTGGCATCCCACTTATTTAAACAAGCATGGAAAAACGGCGTTTGGAATGTTTACCAGCCACTATCCTTTGACCTCAAACAATCCGAATCCATCCGCAACAAGGCATTGCGTTGGGATAGTCTCACACGCTTCCTAGCGGTATCGGATGACAGACCAAAGATTCACTTACTGCTCGGCGCGCCTTCGGGTGGAGAGCAGCGTAAGGACTACGCGAATGCGAAGGACATTTTGCACTCATCTAAAATTGCCACTTTGATTGAAGAGGATGAAGCTGCGCACTTTGCATCGGATCTTGCAGATCGGGTTAAAAAAGCCAGCGTTGCTTAAATAGCAAGAGCCGCCAAAAGGCGGCTCTGCACTCGGTTTTTAACCGAGGTCATGATGACGGAAGTTACGTTAATAACTTAGATATTCAATGATATTTTGCTGATCAAAACTCACAATGCCCCGGAGTGCGCGGAAACGGAATCACATCGCGGATGTTCTGAATCCCGGTGACAAACATCAGTAGACGCTCGAAGCCGAGGCCGAAGCCCGCGTGCGGGACAGTTCCGTATTTCCGGAGATCTGCATACCACGCATAGGATTCAGGATCGATGTTGTGATGCTTGAAGTTTTCTAACAACACATCGTAACGTTCCTCGCGCTGCGAACCGCCAATGATTTCTCCGATGCCCGGCACCAACAAATCCATGGCGGTGACGGTTTTCCCATCTTCGTTAAGGCGCATGTAGAACGGTTTAATTTCTTTCGGGTAGTTGTAAACCGTGGTCGGCTGTTTGAAATGTTCCTCCGTCAACCAACGCTCATGCTCCGACTGGAGGTTGAGGCCGTATTTGACGGGGTATTGAAATTCCTTGCCGGAACTTTCCAACAATTTGACCGCATCGGTATAAGTGATGCGTTGGAACGGTTTGTTAACGACATTTTCAAGACGCGCGCGCAGACCTTTGTCGATGAATTTTTCAAAGATCGGGAGATCCGGATCGGCGAGTGCTTCGGTGACGAGGTATTTGATCATTTCCTCGGCGCAATCCATGTCGCCGGCGAGATCGCAGAACGCCATTTCCGGCTCGACCATCCAGAACTCCGCAGCGTGGCGTGAGGTGTTGGAATTTTCCGCACGAAAGGTCGGCCCGAAGGTGTAGATGTTGGAAAGCGCGCAGGCGAAGGTTTCCCCCTCGAGCTGCCCGGACACCGTGAGGTAGGCGCGTTTCGCGAAAAAGTCCTCGGCGTCTTTGGAGATCTTGTCATCCGCCAAGGTGGTGACCCGAAACATCTCCCCCGCGCCCTCGCAATCGCTGGCGGTGATGATGGGCGTGTGGACATAAACGAAATCACGTTCCTGGAAAAACTTGTGGATCGCAAACGCCATCCGCGAGCGGATGCGAAACGCCGCGCCGTAGAGATTAGTGCGTGGCCGCAGGTGGGCGATCGAGCGGAGGAATTCCGGGGTATGGCCTTTTTTCTGAAGCGGATAATCCTCAGGCACCTCGCCGATCAAGCGGATCTCCGCCGCCTGCATTTCCCAAGCCTGGCCTTGCGCCGGTGACGGGATCAATTTCCCCGTGACGGTAATCGAGGCACCGGTCGCCATTTTGGAAATGTCCTCGTAACCGGAAATGCCCGCATCCGCGACGATTTGCAAATTTCCCAAACACGTGCCGTCATTGAGCTCGATGAATGAAAAACCTTTCGAGTCGCGCCGGGTTCGCACCCAGCCTGAAACAACCAAAGTATCCGTGGGTTCCGTGCGGGCGAGGACGTGCTTGATGAGTGTGCGCATGCGGGGAGTTTAAATTTCAAGTTTCAAAGTTCAACTACCAAGAAAACTCTAAACTTTAAATTTTAGACTGTTTGAGATTTGTTGGGAATTCACTCAAAAGGGTTGATTGACTTGATGCCGGGAATCCCAAAAAAATCCGATGTGTTTTCGGTGATGATAACAGGAATGTTCTCTCGAATCATCAACGCTGCAAGTTGGCGGTCGAAGTAATTTTGGCGAGTCACACTGCCATCCACACAAAGATCGAGTGCATGGCGCGTAGTTTCCAACGTCAACGGCAGGACGGTGAGTCCGCGCAACCCGGATATGGAAAGAATTTTTTCCCGTGCGATGGCAGGGCTGTCGGGTGGCTGGTTTTTTGGACCCGTCAGATTTGGATGCATTTCCGCGAGATTCTGTACGGAAATAAACAACTCTACATCTTGGCGATGTCGGAGAGTTAATATCTCTCTTGAAATATCATGCCGCGGATCGCCTGTCAGAGTGGCATAAATGAGGACATTCGTATCCACGAGAATTCGGCCAATCAGATCATCAGCGCGCATACGTTTCCTCCCGACTGAACTGACCCACAAAACGACCCTGTGAGGTAATAATTTCATCACTGGATCTGCTGCGTTTCCGTAAAAATTCCTCCAAAGCCATCTCTATAATTTGACTCCTTGCTCGGCGCTCCTCTTGCCCAAACTTATCAAGCTCTCCCAAAAGCTCCTGATCAATCGTAGCACTAATATGTGATTTCATAACATGACTGTGCTACTATTTTAAAAAATGTCAAATGGATATCCTGCCTGTAGAGGGCTCACGCGCCCAAAAAGATGACTCTCCTCGCCTCCACCAATTCCTCTTTCCCTGTAAGAAAAAAAGCCCGAACCAAAACTCGACTCACCTCCACCCCATCGAAGCTAAGCCCAGTAACGCACAAGCACCGAGGACGATCGTGAACGGAATTTTGAAGCGCCACATGGCAAGAAACGCGGCGATCGCGAGCAGGGCGATGAAAAAGTCAAAGTCTCCTTTTCCGGACCAGAGAGCATGCATGGAAAATTTCACCCCGAGGTTGAGAATCACTCCGACGACCGCAGCGGTGATGGCCGCCAGAGCGGCGCCGATGCGCGGCATCTCGCGTAGGCCTTCGACGTATGGTGCTCCGAGGAAAACGAGCAGGAAGCAAGGTACAAATGTCACCCAAGTGGTAATGAATGCGCCGATGCTTGCAGCCGCGAGCGGGCTGAATGAGCCGGGATGCTGCCAACCCCCCACGAAGCCCACGAATTGCAACACCATGATCAAGGGTCCCGGCGTGGTTTCAGCCAAGGCAAGCCCGCTCATCATCTGCGGATGGGTGAGCCATTGGAAATTCTCGACCGCTTGTTGTGCCACATAGGGTAAAACCGCATACGCGCCGCCAAAAGTGACCAACGCCGCTTTGCTGAAAAACACACCTTGGGTGACAGGGGTGCTTTCCCAGCCTAGCCAAATACCAAGCGACAGAATCGGCAACGCCCAAAGTGGCACGCAAAGCAGAACAATCGTCAAACTCCTTGCCCACGTCGGTTTCCGCAAAGGCGGCAGCGTGAGAAAACCATCTTCGTTTTCCTCATGCGAAACGCCGTGGCCCTTGCTTGCGGGAAATTGTTTCGGAGAAATCCGATGCCCGAGCAGCCCGATGATCGCCGCTCCGAAAATGATGACGACGAATGAGATGTTGAAAAAATAGATCCCGACAAACGAAAGCGCGGCCATCAGCCAAAGCGGGCCGCTGCGGAGGGTTTTTCCGCCAATTCGTATCACCGCGGAGAGAATGACCGCGATCACTGCGGGCAGGAGACCGTAAAAAATCGCCGCCAACCAGGGAAGATGGCCGCCCGCCATGTAGAGCCAGCTCAGCGCGAAAAGAATCAAGGCGGAAGGCAGAACAAACAGGACTCCGGCCGCCACTCCCCCACGCCAACCATGCAGGCGCCAACCAAGATAGGTCGCGAGCTGCTGCGCTTCCGGTCCGGGCAGGAGCATGCAGAAATTCAAGGCATGCAGGAAATGGCTTTCGGAAATCCATTTTTTCTTCTCCACCAGATCCCGATGCATGATGGCGATCTGCCCTGCCGGGCCGCCAAAGCTGATCAGCCCGAGTCTGAACCAATAAGCGATCGCTTCTCGGAGTTTCGGCATCGAAGGGTTCACGCGGAGATCTTGGTATCTAAACTAACTAAATCAAAGAAAAAGAACCACAATGCGAGCGAAGCGGACATAGAAGAACTCGAATATTAAATTTTTTCGTCAAATAAACGCAGATGAGATATGATAAAAAATCTCCAAATAATTTTGAGTGAATTCGAGTTTTAGAAAAGCCACGTAAGTCATTATATCCATATTTTATCTGCGTCCATCTGTGGTTCTCTTCATTTTATGCGAATATTCTCCAAAGAGTAGCTTTTGCGAGAAGCACTTTTGATCGACACTGAAATGATATGCCCCGAAACTCCGTTTATATGAGCATGAAACTTTTTCGCTTCTTCGCCGCGCTGGCGTTCGTCGGCAACCTGCATGCGGCAACTGAAAAACCCAATGTGCTCATCCTTTACGCCGATGACTGGCGCTTCGATACTCTGGGCGCTGCGGGAAATCCGATTGTGAAAACGCCGAACCTCGACGCGCTGGCCAAAGACGGCATTCGTTTCACTCACAACTGCGTCACGACCTCGATCTGTGGAATCAGCCGCGCGACCTTGTTCAGCGGACAATGGATGTCCCGCCATGGCGCGACCGATTTCAAAGAACTGAGAAAACCGTGGAGCGACAGCTACCCCGGCATCATGCGCGCAAACGATTATTACACCGGGCACATCGGCAAATGGCACAATGGAGAATTCCCTCAGAAAGAATTCGATTTCGGCCAGATGTATCACGGCAAGCATTGGCTGATCCAAAAAGACGGAACCAAGATCCATGTCACCCAGAAAAACGAAAACGACGCGATGGAGTTCCTCAAAACGCGTTCCGCAGACAAGCCCTTCCTTCTGACTCTCGCGTTTTTCGCGACCCATGCGGAAGACGGCAATCCCCTGCAATATCTTCCTCAGGAAAAAAGCAAGGCTCTCTGCAACGACGTCAACATTCCTGTCCCGGCGACCGCGAACGATGCCGCATACCGCAAGCTTCCGGAGTTTTTACAAAACCCCAAAAACGAAAGCCGGAACCGCTGGGGCTGGCGGTTCGACACACCGGAGAAATTCCAGACGATGATGAAAAATTATTACCGTCTCGCCACCGAGGTGGATGAGACCTGCGGAAAAATCATCGCCGAGCTCAAACGTCAGGGAATTTACGACAATACCCTGATCATTTTCACCGCGGACAACGGCTACTTCCACGGCGAGCACGGACTCGCCGACAAATGGTATCCGCACCAGGAAAGCATCCGCGTGCCGCTCATCATCCGCGATCCACGGATGAAACCAAGCAAACGCGGCACAACCCATGACGCGTTCACACTCAATGTAGACCTCGCGCCGACCATCCTTCGCTTCGCAGGATTCGAACCGCCCAAAGTCATGCAAGGGCGGGATATGTCAGCACTTTATCTTGAAGAAAAAGCCAACGATTGGCGGACAGAGTTTTTCTACGAACATCCAAAGCTTATAAACAAGGATTTCATTCCGGGATCACAAGCGCTTGTTAGAAAAGATTGGAAATATTTCTATTGGCCGGATTATGATTACGAGCAATTGTTTCACATCGCGGAAGACCCGCTTGAGCAGAACGATCTGGCGAAAGATCCGAAGCATGCGGAAAAGCTCAACGAGATGCACACACGGTTCAAAGAGCTGAAAGAGGCGGCGAAGTAGTTGACTCCAAAAGGACCGCGCGACTCCAGTCGCGCTTGTTCATCATGCGCGACTGGAGTCGCGCGGTCCAAATAGTCCCTTCTCCTCAGTTGCCTAACAATCTTTTCAACCGATTCTTCACACTGACTTTTCCCACAGCGGAGAGCCGATCCACGAAGAGGATGCCGTTGAGGTGATCGATCTCGTGTTGAAGGGCGCGGGATAACAAACCGTCGGTTTCGATGACCAAGGTGCTGCCGTCAAGTTGTTCGAGCGTGGCTTTGACAGCAGCGGGTCGGCGGACTTCATAACGGATACCTTCAATGCTCAAGCAGCCTTCGAAATCGCTTTCCTTTTCTTGCCCAAACTCAAGCTTCGGGTTGATGAAAATGAGTGGCATGATTTCGGCAAGTTCCGCATGTTTGCCGTTCACTTTGAGAAACGAAACGCATTCGGGATCATGCGAGACGTCAATCACCGCGAGCTGGAGATCGATCCCAACCTGGGGTGCCGCGAGGCCGACACCATTCGCATCAACCATGGTCTCGATCATGTTTTGCGCGAGCTCACGGATCGCGGCGTCAACCTCAGCGACCCGACGGCACTGTTGGCGCAAAACGGGATCGCCGTATTGGACGATGGGTAAGAGCATCGTTGAAAAAATGAAGTTCAGGTGGGCTGCTCACCGCGAGCCATGACAACTTTGCCGGTGCGGACGGTTTCAATGATTTCGTATTGTGAAAACATGGCAATGGCGGCGTCGACTTTCGGGCTGTCGCCATTGATCATCACCACCATCGAGCTGGGGGTAAGATCCACGGTTTTTCCGCCAAAATGCTCGGTGATCTGCAAGGCGGCGGAGCGTTCGTCCTTGGAGCAGAGGATTTTGATCAAAATCATTTCCTTGGTGACCGAGTCCATGCTGGTGTGCTCGAAGCAGTGGATCACATCGATGAGTTTGCCGACCTGCTTGATGATCTGATCGAGACCCAGCGGATCACCGGTGATGCCGATGGTCATTCGGGAGAAGGATGGATTGCGACCCTGGGAGACGACGAGTGAATCGATGTTGAAACCGCGGCGCGAGAAGACTTGGCAGATCCGCATCAACACCCCCGGCTCGTTATTCACGAGGATGGAAAGGGTGTGTCCGGAACCGTTGTTGACTGCGGCAACAGGTGTGTCTGTGGTGGTGATGGTTTTCATCTGGAAGCTTGGTGAAAGATTAAGATTTTTTGTTAGATCACGTGGAACCGACGGGTTTTGCCATACGGGATTTTGGTGCTTCAGTGATCATGTCCTCCAGCGCGGCGCCGGCGGGAATCATCGGGAAAACGTTATCGGTTTTCACACATTCCGCATGGATGAGGATTGGCCCATCATTGTATGCGAGGGCTTTTTCCAACTGCTTGGTCACATCCGCAGGGCGCTTGATGTAGACCGAAGGGATTCCGTAGGCGGCGGCAAGTTTGCAGAAGTCAGGGTTGCCAACAAGATCCACACCGGAGGTGCGGTCTTCATAGAACAGCTCCTGCCATTGGCGAACCATCCCGAGGTAATGGTTATTGAGAACCACGATTTTAACCGGCAATTTATGGATCGCGGCGGTGGCGAGCTCGAACAAAGTCATTTGGAAACCGCCGTCACCGGAAATGGAGATGACGGTTTTTTTCGGATGCGCGAGTTGGGCTC
>JBIIFS010000087.1:0-7558 GCA_044237185.1 Luteolibacter sp.
GGGAATAACCCAGTTCATCGGGGCGAAGGCTTTTTGGGTTGTTCGCATTCACTGCCACGATGGACACTCCTTTGCCTTTGTAATCCTGATGAATTTGCTCAGTTCTCGCGGCAGCGGCAACGGAGTCTGGGCAATGATTGCAGGTGAAAATAAGACAAAGGATTTTCGCATCCGCGTAGGTCGCTTCGGTATGAGTTTTGCCATCCGTGCCGGGTAATGAGAACGCAGGCAGCGGAGAACCGATTCCAAGGACTTTCGGAACGTCTTGATTGGAAAAAGCCGAACCGGTCAGAATGGGTAATAAAAGTAGGAAGATACGTTTCATATTTCATCGTTACGTTAGCGGAATTGGACAGATTACAAAGTGGAAAATCCGGAATGCCGGCCCCCCGCGGTGGGTGGGCGTCTATCGGGTCCGAAAATATCCTTAAGATAAGTTGAATATTTGTCTGGCAAAAGCTTTGAATTTTATTTAACAAACATAAAACAAAATTCTAAGTCATGCCATCTCCTAACGAATACACCCATCCAATAAACGTGCGTTCAAGACAACTCGACATGCCAACTCGTGGAGTTTATCAGGACGATTACGATGACAAAATCAAGAGCGCGCAGCTTGAATTGGAGCGAATCCAGGAAGAGCGTGAAGAGCTTGAGCGGAAAAAACGCGAGCTCGAAGAGCTGACGAGTCGCAAACGTGCGTTTCTTTCCCAGCAGGTTGAACTCACCGAAAAGCTTTCCTCGGCGATTACATTAATTGATCGAGAGCTGAACGAGTTGAGAGAAGAGACCGATCAAATTGAGCAATGCCGTGCTTGTTTTGCTGAGCACTTGGATAAAATCCAGAAGCATGATCCTGAGAAGTGGACGCGTGACAATCTTCACGAGAGGCTGGAAAAAGCCACTGCCGTGACGGATATGGCTGCTGACGAGTATGACCAAGCCGCCGCATATTTCGAAGGTACACGAGCCGGTGGGATATTTGGCAGACCGTCCAAGGCTGGACGTCGTAAACCGAAGTCACAAAAGAACGAATCCGAATTTCTTCAACAATTGTTGAACGGCTTTGCCTTTAATTTGCCCATCATCCTTCTTGGTGCGGCAGGCTTGGTTGTTTACTTTATGAAATAGAGCGATGGCAAAGTTGAAACAAGCGAGCCTGTTTGATGAGAATTACGAGCTCCTGGCTCTACGTGAGAAAGAGCGCAAGCTTGCCGAAGCTCAGAAAGAATATCAAAAGTTGCCTGCTTTGCTGGCCAAGCAAAAGCAGGAGAACGAGGCGACCATGCCGCCGATGGTGGAAATCCGGGAGCGCCAGAAATTCAACCGCTTTGAACAAAGTCTGAGTCGGGGACAGATTGAAAACGTTCTTCGCACACAGAGGCAAAGTTTGGGTATGACACTGCTGCTGTTAGTGGCCACCATTCTGATGGTGCTATGGGGGCTTCGTATGATCGCCAACTGATGGAAGTCTGCCTATGGTCGCTCCCAAGGCTCAATCTTTCGTTCCGCGGAACGAGGCTCCAAGTGGGAAATGACGCGGCCCTCCGGGCCAATGAGATTTGAAATCTTCTCCTCGATCTCGGTTGCATGATCATGAGCCTCGGAGAGTTTCATGTGATTCGGGAAAACTAGGTGAAACTCAACCCAATGGAAATGACCCGAGTGGCGATGTCTGAAATTGTGGTAAGCGAGGTTCTTTTCTTTGACGGCTCCATCCAATACATCGCGTGTAATTTTTTCGATGACAGGATCGGCTTCATCAAGTAGCCCTCCAAAACTTTCTTTGATGAGTTTTAGTCCGACTCGCAGGATATTGAGGGCTGCGATGACTGCGAAAATCGGATCCCACCAAGGCCAATCGGTCAATAGGATCAGCGTCAAAGCGACCAGCGCGGCAAGACTGGACCACACATCTGTTAGGACATGAATTCCATTTGCACGAATCAAGGGTGAGGCGGTTCGCTTCGCGACTCCAAGCAATGACAGCCCAAGTGCCAGATTGATCAATGCAACAACCGCCGTGATCCAGCAACCCAGTGCGAGGTTTCTGATTTCAACGCCGCAGGTGAATTGTCTGACTGCCTCATAAAGAATCAAAATCGCTGCGGCAGAAATCATCGCCCCTTCCAATCCTGCCGAGATGAAGGAAATTTTATCATGACCGAAGTGGTGGGTTTCATCGGCTGGTTTTCTTGCCAATCGCAAAGCCCAAGAGGCGAAGGCGACAGCGAAAACATGAACCACCGATTCCGCGGCATCCGAATAGATCGCGGATGAGTAGGTGCTAACAGCGGCAAAGACCTTCAAGGCGAGTAAGAAGATCGCGACAACAAGAGACAAATTCATCACTTGTCGTTGTGGGTCTGATCGAGTCATCGGATGATGTTTTGTGAAATCATTTCATCAGACGTTCAATGTCATCTGGTTCAATGGGGATGGATGCCATTAAATCGATATTTCCATCCTCGCCAATTAGGTAATCGTTTTCGAGCCGTATCCCCAGATTTTCCTCACGGATATAGATACCGGGTTCGATGGTGAAAAGCATTCCTGGAGCGACGGTTTCGAATGGAGGTGACACATCATGAACATTCAGGCCCAGATGGTGGGAAGCACCGTGCATGAAATACCGGCTCACGAGTGGTTTGGTCTCGTCCTGCGCGGCGGCTTCTTCGGTTGTGAAAAGCCCGAGCCTGATGAGTTCCTTTTCAATTTCCGTGATAACTTGTTTCTGGTAGTCGGGAAGGCGTATGCCGGGACGGAGTATCGTGTTTGAAAACTTCATGATCCGCAGCACCGCTTCGTAAACCTGCCTTTGGCGTGGGGTGAACTTGCCGTTGACAGGGATGGTGCGGGTCATGTCCGCATTCCAGCCGCCGTATTCGCAGGCAACATCGAGCAAGACCAATTCGCCGTCTTTAAGAACCTGATCATTATCGATGTAATGAAGGATGCAGGCATTCGCGCCACCTGCGATGATGGGCGTGTAGGCAAATCCACCGGAGCCCGATTTGACAAACTCGTGAATGAACTCGGCTTCCACCTCCCATTCGCCAATGCCGGGTTTAACGAATCCCAAAACCCGGCGAAAGCCTGCTTCGGTGATATCACAGGCTTTGCGAGTGAATGCGATTTCCCCGTCGGATTTGAAAATGCGGAGTTTGTGCAGCAGTGGTGTGAGCCGGCTGTATTGGTGCAGGGGAAACTTGCGTTGGCAATCGGCGATAAAACGGCTGTTGCGCGTTTCGGTGAATGTTGAACAACGCGGATGCTCGTTGGTGGAAAGGTAAATGGAATCAGCCTGCAAGGCGAGTTGATTGAATAGATGATCGAACTGATCCACCCATTCGATGTGTTGTATGCCGCTTCGTTGTCTTGCCTGTTCTTTGGTTAGCTTGTGACCTTCCCAGATCGTGATTTTTTCATTCGTCTGGCGTATGAACAGGATTTCCCGGTTCTTTTCAACTTTGGTATCAGGATAAATGAGCAAAATGCTTTCCTCCTGGGCGATGCCGGTCAGGTAAAAGAAATCACTGTTTTGTTTGAATGGCAGGGTCGCGTCCGCATTGCTTGAATAAACATCGTTCGAATGGATCACGGCGATTGAGTTTTCCGCGAGTAGCCCGACGAGGTTTCTGCGGTTTTCAGCAAATAGTTCTGAAGATGGTAATTGGGTGCGCATATATAAAAAACAAAAACCATGCAAAAGGAGGAACGATCTCCTGTCGAGGCTGGCTTGCGGTTCTTTTTCGGTCCTGAAATAAGTTTCGCTTTTTCCATGTGGTAACTTGCAAAACCTTTTCCGCTGTGAACACGATCCGACTCGGCTCTTTATGGATTTTTTCTCAACAGATCAAACTTCTCTGAAAATCTGCGGTGTCAGGACCGAGGCGGATGCCCATAGACTGATCGATCTTGGGGTTGATGCTGCCGGTTTCAACTTCTGGCCCGAGTCGAAGCGGTATTTAAATCCGAAAGATGCGCCCTGGTTAAAGCATATCGGAGGCAGGATTTTAAGGGTGGGTGTATTCGTCAATCCATCCATGGATTTACCATTGCGGCTGATATCAGAGGGATTGATCGATGTGGTTCAGTTGCACGGTGACGAAGATCCGGAAGTTGCTGCCTTATTTTCAAATGCCGGCATAACGGTCATCAAAGCCATAGGCGTGAAAAATCCGGCTGATATTGAAAGGGCGGGCCGCTATGATGTGGATGCCGTTTTGCTGGATGCACATGCGCCCGTGGTTTTTGGTGGAACGGGCGAGACTTTTGATTGGAGTCTCGCACTGGAATTTAAAAAACGATTTCCGAATACTCCCATGATTCTTGCTGGCGGAATCACTCCGAAAAATGCGGCGATGGCGGTTTCCCAAGTCAAGCCTGCCGCACTGGATATCGCATCAGGAGCTGAGATTTCGCCTGGAGTCAAAGATTTCGCCAAAGTTCGGAAATTGTTGGAGGCATGTCAGCGCGCCCT
The DNA here is from genome assembly GCA_044237185.1 of Luteolibacter sp. Classification (GTDB taxonomy): domain Bacteria; phylum Verrucomicrobiota; class Verrucomicrobiia; order Verrucomicrobiales; family Akkermansiaceae; genus Luteolibacter. The sequence continues at coordinate 4,484 of JBIIFS010000087.1, forward strand.
ATGATGACGGATTCGCATTGTCACTTGGCATCCCACCGTTACGCGGACCAGAATGTGGGACAGTTGATTGCGCGCGCCAAATCAGCCGGAGTGCATCGCATGGTGACTTTGGCAACCTCATTGGGTGACCTTTCAAAGAATCTTGAGATTGCCAATCACGCGGGCGTATCGGCAGCGATTGGAATCCATCCCTGTGATGTTCACCAAGCTCCCGACAATGCCATTGATATACTCTCTGGGTATGTCACCGATCCACGGGTTTGCGCGATTGGAGAAACGGGTTTGGATTACTTTCACCCAGCACCGAATGGCTGGACCGACTCCGATTTCAGATTGAGACAGCAGAATTTCCTCAATCAACATTTCGAATTGGCGGCGAGATCAGGTTTGAATGTGGTCATTCACACGAGAGACCGGGAAGGATCTCAGTCATTCCAGGACGCGTTATCTGTATATCGAAAATATTCAGGACGCGTAAGGGCGGTATTTCATTGTTTCATTTCCTCATGGGATCTGGCGCAGCAGGTGTTGGCTGAGGGCGGGCTGGTTTCTTTCGGGGGTGTGACAACTTTTAAAAAATCCGATCTCGTCAAAGATACGGTGGCCAGTTGTCCGGCAGGTTTTTTCATGTTGGAAACCGATTCCCCCTACCTTGCGCCGGAGCCGGTGCGGGGAAAGCAGAACGAGCCGGCTTATGTTTCATACATCGCAGAGGCCATTGCCGCAGTGAGAGGGGAGTCGCTGGCTGAACTGGCGGCGCATACCGAGCGGGCGGCGAATGATTTTTTTCGATGGAAATCAGATTTCGCTGAATGAATTGTGCGCTGGCAATCGTTATAGGTTGTGTTAAATCGGAGTCACATTTTTTCCGGTCCAACCCATGCAATCATGAAAATTACAAATTATCTTACAGCAGCAGCTCTGGTTTCTCTCTCCGTTTCTTGCGCACCGAAAACAGGTGGAGACGGATATGACGTGTCCAATCCCTACTCGGCTCCCGACTACATTGATGAAACCGGCACACCGTTAGTGCCGGATGATCTGAACCCAGCCTATAATGCTCCGGCAGCTTATGAGGAAGTTGCCACCAAGCCCGAGGTGACTAGGCCTGCCCGCCTAGCGGCATCATCCAAAGTACACACGGTGGGACGTGGTGACACACTCTGGGGCTTGAGTAAAAAATACCGGGTTTCTGTGGCATCAATCAAAGCGGCAAATGGTCTGACCCGAGACACCATCGCGCTGGGGGCTAAATTGAAAATCCCTGCGAATTGATCTGATGCGCACCGGCTTCCTTCCTGCTTTCTTTTTCCTTTTCATAATCGCATCCCAACTCCCGGCTCAGGATCGGGCAGTGGATGCGCCCGTGATGACGGCGAAAGAAGAAATCATGGAGCAGCTGTTTTCCGAGAGGGAATCTGCGGAAGCGTTGGCGCAGGCAATTCTGAGCGCACGAAAACTTGGCGTTTCAGAGCAGGCGATTCTGGAATCAAAATTCTTGTTCCATGTCGATCGTGCGGAGGATGCGGAACTTGCAAAGATGCTGCCGCAGCTTCTCAAGCAGAGCGAACATTTCAAGTTATCCGAATCTGAAATTTTCGGAAGCGAGGATGATTGGCTTGCCATCGTGGAATATGTGCGGGCGATCGCCGGCTTACAAGCTGGCGACAAGCAGGCATTTAAAAAACATATCACTGAGGCCTTTTGGCTGAGTCCACGTCAGGGGGCCGCGTTTGCTCCGCATATCGAAAGACTTCGTCTGATGGATGCTATGAGTGAGGTTGAAATCGATATGGATCGCAAATACGCCCATACGCTTGACGCCGGTAAAACCAGCTTGGGAGAAGTGAGGGCTGGTAAGAAGGGAATGATGCTGCACTTTTGGTCACCGTGGAGTCCGGAGTGTGAGGCTACGCTCGCTGATTTCTTTATTACTGCCGGGCTATTGGCGAAAAACGATATTGGAGTCGTATCGGTTCTTCCGGAGACTTCTGAGAAGGTGATTGCGGATGCGAACAAAATGCTGGCGGCAACCGGCAAGGATGCTCCGGGTTATTGGATAGTTGATTTAGAAAAATCACCGCTGAGCGCACAGTTGAAAATTCAAACGGTTCCCGCTGTGGTTCTGATGGATGCCAATGGAAAGATCATGTTCAATGGAAATCCAAGCGATGAAGATTTTTGGAAACTGTTAGAAAAACTGAATCCCGAAATCAAGCGCCCAGCGAAACGGGACTAGCGAATTCTGTTTTGTGTTTCGAATAAATTACTAGACTTGTCGTAGAATAGAAAAAAGGGATGGTGATTTTAATAATAAACTTTTCTTTAAAGTTTGTTTATTTTAACTTGACGGAAACCCGTAATACTATTTTTATCGTATCAATCTAAGGAAACAAATCCTGATGAGCAAACCTTCACATCCTTCCAATCTCGAACTGCAGGCGCTCTCCGTGCTGTGGCACGAAGGACCATCTACTGTAAGTTCAGTACATGTGGCGCTGCCTGATGGAAGGGAAAGGGCATACACCACCGTGTTGTCGGTGATGCAAAGCCTTGAGAGAAAAAAACTGGTAAGAAGAATTCGCTCTGGAAGGGCTCATGTTTATGAGTCGGCGTATTCACAGGAAATCATCGTGCGTCGTGCGACGGATGATTTTGTAACAAATGCTTTTGGAGGACGTCTCGGTGAGGCTGTTCTCGCTACCCTCTCCCTCGGTTCATTAACACCGGAAGAGAAAACAAACATCGAACGCGAACTCCAACGACATAAAACCATGCCAGCGAAAAAAACAGCAAAGAAAGCAGTAAAAAAAGCAGCTACCAAAAAGCCAGCAGTAAAAAAAGCTGCTCCTAAGAAAGTAGCTAAAAAAGCACCGGCCAAAAAAGCAGCTCCTAAGAAAGCAGCTCCTAAGAAAGCAGCTCCTAAGAAAGCAGCTCCTAAGAAAGCAGCTCCTAAGAAAGCCGCCAAAAAAGTAGCGAAAAGCGCTAAAAAAGTGGCCAAGAAGCCAGCCAAAAAAGTAGTTGCCAAGAAAGCACCTGCTAAAAAAGCGGCAGCCAAGAAAGCACCTGCTAAAA
>JBIIFS010000010.1:0-24775 GCA_044237185.1 Luteolibacter sp.
GCACGCAGCCCCGCGCATCTCACGCCGAAATTCATCGATAGCGCGCGCCGCATTGCAAGGTTGTCCCGGATCATCGGAAAAGAAAACGAAGCCGCACGCTTCGATCAAATGGCGAACGAGTCCGCAGCCGCATGGGCAAAAGCATTCCTCGATCCCGTGACCGGAAAAGTTACCGATGGCGCGCAATCGACCCAGGCATTCGCGCTGGGCTTCGGTGCCGTGCCGGAGGAATCGCGTCAAGCGGTGTTTGATCAACTCGTTGCCAACCTGACAGCAACCGAGGACAGCCCGCGTCTGACGACCGGCATCTACGGCACATGGATCATGCTGGAACAACTCTCCAAATATGGACGCAGCGACCTCGCTTACGGCCTTGCGAATCGCGAGGCCTTTCCGTCATGGAAATGGATGATCAAGAACGGCGCGACCTCGCTTTGGGAGCATTGGGAGCAAGAGCAGAACACCTATTCCCATAGCCACCCGATGTTCGGCTCCATCTCGACTTGGTATTTCCGCTGGCTCGGTGGCATTCAATGCGCAGATGACGCGGTCGCCTTCAACCGCATCATGCTGCGCCCGCAAATTCCTGCTGGTCTCGATTGGGTGAAAACCTCACATCAGTCGATCCGTGGTGTAATCGTTTCTAACTGGTCGGTCAATGGTGAGACCCGCGTTTTCGAATTCGTTATCCCCGTCGGTGCGACCGCGATCGCGGAGTTGCCTGCGCGTGCGAATGAAATTTTGACCGAAGGAGGAAAAGCGTTAAATCAATCGCCGGAGATTAAATGGTTAGAATCTACCCCAAGCATCCATCGCATTGAACTCGGCAGCGGCACGTATCGTTTCGAGACGAAGTTGAAGTGATTAGAATATTTTTCAAAAGTTTTCCGGGTGAGTTGATTCTTGCGGCAAGATTCCCCAACAACGGCCCGGGGCTGGAATCCCCAGCCACGATGAAATGCGCAAGGACTTTTAAAGAGGCCTAAGCGATCTCCCATTGGTAGGATGAGCTTGAGATCAGCTCATTGCCGCCGGGAATGACATGGATCATGTCTTCGATGCGCACGCCACCGAGACCTTTGTAATAGAGGCCGGGCTCGACGGTGACCGCCATGCCGGCCTTGAATTTCCAATCCGCTGTCGCGCGCATGAATGGAGCCTCGTGCACCTCGAGGCCGATGCCGTGTCCGAGGCCATGGAAAAACCCTTTGGGCTCCGCGCAGTCACGCTCGGTTACATAGCCTTCCTTGTCAAAAAAGGCTTGGACCGCAAGATGCACCTTGCCGCCGGAAATTCCGGGTTTGATCATTTCCAAAGCCATACCGTGTGCTCTTTTCACGGTGCGAACGAGCTTCTTCTGCGCGTCGCTCGCTTTGCCTTTGAGAAACGTGCGGGTCATGTCGCCCCAGTAGCCATCAGATGGGCGCTGCGGGAAAATATCCACGACAATCAGCTCGTTCGGACGGAGTGGACCCGAGCCGGCATTGTGGCAATCACAAGCCTGATCGCCACCCGCCGCAATCGTGTGCAGGGCGATCGCATCCTTTTCCAGCGCCGCAAGGCTGATGAGCTCGCGCAGGCGCTCGGAAGTCAACACCCGTCCCTGATGAACGAGCGTGTCGCCTTTGATCTTGGATTCGGCCAGAGCTTTTCTAACAGCCTTGAATCCTGCGGCGCTCGCCGCGTTGCCCTTTCGCAATGCTTCGATCTCGGCGGCTGATTTGGAGACCCTTTCCGGGAAAAGTTCTCCTTCGTTTGCGGGTGAAATTTTCAATCCGCCGGCGAGAAGCTCGAAGGCCAATCCGGCCGGAAAGCGCGAACTCACTCTGAATTCCTCGATCCCATGCATCTTTGCCACATGCAGCACCTGTTGGGAAATGCGGGTTTTGCGGTAATCGGAAACTTTGAAAAGTTCGGCCGCGCCGACTTGGACCTCGTTGAGCAGCAGGACTTCATCGAAATTCGATTCCGCCAGCATCCGCTGATATTCCATGCTGTGTGCAACGCCGATTTTTTTACCGTTCAACGAAAAGGCAAGATAGGGATCGGACGTATTGAAACGGCTAAAATAGAACATGTCAGGATCATGCGCGGCCGCGTGGAAAAGGATTGGCGGCTTTTGGGAAGAGGTTGTTTTCTTCCCTACGGATTTTTTCTTCGTGCCGGCTTTGGACATGGTTTTTGGAAATAAGACGGGTGATTGGAATGTCACCGGCAGGTGTTATTTTTCAGTTTGTTTGCAAAAAGAATCAAAGCAGCATGAGAGCCGGGTTTTCGATGAGTTTTTTGACTTCAGCGAGGAACGCGGCGGCAACCGCACCGTCTACCACGCGATGATCCGCCGAGACTCCGATGTTCATGCGCAAACCGACAGCGAGCTGGCCGTTTTTGACCACGGGCTTTTGGATGGCCGCGCCAACGGATAGAATGGCTGCCTGGGGTGGATTGACGATCGCGTCGAAGGAATCGATGCCCCATGCGCCGAGATTGGAGACCGTGATGGTGCCGCCGTCGAATTCATCGGGCTTGAGTTTTTTGTCCTTGGCGCGGACCGCGAAGTCTTTCACGGCGCGGGAAATGGCAAGCAGGGATTTCGACTCGGCTTCCTTGATGACCGGAGTGACGAGGCCGTCTTCAACCGCGATCGCGACGGAGAGACCGACATGTTTGAATTTCACGATATGGTCGCCAGCAAATGAGGCGTTGATTGCCGGCACGGCTTCGGTGGCATTGATCGTGGCCTTCAGAATGAAATCGTTGACCGAGTATTTGTTGCCGTGGGTTTTCTCGGCTTGTTCGTTGACTTGTTTGCGCATCGCCATGAGCGGCTCGGCATCGACTTCCATGTGGAGGTAGAAGTGCGGAATCGTCGTTTTCGAAGTTAACAGGCGCGAAGCGATGACCTTGCGCATGGAGGAGAGCTCGATGCGCTCGTCGCCTTCCCTGGCGGTCGGCTGAATCGCCTGCGGAGCCGGAGCTGCAGGGGCGGTCGCGCGCGCTTTGACCGCCTCGGAAAGTTTTGCGGCGGCGGATGCGGCTTTGGAAGGGGATTTGCCGGATTTCTCGACGTCCTCCCGGACGATGCGGCCCCCGGGGCCTGTGCCGGAAATGTTTGCTAGGTCGATCCCGAGGTCGCTGGCAACTTTGCGGGCGAGCGGGGAGGCCTTGATGCGTTCCCCATCGCAGCAAGATGAGGCGGCAACGGCTGAGGGCTGGCTGTTAGCTGCGGGTTGTGCGGAGGGAGTGATTGCGGCTGCCGGTGCGACGCTCGCGGAAGTTGGAGCTTCATCGCCATCGCCATTCAGCACCGCAAGCACCGATCCGATCACAGCTTTTTCGCCTGCCTGAACCAAAATTTCGGTCAAAGTGCCTTCGTCAAAAGCTTCCATTTCCATGGTGGCTTTATCGGTTTCGACTTCGGCAAGCACATCGCCAATTTCGACGAAATCGCCGACTTGTTTGTGCCATTTGACAAGAGTGCCTTCGGTCATGGTGTCCGAGAGCTTGGGCATTTCAATTTTTGCTGACATGTGATTAAGGAAAATAGGGTGACTGCGCGCGTAGAATGCGAGTTGTGACAGGTATTTCCAGCCCTTTTTGTGATATGTCGCAACAAAGAAGCGCGGAGGGCATCTGCCGCTCCGCGCTTGTTTGAAAAACGAGTTTGTCCCGATGCCTATTCAGCAAGCTTTTTCATCGTCGGAATGAGTCCGATGTTCGGGCTGCCGGTCGGGCCTTGGCCGGTGGCCATTTTGATGGCACTGGCGGATGTGGTTCCGCAACAATCCTTTTTCGGGCAGTAATAACGGGTGCACGATTGGCAAGGAATGCGGACTTTTCGGGTCACGGTTTTGTAGCGTGGGACTTTTTTCTCAACGAGCTGGACCATGCCGGCTTTGCCGCCGGTATGGATTTCTTCGGTTATGATGTCGTATTTGCCGGTTTTGACTTTGACTGTTTCCGTGCGGTAACCGGCGGTCTGGCTTTTTAGTCCGAACATGGAGCAGCACGAGCAAAAGCCGAACGAAAGGGCGATGAGAGTCAGGAAGGAGAGGGATTTTTTCATAAAATGGATAAAGTTGAATTTCGATCAGAACAGGCAGCAGCAAGACGTGAGAGCGAGCGAGGCCAAAGCCACCAAGGCGAATGTGTAAATGCGTCTGAACATCTTAGAATCCTATGAAATTGGCTCTGATTTGCAATATAAATTTATCGCTCCAACAACGCAAATTCGATGATACGGGCTGGACGCGGATGGGGGCTTACGACACTTTTTAAAGAGGATGACAGATGCCGAATGGATGGGGATCGCCTTACAAGAGGCGCGCAAAGGAGCGGGGAAAACAGCCCCCAACCCTCCCGTCGGTGCGGTGATCGTGAAAAACGGTGAGCTGCTGGGTCGGGGCTGGCATCACGGCGCGGGCATGCCGCATGCCGAAGTTGAAGCGATGCGCGCCGCCGTGGAAGCTCACGGTGCTCGGGCGGTGAATGGTGCCACAGCATATGTGACACTGGAGCCATGTTCGACCGTGGGTCGTACGCCTGCGTGCACTTCCGGCCTGATTCAAGCGGGGATTTCACGGGTCGTTTACGCCTGCCAGGATCCTAATCCCCGCCATGCAGGCGCTGCCGATGACATGCTGCGCCATGCAGGCATTGAGGTTGTTTCCGGGGTGCTCAAAGATTCTTGCGAGGAAATTCTCCGGCCATTTTTCAAAGTCCAGCGTACTGGCTTGCCGTGGGTGATTTGGAAATGCGCGATGTCGCTCGATGGAAAAATCACTCGCCCCGAGGGGGAGGGGCAATGGCTCAGCGGAGAAGCCTCCCGAGCGGATGTGCAGAAACTACGCAGTGAGGTGGATGCCATCCTGACCAGCGGTGAAACCGTGCGGCGCGATCTTCCTGCGCTGACGATCCGCATGCCGCATTTGTTAGAAGGTCGAGAGCAGCCTTGGCGCGTCATTTGCACAAACCATCCCGATACCTTGCCAATCCATGCGCCACTTTTCCGTGATGAAGCGAAACATCGAACCTTGGTCAAATCTCCGGAAAATCTGGCAACCCTGCTGCGAGATCTTGTCCGCGAGCAAGGCGTGCTTTCCGTCATGATTGAAGCCGGAGGGAAATTCTCCGCCGCGATGTTGCGCGCCGGCCTGGTGGATGAAGCGGTCATTTACTACGCGCCGATTCTCTGCGGCGAGACGGTTCCGGCTCTTGCGGGAGAGGCATTTCCCCATTCGCTGGAATTGGCCAATGTGCATTCCGAGAAGTTCGGGAATGACATCAGGTTGCGCGGGCTGCTGGTAAAACAAACGCGATGAAGAAGCCGTTTTTCGAAATTCGGAATGCCAATGCCTGGCGCGGTGACGTGCTGGCCTTGCGCGATATGAACCTGCTTTTGACCACCGATGAAAACGTCGCCATTCTGGGAGCGAACGGCGCGGGCAAAAGCAGTTTGCTGAAACTGATGACTGGCGAGTTGCGCATCGAAGCCCGGCCCCAGAGCTCATGCGAACTTTTCGGCGAATCCCTGTGGTGTCTGGAGGAGTTGAGACATCGGATCGGCATCGTCATGCCGGAAGATGTCAGCCGGTTTGATGAGGATGAAATTGCCGGTGACGTCGTGCTTTCGGCTTTCCGCGGCGCATACGGCCGCAACCGCGAGATGCGGTTCCGCACAAGCGAAAAACACCGCGCTCTTGTTGCGATGCAGGAAAACGGTGTGAGCGAACTCGCACACCGCGCCTTCGGTCAGCTTTCTTCCGGCGAAAAACGCCGCTTTCTCATCGCCAGGGCATGGGTGCACGAACCTGAAATTTTGGTTCTTGATGAACCATCAACCGCGCTCGATTTCGCGGCACGCCTGGCGATGCTCGGGCATCTGCGCCGCATGGTTCATGCCAAGGGTCGGATGGTTCTCGTTACTCACGATCCCGGCGAAATCATTCCGGAGATTGACCGTGTCATTCTCCTCCGGGCTGGTCGGATCATCGCCGATGGAGCCAAGCGCCAAATTCTTACTTCCGAGTCCCTGAGCGAGCTTTATCACACTCCGCTCAAGCTTCATTGGAAAGATGGCTGGGCTATCGTCAGGCCGAGCTAGGGCTTTTTCTTAGGAACCGGATCGTAACCCTGCGTTCCCCAAGGATGGCAGCGCAGCAATCGGCGTAAGGTTAACCAGGAGCCTTTGAGCGGTCCGTGTGCTTTTAGCGCCTCAATACCGTAATGGCTGCATGTTGGATCGTGCCGGCACACACCGTTTCCCCCGCTCAAAAATCTCAGCCATGGCGAGATGCCGAGCTGATAAAATCTGATGAAAAGAATGAGGATCTTGGACACAACCGGGATGTTGAAGTTTCAAATCACAAATTTCAAATTTCAAAATGAGGAATCACATCCTGAGAAAGCGTATTGCCAAGCCGCCGCTGATAAGAGGAAATGCGTCAGGACATGGATGACGATCGGAATGACGACGAAGAGAAACCCAACCCGCAGACAGCGGAGCCCTCAGGGCGTGTCCGCGGCCAAGGGATTCTCTCTTGGGTGCGCGCAGCTGGCAGATCCCGCGGCTTGGCAAAACGTTCCGAAAGCCATGTGGGCGCGTTGGTGGATGCTTTTGCCGCCTTTGCCACTTTGGATGATGTGCTCAGTAAGGTTGAAGCGGATCTTATTCTCGACATGTTACGCAGCGCGTTTCCGGATGTGGATCATGCCTGGCTGGCGCGCCGCCTGAGGCGCGCGGTCCGAAGCCCGATACCCCTGCAAAGCCTCGCCAGCGAGTTGCGTAAAAGTTTTGATGAAACCGAGATCGTTGCCATCGGCTTGCAACTTTTCACTTTGGTGGATGCGTCCGGGCGCTCGGAACGGAGTCGCGCGAGTTATGAGGTTTTCATGCGCAGGTTGGGTAGGCCGGAAGTGGGTTCCGCGATCTTGCGGGAAATGCATGCGACGGATGATACGCCCAAGAGTGATGAACCCCTGCCGTTTGAACGCCTTATTTTTGGTGGGAAGAACGCGGATGTCGTGTTGCCCCAGGCGGCGGTGGATCATGAATTCCGTCTCTACCGGGTGGACAATCTCATCTTGCTCCGCAATACTGGCACCAGGGATCTGTGGGTCCGCGGGAAATCGCTGCCCCCGAGAGCTTTCCTGCGCATACGTGACCGCCTGGAACTGGCCATTCCGGGCTGGACGATTGGATACGATGGCCTGCGGTTTTTCCTCGATACCGGCAAAATGGGAACCCGTCCGGCAATTTACCTCGCCGCCGGCGAGGGTGGCATCATTGCCGAGCGAACGCGATCGCGCGCCAGTGAAATCTGCGTGCGCTTCGGGTTGGAGGCGGAGGTCGAGATCCTTACCGAAACCAAGCTACAGGTTGGAAGTTATGGCGCTCTGGCGCAAGGGAGAATAGTCCGTTGCCATTATCATGAACGGATCGGCAACACATCGGGATTCAGCCTGACCGTGAATGATCTGCGGAAACGTGCGCTGCAATCCGGCAGGCGGTTTCGCTTGGTCGCGGAGCGTCAGGAATATCTCGTTTCCAACGATGCCACGGCGTTGAGTCGCGGAGATCTTTTGCTTGGTGGCAAACTCGCCCCCCGCACGGTGCTTTTCATTCGTTTCGATGATGATGGAACAAAGGGAGAACTCGAAATCCGCGAGGCCAACGGTCCGGTGTTGGTGGATGGTTTTCCGGTTCGGCAATTTGCCAGCTTGCGTGATGGATCCCTGATCCGACTCTCCGGCAGCCAAGCCGTCCGCTGCCGCATTTCCGAGGGGTTTCTCGACGAAGAGAGAACCCAGATAGAATCACTCGATGTTGAGGGATTGGTGTATGATTTTGGAAATGATTTTCGGGCGCTTGATGAAATCAACTTCTCCGTTCAGCGCGGCGAAATGCTCTGTATCATCGGTCCCAGTGGCAGCGGCAAAAGTACCTTGCTCACCGCTCTTTCCGGTCAACGCAGGCCGACCCGTGGCAAGGTCAAGCTCAACGGTCTTTCTCTCTACGATCACCGTGAGAGTTTGGTTCCGTTTGTTGCGCACATGCCGCAAGAGGAAGCGCTCAATCCGCAGCTTACGGTTCGTGAGCACTTGCGCCATGCTTTGGCGATCCGCCGTCCTGGGCTGGCGAGAGCCGAGCATGGTCGGCGTGTCGATAGCGTATTGGCGGAACTTGGTCTGCAGGGAATCGCCCATCGCAGGGTCGGTTCTCCGGGAGAGAAAACCATTTCCGGAGGCGAGCGCAGCCGACTCAATCTCGGGCTCGATCTCGGCAGCCGCGCGGAGCTGTTCCTTTTCGACGAGCCCATCTCCGGTTTGTCTTCAAAAGATTCCGAGCACGTCGCAGAGACACTTCGCGCGCTTGCAAGAGAGAAAATCGTCATCGCTTCCCTCCACCGTCCAGGTGCCAGTGTGCTGCGCTTGTTTGACAAGGTGCTTCTGTTAGATGAAGGCGGAAAGGTGGCCTTCTTTGGCACGCCTTCTCAAATGGTCGCGTATTTTCGCGATGCCTGCGCGGAACACGGAATTTCCCATCCCTTAATGGCTACCAACGCTGAACTCGGCGCGGACTTTGTTTTCGACATTTTGGAAACGCCACTTAGCGCGATCGGTGATGCGGCAAATACCGGCGCGGCGCGGCGTTTTTCTTCAAACTACTGGCAGGAACGTTTTGAGAGTTTGTCGCTCATCACTTCTCTGCAACGCGATACTGCCTTGCCCATGCATTTGGGTGAGTTGCGCTCCCAAGAGCGGTTGCCGGTTCCGCCGACTCCCCCCCGCCGCTGGCGTGCGGTATTGCGGGTGTTCATCACGCATTTTCAACGTTCTCTTTTATCCAAACTGCGCAACCGTGGCACGCTTTACAGCACGTTTTTGGAGGCTCCCATTCTTGCCGCATTGATTGCCAATACCTTGCGCTCCTCGCCCTCCGGTCCTTACGATTTTTCCACAGCGCTTCATATTCCCGCGTATCTTTTTCTCAGTGTTACCGTGGCGATGTTCCTAGGATTGACCAATTCCGCCACGGAAATCCTGCGTGATCGGGCAGTGCTGCGTCGCGAACGCAACTGCCATCCCGGCGGACTGTCCTACGTCGCTTCAAAGTTCCTCGCCCTCGGTATCGTCGCTGCCACGCAATGTTTCTTTTACCTGTTTGTCGGCAACCATTTCCTCGAAATCGAAGGCGTATTGCTCTATCATTGGATTTGGATGACTCTGACCGCGCTGACCGGCACAGCGATGGCGCTATTGGTTTCATCTCTCGTGCGTACTGAACGCGCCGCCCTTACCGCCGTTCCCCTGCTCCTCGTTCCCCAAATGCTGCTTGCGGGTGCGTTGGTTCCTTTTAAGGAAATGAACCGCGGCTTGTTTGAAAATGTGAAAATCGAACGCGAGAATGGAGGAGTTCCCGTGCCGGCGATAATCATGCCCCTTCGCTATGCCTACGAGGGCATGCTCATCGGACAGGCGACCCGCAACCCTTTCGAAATCGAGCGTATTCGCTTACAGCGAAAAATTGATCACTTCCGTAAACTGGAAGAGGAGCCCACGCCGGCCCAGATCGAAAGATTGGAAATGGTCAAAGAAGGTCTGCGCCGGCTCTTGGCTTCTGGTGCAAGGGATTCCGGGGAAGCGAAAGCGTTGGTCTCCAGAATCCGCCGCATCACCCATACGGGAACGCCCATTGAAGTCTCTACCATGAAAGTCTGGCCAAAAGGCGATGATGTCCGCCCGACATATGATTGGTTCGTAAACAACCGTATCGAACTTCTCGTCCGCGAGGCGGAAACCTTTCGTAACGACTACCGTAACAAAGAACACCGGCACGTCTTTCTCGCCCTCGAGAAACCCATTCCGTTTTACGAGATCTTTTCGTTTAACTCTGGCGATCCGGAGAAGGCTTCCGCCGCTGATCGATTGAGGATCCATGACGAGGCCGTTTCTCCACCCGGTCAAATCGAAACCATGAAATTCTGTGGTGCCATTCTTCTTTTGGTGGTTTTAGGTTGCTGCCTCCTTTCCGCGCGTCTCATTCGCGAGCAAAACCGCAAGGTGACTTGAGCGAGTCATGTCCACTCGGCACACGAAATGATGCCAACTTTCTGAATAGACCGGTTGCCAAAAGTCCGTGCGTAAAAACCCAAATTTTTTACTTATACTATTTTGAACACCTCCTTTGATCAAGCATCGGTCGCAAGCGCCATTACCCAAATCAGGAAGACCCGGGCGTTCCTCGACATCATGGCAAACAGTCTATGGTTCTGTTACCCAAAGTTAGCGATTTGATTAAGTAAACATTAGCTTTAATGTTTACGAATACGTTCAAAAAAATAGCGTCAGTGCATGAACGGTTCACACCAACTACGCAGAAAGCGGTTCCACAAGAATTTGAGTGAAGGAGAGGCCCTGATTTTGTTTGCGGGCTCAGCACCTAGAAAGACGGCCGATGCGACCTATCCCTTCTTCGCTAACAGGAATTTTTACTATCTGACCGGCGTGCTTCAGGTGGACAGCATCTTCCTCGCCGCAAACCGCGGCGGAGTGGTCGAGGAAACCCTTTTTATTCATGAAAAGAGCCCCATGGCGGAGCGCTGGAACGGTTACCGTATTTCCCATGAGGAAGCATCAGAATACTCCGGCATCAAAAAGATCGCGGACCTTGGAACATTCGATCAAGTGCTTGGCGATCTTTTGAAGTCCGGATCCGTTACGGCTCTTTGGTACGATTTTGACAAGTATGATGATGGACGCAAGGATGCTCCGCAAAACAAACATAGTGAATCGGTTCTGTCCGCTCATCCCGCCCTAACTTTAAAGAATGCTTATCCGTTGATCTGTGAAGCCCGCACGATCAAGGATGCCGATGAAATCGCGAAAATCCGGGAGGCGTTGGCTGTCACGCGCGATGGAATTCACGCGATGATGAAACAGGTGAAATCAGGCATGTATGAATACCAGCTTGAAGGGGTTTTTAACAAGGTTCTTGCTGATGCGGGAGTGCGCGAGCCAGCCTTCGCCAACATCGTTTCCGGGGGGCGGAACAATTTCTACATCCATTACGAGGATCCGAGGGGGATTCTTCAGGATGGCGATTTGATTCTCACGGATGTCGGAGCCAGGAAAAACGAATATGTCAGCGATATTTCCCGCCCTTTTCCCGTGAACGGCAAGTTCACACCTGAGCAAAAAAAAGTGTATTCGATCGCGCTCAAAGTGAACAAGGAACTGATGGGCCTATTGGTCCCGGGGATGGTTTCCTTTGAAGAGATTGAGGCTTATGCGCGCCGACGAATTCGCGAAGAACTGGTTGCCGCCGGATATTTGGGTGAGGATGAGGACGTGAGCAAATATTATTGGCATAAGGGCACGCACCATATCGGATTGGACGTGCACGATGTTGGCCCGCCCGGACAACCGATCGCACCGGGCATGGTGTTCACGATTGATGTGGGCATATACATAGAAGACCGAAATATCGGCTTCCGCATTGAGGACAATGTCGCAATCACCGAGACGGGTTACGAACACCTCTCATCGGACATTGTGCGCGAGATCGAGGATGTCGAGGCGATGATGCGCGGGTAGTTTGGAGCGCGCGAGTCCACTCGCGCATGCTAATAGGGCGCGACTGGAGTCACGCGGTCCATGGAGGCGATGATGTGCGTTTAGATTGGAGCGCGCGAGTCCACTCGCGCATGTCAATAGGGCGCGGCTGGAGTCACGCGGTCCATGGAGGCGAATACAGGCTCACAGCTTCTGTCCGTCCGCGATCAGTCTCTCACGCAGTTTTTGATAAGCTACCTTTTGCACAGGAACTTGATCATCGATCGCCAAGCTGGCTGCGGTGCCGGCGCTCTGGCCCAGCACCATGAACACCGGTTCCATGCGGATGGAACCGAATGCGATGTGTGACGCCGACAACGCCCACGGCACGAAAAGGTTTTCGCATTCGCCGACTTTCGGAACGATGGAACGATAGGAAATGCCGTAAGGTTTACCGCCGAGGTGGGTTTGGATGTCGCCTTCGTTCATCACCATTCCGTTATGCACGAAGCGCTGGGTGTTGTGGGAATCGAGGGTGTAAGCGCCTTGTCCCACGGAATCCTCGACCGGGATTTTCAGTTTGCATGATTCTCGGCCATCACCAAATCCGACACCATGCGCCGTGCCTCGCGGACGTAGAGGTTGTATGGCCAATGGCCGTTTTCGGGAAACTCATCCTGCGCAAGTCCCCACATTTTATAGGAATTTCGAATATTTTCCGGAACACGCGGATGATTCTGGACCGTCCACACAAGGCCGAGCTGGTAGTCGCGATGTTTGGCCGCGAGTGTATCACGTTCGGCATGACTCAGGGTCGCCCAATTCCAGTCCTTGCCGTAATTGCCACCGATCAGATCGCATGAAAATCCTCCGGTGTTGTTAGAATCGGTTTTGCGGTTCGGGATCATGCTGGTTTTGAAAAACCCGAATTTTTGTCCGGCCTCGATGGAGCGCAAAAGCAGTTCGAAATCCGCCTCGTTGTAATTTTTCGGCTTTTCGATCGTGTTCCCGTTTTCTAACAAAATCTTTGTAATCCGCTTGCCGTCCATGACGACGCCTTTTTTCAAATCCAGGCGACCCTTGATGATTTTCACCCCGGCCTCTTTCGCCATCTTATCAAAAACACCCTCGGCGATTTTCGGTTCGAATACGGAAGCGAGATCGTTCTTCGGATTGAACGCGAGGGTGCCTTGGGCGATCTCAGGGAAAACGTCTCGTTTTTGCAGGTTCCATGATTCGTCTTTCTGATAATGGAGATAAACCGCATGATAAAAATCCCGCGACAGTCCGCCGAGGATCGCGTCGTTTCCGATATCCGACCAACCGAGGCCGCTGCTGGTCAGCCCGCCGAGATGGCCGTATTGGGAAACCAGAATCACGCTTTTGTTCATCCGCGCGGCTTGCACGGCTGCGGACACCCCGCCTGAGGCATCGCCGTAAACCACCACATCGGCCTTGAGATCGGCGGCGGAAATAACTCCGGAGAAAGTCAGCAGAGACGTGACGGTGAAAAGGCAGCGCTTGAGTGAAATATTGGGTTTCATGAGAAATCGACCGAGTCGGGCGGGTAGGATGCTGGGATCGCTCAGCTGGTTTTTCAACATACCGAACCTTGCGATCCACACCATTAACTCTTACATATGTGTTCAACATGAAATCCAAATCTTTCTTCGGCGTATTTGCCGCTCTATGTTTCACCCAATCCGCCATGGCAGAATCGACCGAAAAACTTCAATGGCTCTCTTACAAAGGCGGTGAGGGCCCGGGGAAAGGGAAACACATCGTCCTCATTGCCGCCGATCAGGAATACCGCAGCGAACAAGCCATTCCCATGCTTGCGCGAATTCTTTCCACGCATCATGGCTTCGATACCACCGTGCTTTTCAGCGTGAACGCAGATGGCATGGTCGATCCCACTTTGCCGACCCCCGACCGCAAGGACGAGACGACATTCAGAAAGCACAACATCCCCGGTCTTGAGCATCTCGCCAAAGCGGATTCACTCATTCTTTTCACGCGCCTGATCAGCCTGCCATTGGAGCAGGAAAAACACATCGTGGAGTATTTTGACTCCGGTAAACCTGTCATCGCCTTGCGCACCTCGAACCATGGTTTCGCCGCCAATCTTGCTTACAAAATCAACGATCAACAGGTGACCCTCAGCCAAATCTTCGGCGGCACGTTCATGAATCATCACGGTGAGTGGCAGGCGGATTCGACCCGTGGGGACATCGTTCCGGAAATGAAGGATCATCCCATTCTCAAAGGCGTCAAAGACATCTGGGGCCTGACCGATGTCTATCGCACCTTTCCGGAAGGCGGCTCCCTGCCGGAAGGCTGCACCGCCCTTGTTTACGGTCAGCCGCTGATCGGTCGTGAGCCAGGGGGCGCGAACAATCCGGAAAAAGAACCGCTTCCTGTCGTTTGGGTCAAAAACTGGAAAACCAGCAGCGGAGCCGAAGCCCGCATTCTCCATTCCACCATGGGCAGCAGCAAGGATTTTCAAAACCCCGGCCTGCGCCGGCTCGTCATCAACGGCGTGTATTGGGGCTTGAAGATGGAGGACAAAATCCAAGCGGACAGCAGTGTGGAATGCGTTGGTGATTACCAACCGCTCTCCCACGGCTTCCATCACGAAAAACTTGGCGTGGTGCCGCGTCCCGTTTCTTACTACCGCTGAGACCCGATGCGTCCCTGCAAGCCCATGGCAATGCTTTGAAGCTGGGAGGGCTTTTAAGGTATAATCACCACCTGACCTGCTTCGGCGCCGGCGGTGATTTCGGTGATTTCACCATTGGATTTGCCGCGGGTGACGACTCGGCGTTCGGTTTTACCATCGGCTAGTTTCAGTTCGATGGCCCAACCTTTGACGCCCAGCTCGATGGCTTTGCTGGGAACCGCGATGGCTTTTTCGTTGCTGTAGGAAATGACGCTCACATCCAGAGATTGGCCGGGCGCGGGGTTGAGGGATTTTGGCCATTCAGCTGTGAATGTGACCGAGTAGGTGCCTTGGGAATTTGGAATTCGGGAAGATTTGGCGAGCGTCACTGGAATGAGAACCTCACTTTTTCCCGAAAGCATGGCGAAGCCTTTCACGCCTTTTTCCAGTGCCTGTGCATCGCCTTGATTCGCAAAGGATTCGATCGCCAGTTTGGAGGCGGAGGGAATGAAACAGGCGAGATTTTTGGCAAGGGGAGCAGCGGCTTTTGGGGTCAAAACTTTGGTCATATCACCCGTTATCCAAGTTCCGTTTTCGATGGAGCCATAATAGAACAAACCATCTGCCGGCGCTTTGATTTCGAAAAGTTTGCGATCCTGCTCGAGATCAGCGAGTTCATCGCGTTGGCGTTTCAGGGCGGTTTTCTGCTTTTCGAGTTCGAGTTTTTTCAATTCCAACGAACGCGGCAGATCTTGTTTTGCTTTCGAGAGCTGCAGGGCGGCATCCTCACTTTTTTCAGTTAGAACGATCAGCTCGCGTGGCAGGGTCACGCTTCGCATGCGTTTGTGATCGAGGGTCTCCATTCTCAATGCGAACTCGGCGGATGCCACGGAGTCATGCTGCTTTTTCAAAATGATCTCCTCGGTATCTTCCGTGATTTCATCCGCCTCATACATTTTGAGAAGCTGCTTGAGCTCCTCCTGGTAAGAGGCGAGCAACTGCTGCTGGCGCTTCAAACTCTGATCCGCGGTTTCTTCGGAGGCTTTGCGCCGGGTTTCTTGAAAATAAGCGAGCTCCTCTGCCGCCATTTTCGCGCTACGCTCGATGCGCAACAACTGCTCGGGAAGGGTTTTTTCAAAAGTCGTCAGGTCCAGTTTCGCCTGGGCCACGCCAAGTTCCGCAACGGCGAGCGCTAATTTGGAATCGGTAATTTTGCGATCCACGGCATCGGTTTTGAAAACGATCAACGGCTCACCTTTTTTCACTGCGCTGCCGTGATTGGCGATGGAAACGATTTCAAACGTTGTCCAAGCCTTGGCATCCAGACGGATCGGCACGAAGGATTCAGGTAAAGCGGTGCCCTTGAGAGTGTGGCTGACGGTGAAGGGCTTCGCCTCCAAAGTGAGCTCAGCTGCCTGCGTGGTGGTGACGGTAAGGAAAAGGGCGGGGAGCAAGTAATGCAATGCGGTCATGATCGGGAATGCGGGATGAAAATACAGGAAGGGCAATCACTCAAGCCACGCCTTTCGATTTTCTTGCCAACCAAATCGGCAGGAAACGGGGTTTTTTTGCCATCGGCGATGAAGGAACAAAATGCTCCACCACCTCGTAACCATCTCGCTCGAGGTTGCGAGTCAAGTTTGCCACAGGTCGGGTCGAGGCAATGGCCAACAATCCGCCGGGTTGGAGTGCCTCATAGGTCGCGGCGATCCAGCGTTTGTCATTGACGAAAAATCTTTGTTTGCCGGCCAATGGTGCGGAGTCGAGATGGATTAGGATCGCATGCAAACAACCCGATTGTTTGTTTAGCGCATTCGCACTGGGATCGTTTTCCACGACCACACGCGGGTCATCCAAAGGAGTGTCGGGGAAAAATTTGCGGTTCCAGTCGATCAGCTCGCCGCGGCTTTCCGCGATCGTGTAGACAGCCCGCTTCTGCGGAAGCTCTTGTATGATGGATTTCAACATGTGGCCGAGCCCAAGTCCTATCAACCAAACCCGCGGCTGACGGGCGGGGCGGAACGGTGCCGCTGCAAGTTTGGCGAGCTCTTCCTCGGATGCCCGGGTGCTGGGACCACAGATCTGCTGTCCTTCCACCAGCAGGTAACGACGGCTGTCGTGTTCTTGAAGTTCGAGCGGTGAGCCATCGGCTAATGTGGTGGAGGCGAGAGTGATGCGTGGTTTCATGTCGGCTTGCTGTTGGAGAGAATGAACGATTTCGAATCTTCGACAACCCTCATGTCGCAGGAATGATTTTCCATTTTTCGAGCTTGGCAGGAAAAAGAAAACCTCGACCTGTATCGGCCGAGGTTTTTTAGGTTTTGAAGATCTTTTGTTCGGCGGTAGCCCGCCGAGACATTAGAGGCTTCCTTTAAGAACGGAGGATGGCTTGAAACCAACCGACTTGGAGGCGGCGATTTTGAGAGCTTCTCCAGTCTTCGGATTACGGCCGAGACGTGCGGCGCGCTTCTTGACCTCGAAAGTGCCAAATCCGATGATCTGGACTTTCTTGTCTTTCTTCACGCCTTTGGCGATCGAGTCAAGGACTGCGTCGAGGGATTGTTCAGCGGCACGCTTGGTTGCGTCTGCTCCGAGGGCTTTTTGGATGGATTCAATAAGTTCTGCTTTGTTCATGGCAAAAGTGTTTTTGCGAACACAGCCGCTTTTTGGCAAGACAAAATCTACTGGAAGCAAAACGATTTTTTTCAAGCACTGCTTGACTTTCTGCTTATTTCTAGCTTGTGCGCCCATGCTTGGCGGATGATTTCGCTCCGAATGTGTGCTACTTGGCAAAAAGGCTCGGTGGCTTGCGGGCGGAGCCAGACGCTTTTCTAACAGGCAATGTGAGATGGCGCAGGAGAGAATGAAGTGAAAGATTTGAATCAGTCTGAAGATGTAACCGGACGCTCAAGGATCCACTTCTCCGATCTGCCCCGATACCGTCGGTGTCTCTTCTGTGTCATCTCCCTTGCCCATGTGAAAAATACCATCGTCATCTCATCCACCGAAATTTTGGGTTTTCCGTCATGGCAAGCTTCGGAGGAGTCTGGCATATGTTCCGGATCAGAGGCCCCGATCTTTAGTTTTACGTGGATTTTTCGTTCCAGAACCGACTTTGTGAAAATTTTCACAAATAGCTCTTGCGGTAGACTATGGGTCTATAATATCTCCCTTCGCCTCACTTTTTCCTGTATTCACCCATGACGCGTTTCTCAGTCACAATTTTAGGCCTCTTGCTCCTAGCATTCACATCGGCTTTCGGTGCGGAAGGCGGGCATCACGCATTGCCGCTCGACGCGCAACCGCTGCATGACACCTTGCCAATTTCCAACTCCATCACCATGGTTTGGTTGGCTGTCGTCTTGATCGTTATTTTCTGTCAGATCGCGACCCGTAAAATGAGCCTTGTGCCGAGTGGGGTTCAGAACTTTGCCGAGTGGGTTGTTGAGTCACTGTATGGTTTCTTGGAGGGGCTGATGGGCGCTCACTTAACCAAGCGCACCTTCTGGTTTTTCGGCTCGGTTTTCTTTTTCATCCTCACCAGTAACTACCTTGGACTCATTCCGGGCGTCGGCACGGTAACTTACGGAGGAACTCCGATCCTCCGCGGCGGTAATGCTGACATCAATATGACTGCAGCCATGGCATTCACCTTTGCCTTGCTCTGGTTCTATTGGGCGATCTCCGAGAACGGCATCAAAGGGTTTATCGCACACATTTTCGCGCCAAAAGGGGTCAAAGGCTTTCTTTTCTGGGCACTGATGCCGCTGTTTATTTTCGTAGGTTTTCTGGAAATTATCTCTATCGGTATCCGTCCTGTCGCGCTTTCCTTCCGTCTCTTCGGAAACATTTACGGCGGTGAGCAGACACTTGAAAAGCTGATGACGCTTGTGCCCGATTACCTTTCTTTCCTTCCTGCGCTTCCCTTTTATTTCATGGAGCTCCTCGTAGGCTTCGTTCAAGCCCTCGTTTTCACCCTTCTCTGCGCGATTTTCGTCAAACTCATCTGCGATCACGGAGACGAGCACGAATCGCATTAACCCCTCTCCGTATCCGGACCATGTCATAGAGCGTGGGGGATGCAGAAAACCAACAAACACAATATACAATAAACAATATGGCAACCAAAGCATTCGCAGTAGCACTCGCCGCCCTCGCAGGTGGCATTGGCATCGGTCTTCTTGGATCCAAGGCAGCAGAAGCGACAGGTCGTAACCCTGGCGCAGCTACCCCAATCCTGGTGATTTCGATCATTCTTGCAGCACTTATCGAGGGTATCTTCATCCTCACCGCATTCGCAGTGCCGTTCTAAGCATTTTGCCGCCTCCGCCTTCGGGCGCAGGCGGCTACCCCTTTTTCCAATTCCTCATTTTTCAAACGACTTTCCAGCCATGATGATCTTCCTTGCAACAGCAGCCGAACACCCGAACGCCCTTGAGGCTCTTTCGAAGACCTTCGGGCTTCACGGTGCGTTTTTTGTCGCACAGGTGGTCAATTTCTTCTTGGTCATTCTTGTTCTCAAGAAATTTGCTTTCGGACCGATTCAGCAAATGCTCGAACAACGTCGCGCGCGCATTGTTGCTGGCGAAGAAAAGCTCAAGCATATCGAAAAACAACTTGCAGAGTCCGAAGCCACCACCGCTGCGGCAATTGCTAAGGCAAACGAAGACGCCGTCCGCTTGATCACCGAAGCCAAAGAAGGTGCAGCCGCTTTCACCGAGCAAAAATCTCAAGAGGCCATCGCCCAAGCTCAACAAATCCTCACGAAAGCAGAAGCCGCTGCGAACGCCGACCGCGAGCGCATCTCCGCAGAGTTGAAACGCGAATTCGGACGTCTCGTCGCAAGCACAACCTCACAAGTCACCGGTAAAGTGCTCACCGCAGCCGACCAGAGCCGCATCAACGAAGAGGCGCTCACCAAAGTCGGCAACTAAATCCCTCGATTTCTTTCCTAACCAGATAACGATGAAAATCTCCAAAATTGCCGCTGCCACCGCCCGCCGTCTCTACGGCTTGTGCCAAGTGAACGGCCAGCTTGATGATCACAAGCTGCGGGATCTGGTTTCCAAACTCATCGCCGCCAAACCCCGCGATTTCCAAGCGATCCTTGCTTCGATTCAGCGCCTCGTGCGCCTCGAAGAAGCCCGCCGTGCCGTCACTGTCGAGAGCGCGGTCGCACTCGATGCCGCAGAGCGCCAGAAAGTTGAAGCAGGTCTGGCCAAAGACCACGGCAGCAATCTCACCATCGAATACAAAACCAACCCGGAGCTCCTTGGCGGTCTCCGCATTAAGGTCGGCGATGACGTTTTGGACGGCTCTGTCCAAGGTCGCCTCGATCGCCTCTCAAAAGCATTTTAATCTTCTCTTTTTCACCATTCACTACTCACTCCTCACCTTTATTTTATGAGCAGCATCCTCCAGGACATCGAAAAACAAATCGCCGGCATCAGCTCGAGCGTTGAGAAAACCAATACCGGCACCGTCCGCAAGGTCGGCGACGGCGTCGCCATCGTCGAAGGCCTTTCCGACGTCATGCTCAATGAAATGATTGAGTTTGATGGCGGAGTGACCGGCATGGCGCTGAACCTTGAGGAAAGCGAAGTCGGCGTCGTTCTTCTCGGTGATTACGCTTCCGTTACCCAAGGCGCCACCTGCCGCACCTCCGGCAAGCTCCTTTCCATTCCTGTGGGGGAAGCCCTGCTCGGTCGCGTGGTCAACGCACTCGGTGCTCCGATCGACGGCAAAGGCGAGATCGCTGCATCCGCTCAATATCCGATGGAGAAAATCGCTCCCGGCATCATCAAGCGGAAATCCGTTTCCGTGCCGGTCCAGACTGGTATTATGGCGATCGATGCCATGGTGCCAATCGGCCGCGGCCAACGCGAGCTGATCATCGGTGACCGTGCAACTGGTAAAACCACCATCGCTGTGGACACCATCATTTCCCAAGCCCAGCAGAACAAAGCCGCTGAGCAAGGCAAGCTGCAGAACTACAAACCGATGTTTTGTATCTACGTCGCCATCGGTCAGAAACTCTCCAACGTTGCCCGTATTCAGAAGACTCTGGAAGACGCTGGCGCGATGGAATACACCACCATCGTTTCTGCTTCCGCATCCGATGCAGCTGCGATGCAGTTCCTCGCACCATATGCGGGTTGCGCAATCGCCGAATACCTCATGGATAAAGGTCAGGATTGCTTGATCGTTTTCGACGACCTTTCCAAACACGCCGTGGCTTATCGCCAGGTGTCCCTCATCCTGCGTCGCCCCTCCGGTCGTGAGGCTTATCCGGGTGACGTTTTCTACCTTCACTCCCGCCTTCTCGAGCGTTCCGCTCGTCTCACCGATGCAGCCGGCGGCGGTTCACTTACCGCGCTTCCAATCATCGAGACCCAAGCAGGCGACGTTTCCGCATACATCCCAACCAACGTGATCTCCATCACAGACGGTCAGATCTATCTTGAAACCGACCTTTTCTACCAAGGTATCCGCCCCGCGATCTCGGTCGGTCTCTCGGTTTCCCGCGTCGGCTCCGCTGCGCAAACCAAAACCATCAAATCGGTTGCAGGAACCACCAAACTCGACCTCGCCCAATATCGCGAGCTTCAAGCCTTCGCCCAGTTCGGCTCCGATCTCGATGCGCAGACCAAGAGAAAACTTGAGCGCGGTGCTCGTATTGTTGAGCTCTTCAAGCAAAACCAATACTCCCCACTCGCGATGGAGATGGAGTCGATCTACCTCTTCGCGATGCAGAACGGTTACTTCGACGACGTGGCAGTGAAAGACATCGGTCGTTGCCAAGACGCCATGGGCGAGTTCTTCAACACCCGCAAAGCCGACATCCTCGACAAGATCCGTAATGAAAAACCAGATCTCAAGAAAGACGCCGCCATGGTCGATACCGTCAAGCAAGCCATCGACGACTTCAAGAAGTCCTGGAAATAAACTCTTTTCTCTAAGCTCCTAGCTCCACGCTTTTTATGGCCAACCTCCGAGACATCCGCCGCCGAATCAAATCGGTCAAGAACACCGCCCAGATCACCCGGGCGATGCAGCTCGTTGCGGCCGCGAAGATGAAAAAAGCCCAAGACCAAGCGATGGCCGGGCGCGATTATTCATCCCAGCTCAACGCCGTCCTGAGTGACATTTCCGCAAACTTCTCTGACGAGGTTTCGCATCCGCTCCTGCAAACCCGCGAGGGTAACCGCGAGTTGGTGCTGGTGATCTCCACCGACAAGGGTCTGTGCGGACCGCTCAATACCAACCTTGCCAAAAAACTCCGTGCCGAAACTTCCGACAAAGCGGACTACGTCACCGTTGGCCGCAAACTCCGAATCATGCTGGAGAAACTGGGCAAAAAAATTCTCGCCGACTACTCGGTGAAAGATCCGGTTCCTTTCGCCGACGCCCGCGCGATTGCAGCTCTCCTCACCAAACAATTCACCGAAGGAAATTACGACAAGGTTTCCATCGTCTACACCCGTTTCGTGAACACCCTGTCGCAGGTTCCGGAGGTCAAACAACTTCTCCCAGTCCTTCCGCCCACGCAATCCGATGAAACCGGTTTGATCGATGGCGACAGCGCGGATTCCCTCTTTGAGCCCTCGGTTGACGAGGTGCTCGCATCCATTCTTCCGCTTTACGTGAATTTCCAAGTCTATCAGGCTCTTCTTGAATCCCGTGCCACCGAGCACTCCGCGCGCATGGTCGCAATGAAAGCCGCCACTGATAACGCCAAGAAATTCATCAAGGAGCTCACGCTCGAATACAACAAGGTCCGCCAAGGCGCGATCACTGCTGAACTCCTCGAAATCACCACCGCCATGAAGGCGATGGAATAGCCTGATCTAACAAAATCTTCCCCTTAAAACTGTAATCTTCCCACAAGTAACTTCGTCCACCATGAGCAACCAAGGAACCATCGTCCAAATCATCGGCGCCGTCATCGACGCTGATTTCTCCAAAGCCAGCAAACTGCCGGAAATCTACAACGCGCTTGAGATCAAATATGTTCTCAACGGGGTTGATACCAAGCTGGTTCTCGAAGTTCAACAACACCTCGGTGATGGCTGGGTGCGCGCCGTTGCGATGTCCACCACGGACGGTCTCAAGCGCGGCATGAGCCTCACGGATACCGGAAAAGCCATCGCGGTTCCTGTCGGCAAACAAGTGCTCGGACGTATTTTCAACGTCACGGGTGATCTCGTTGACGAAAACGTACCGCTTGCCGATGCCAATCATCGTTCCCCGATTCATCGCCCAGCTCCTTCTCTAACAGACCAATCCGCCGCGACCGAAGTTCTCGTCACGGGCATCAAAGTGATCGACCTTATCTGCCCGCTGCTCAAGGGTGGTAAAGGCGGTATGTTCGGTGGTGCGGGTGTGGGTAAAACCGTGGTGATCATGGAGCTCATCAACAACATCGCGAAAGCACACGGTGGTTTCTCCGTTTTCGCCGGTGTGGGAGAGCGGACTCGTGAAGGTAACGACCTCTACTGGGAAATGATTGAGTCCGGTGTTATCGCGACTGAGAAAGACGAAAAAGGCCATCCAAAACTTGACGCCAAAGGCAACCCGGTGCTCGCCGCAGAGGGTTCCAAAGTGGCTCTTTGCTACGGCCAGATGAACGAGCCTCCCGGTGCCCGTCTCCGCGTCGCGCTTTCCGCACTCACCATGGCGGAATACTTCCGTGATGAAGAAGGTCAGGACGTTCTTCTCTTCGTCGACAACATCTTCCGTTTCTCTCAGGCAGGTTCCGAAGTTTCCGCGCTTCTCGGCCGGACTCCTTCCGCCGTGGGTTATCAGCCAACTCTCTCCGAGGAAATGTCCGTTCTCCAAGAGCGCATTACCTCGACCAACAAAGGCTCCATCACTTCCATTCAGGCCGTTTACGTCCCTGCGGATGACCTTACCGACCCAGCTCCTGCCAACACCTTCGCTCACCTTGACGCAACGGTGGTTCTTGAGCGCTCGCTCGCAGAACAAGCGCTCTTCCCAGCGGTTGACCCTCTCGCATCCACTTCCAAAGCACTCGCTCCAGAAGTCGTTGGTGAAGAGCATTACAAAGTTGCCCGTGGCGTTCAGCTCGTGCTTCAGCGTTACAAAGACCTTCAGGACATCATCGCGATTCTTGGTATGGACGAGCTTAACGACGAAGACAAGATGACCGTTTTCCGCGCTCGTAAGATCCAACGCTTCCTCACCCAGCCTTTCCACGTTGCCGAGATCTTCACCAACGTTCCGGGTGCGCTCGTTTCCCTCGAAGATACCGTCAAAGGTTTCGGCGAAATCCTTGATGGCAAATGGGATGATGTTTCAGAGGGTAACTTCTACATGAAAGCCGGTATCGATACCGTCTCCCGCGACTAATTGGATTCCAAATCTCAAATTTCAAAGTTCAAATCTCAAATGTCCCTTCATCTCGAAATCGTCACTCCAGAGAAAAAGATTTTCTCGGACACCGTCGAAAACGTCTATCTGCCTGGAGCGGATGGTGAGATGGGAATTTTACCAAGCCACGCCGGTTTGGTGACCGCACTCCAGCCCGGTGAACTTCGCTATCTCCATCAAGGCAAGATCGTGACTTTAGCCATCGGCTCTGGTTTCGCTGAAATCAGCCAAACCAAAGCCGTCGTTCTGACCGATATGGCGTTGGGCGAAGCGGAAATCGACGAGAATGCCACTGAGGAGGCCATCAAACGCGCCGAGGAAAAACTGCAAACCATCGATCACAGCATGGATGCAGAGGAAGTCGCTTACCTTCAAGGCATTATCGCTAAACAAGCTGCCGCTCTGCGCTTCAAGCGCAAGTATCAGCATTGAGCAGAGCTGCAGTGACGATTCCGGCTTTCTTCTGCTCCCTCCTGTTAGAAAAAAGCCTGAATCATCCAGCCAGTTTCCGCTCTACCTCACCACTTGTTTCAAAACCGTGGAGACTAGCGCGCAGCGGATTTCCGCTTTTGGATAAATGCGACTGACCGCAGCGCGGTAGGATTCCATTTGGGTGGCGTAGCGCTCTTTCAGCTCGGCGGCGTTGACCACGCGGTCGGTTTTGAAATCGATGATTTCGACGAGGGTTTCATCGGTATGGACATGAAGTCGATCGATCACGCCACTCATCCATTTGTCATTCAGCACGGCTTCAATACGTTGTTCGCGGTAGAGACGGATGGATTTGTCATTGCGTGAAAGCAGAGCACGTATTTCCGGTGCGGCCAGCACGTCGGCCATGGCATCGGAAATATCGGCGGAAAATTCCAACACCTCTGCGTCATCAAGCCAGCCGATTTTTTCGAACGCGCGATGCATGGTGATTCCTTTGCGGCGGGCTGAGGCGTTGCTGGATCCGGTGATCACGACTTTTTTGCCGCTACTTGGAGTGGTGCGCGCTCGTTTCGGGATCGCGCTGGGCATGCGTGGGATGGGGGGCGGGGTTTCAGCTACGCGTTCCTTGACGGACGTATGCCATTCTCCAGAACCGATTTCAAAGACCTCGCCGACCTCACGTCCCATGCCCAAGCTGGAGCGCAGCCAATTCCCCAAACTCGGTTTGTCAGGTTCTGA
>JBIIFS010000088.1:0-7458 GCA_044237185.1 Luteolibacter sp.
TGCGAGCGAGAATATGAATCCGGTTTTTTTCGAAATCCGTGGGTTTGAGATTCACCCGGATGTGGTTGGTGAGAGTGATCTGCTTGATGCCGAGATCATCGACCGTGCGGGTTTTTTCGATTTTGCCTGGTTTACCGAACTGGGTATAAGCAAACGGCGTGATAGCTCGAGCGGCAGGAGCTTCGACGGGAGTCTCGCTGGATTTCAGATAGAGCGATGCAAGCTCGTCGCGGGTTTCCTGAGCGGATGTTTTTGTGGAAAGGATCAAGTGATGACCCGGAGCTTTCCAGAATTTGATGAAGGCTTGGTGGATGATTTCAGGATTGATCTTTTCCAGCGCGGCGGCGGCGATTTCCAAGCTGGTCTCTGGAGTGTTGAAGACCGTTTGATCATTTACGGATTTGGCGATCGCTGTGGCGAGGTTTTCAGATTTGCGTGTGTCTTTGCGTTTCACAGCTTCCCGGTAGGCATTGAGCAGATTGGCTTTCGCTTCGGTGAGTTCGGCTTCGGTGAATCCGTGCTCGAGTGCGCGGCGGAATTCCTGTTCGAGAAGCGGAATGGCTTGTTGCCAGCGATCGTCTGCGGCGGTGACGGAGATCGAGCCGAGTTCGATATTGTTGAAAAGCTCGTCCTTTGATGCGTCTCCGGAAGTGATGGGTGAGTTTTCGATTTTGGAGAGACGTTCAAAGCGGCGACCGATGATGAAATTGGCGATATCTAGGGGATATCTATCGGTTCGTGATGAGGTGGTATCTGGGACCGCCTTGAAGGGACGGACGAGAAGCAAGGATACATCAGTGGTATCGAGCTCGGCATCACTGAAGACATGAGAGACTAGACCTTCAGGGATGGTAAGCTCGCCAAGGTTGGGTGCTTCGGCGGGTTTTTCCGGATTTTTCATCGAGCCGAAAGTGGCCTGGATCCGGTTTTCGATTTCGGCGGGGTCGATATCCCCGACGACGACAAATGTCATGTTGTTCGGTCTGTAGTAACTTTCATAGAAATCGACAAAGCGTTCACGTTTCGCGTTTTGAATGATTTCCTCCTCACCGATGGGAAAACGTTTTGGAATGAGTGATTTTGGCAGCAGGGTTTCGAATTGTTGCTTCTGCATGCGGTAGCCTACTGAATCGCGTGAGCGTTTTTCGGAGAGAATCACGCCGCGTTCGTTATCGATTTCCGCTTCGGAAAGGAGTGCGCCATCGCCGAAATCTCGCATGATGGAGAAAGTTAGATCCAAGGTGTCCGGCTTGAGATCCGGGATGTCCAACATGTAAACGGTTTCATCAAAGGAGGTGTAGGCATTGACATGCGCGCCGAAAGCGATGCCGCGTGATTGCATTTCACGGATCAGCTGATTGGCGTTCTCGAATTTTTTGGTGCCGTTGAAGACCATGTGTTCGAGGAAATGTGCGACGCCCTGTTGATCATCTTTTTCCATCAGCGATCCGGCAGCGATGTGCAGGCGCATGGAGAGGCGTTGGGGTGGCTCGGTATTTGGCAGGATCATGTAGCGCATGCCGTTTTCCATCGTGCCGAATACGGCCCTTGGATCCGCGGGGATATCCGATTTTTCCGAAGGCCATGCCGCGGCAGTGATTTTGGTGGTGTTGGGGGAAACGGTAACCGTAGCGGTATCGGAGCTTGTCGTGGCCGGAGCGACAGGCTTAGCGGGAGGATTTGCAGGTTTGGGATTCCTGAGAGAGAGAAAAACTGCGAGACCGGTGATGAAGATGACCAGAATCAGGGGTGTTGGATTACGCATGGATTGAAGAATCATGGGATTAAGCAAAAACTCAAATCACAATTTCTGGTAATTTGAAGGGGTGGAGTGTTTAAAGATGACATGAATTTGGAAATTTCAACTCCCGCGCTCTTGTTTCCGGCGATTAGTTTATTGTTTTTGTCCTACACCAATCGATTTTTGCATTTGTCCGCCTTGATTCGAAGCCTGCACAGGGATTGGCTTGAGCGCAAAGACCGGTTATTGATGCGGCAGATACAGAATCTGCGGAAGCGGCTGACTCTGATCCGGGGGATGCAGTTGCTGGGGGCATTGAGTCTGTTGCTTTGTGTTGTGGCGATGGTCAGCGTTATTGGGGAGCGAACGATTTTGGCGATGGGAGCGTTTTCGACAGCTCTGGTGCTGATGGGTTTATCGTTGGCTTGTTTGGTGTGGGAGGTTTGGATTTCCGGGGGTGCGCTGAGAATCATGTTGTCTGCGATGGAGGATGGAGACAAGAACGCTTGATTATCCGGCGTTGTGAGAGATATTTGACTTATGGATTCCAAACAAACGTCGACGAGTGTGGCATCGATCATCGCGATTCTCGCTGCGATTTTCAGTTTTTATGCAGGTGCGTTTTTCGGGCTTGTCCTCGCGTTGATCGCATTTCTGTTCGGTATTTTTGGTATCGTATCCGCACTGATGCCGAATGTGAGTGGTGGATTATTGAGTATTCTGGCCATCATCCTGAGTTTTTTCGGAGTCATTGCCGCGATCATCAAAGCCATCATGTGGCTGCTTTAGCGAGGTGATGCTTGCGGTGTAAGGAATCGGATTCCGGGCTGGTGGTGTGATTAATGGCTCGATGATTTCAGGAATTCTGAGATCTGTGGTGCGTTTCTGCGAGTTCCATAGGCTGACGGGTTGTCAAAAAATCCGAGATTTTTCAAGAAAAGCGAATACGGGCTTGCCCAGAAGCTGGTGGCTCTGTTGACTTTCGCATGGCAGAGATTTCTTTAGGATTGTCTTTTGACGATGTGCTTTTGGTTCCGGCGCTGAGTTCGGTTTTGCCGGGAGAAGCGGATCTATCCACTGAATTGGCAGAGGGGATTAGCCTCAGGCTGCCTGTGGTTTCCGCGGCCATGGATACGGTTTCCGAGCATGATTTGGCGATCGCTTTGGCGAGGGAAGGGGGCATGGGTGTGATTCACCGTGCGTGCCCGATTGAGGAACAAGCTGCGATGGTTTCCAAAGTGAAGCGTTCCGAGAGTGCGGTAATCATCAAACCGCTGACCGTTCGCAAGACCGATACCGTTAAAACCGTGCTCGCGATTATGGAGGAGAACGGTTTTTCAGGATTTCCGGTTGTGGATGAAAACGGTCGTCTTGAAGGTATGGTTACGGGGAGGGATGTTCGTTATCTGGACCGCCCCGATGCAAGTGTCTCCGAGGTCATGACCCCTCGTGACAAAGTGATCACCGCGCCACCAAATACCGGTTTGGAAGAAGCGCGGCGTATCCTTTATCAAAACCGTATTGAGAAGCTTCCTCTGGTGGACGGCAATGGTATGTTGGTCGGTTTGATCACAGGCTCGGACATTGAGAAGCGGATTACGTTCACGAGTGCGGCAAAGGATGAAAACGGACAACTTCGCTGCGGTGCGGCGGTTGGTGTGGGTCCGGATGTTGAGGAACGTGCGCTGGCATTGGTTGCGGCGGGTGCGGACGCTCTTTTCATCGATGCGGCAACAGGGCACACACGACACGTCATGAACGTAATCGAGAAACTACGTTCGATCTGTAATCTTCCCGTCGTAGCCGGAAATGTGGTGACTGAACAAGGCGCACGCGATCTGGTTGCAGCCGGAGCAAGCGCATTGAAGGTTGGCGTTGGGCCAGGATCGATTTGCACGACGCGTGTGATCGCCGGAGTGGGGATGCCTCAGTTTACAGCGATCCAAAACGTTGCGGGTTACTGCCGTGAGCGTGGTGTGAAAGTGATTGCCGATGGAGGAATTCGTTATTCCGGAGATGTGGTCAAAGCAATCGCAGCCGGAGCGGATCTGGTGATGTTGGGTTCATTGCTTGCAGGAACCCGTGAGAGCCCGGGTCAGAGTGTATTTTATCAGGGACGACGATTCAAAACCTATCGCGGCATGGGATCATTGGGAGCGATGCGCAAAGGCGCCGGCGACCGTTATGCCCAGAACAGTTCCGGCAAGTTGGTCGCGGAAGGTGTTGAAGGTCGGGTGCCATACAAGGGTCCGCTCTCGGATGTGATTTTCCAACTCATGGGCGGATTGAAATCCGGCATGGGATACGTCGGTGCCTCGAGCTTGGCGGAGCTCAGAGAGCGTGCGAATTTCGTGCGCATCACGCCGGGTGGTCTGAGAGAAAGTCATGTTCATGACATCGTCATGACCGAGGAGCCGACCAATTATCAGCCATTGGGTTGAGTTTAAGACAACGTTTGAAATTGAGATTTAGAAATTCAGGATATGCACGATAAAGGACATGTAGCGGTAATTGATTTTGGCTCGCAATATACGCAGCTGATTGTGAGACGAGTTCGTGAACTCGGATTTTTTGCGATGCTTTATGCATTGGAAGATTTTCCAGAAATCGGTGAGCCGGGTGCGATTATTTTATCGGGTGGACCTCGCAGCACCAGTGAACCCGATGCACCGGATCTCGATTTCGAAGCGCTCAAAGCCTTCAATGTTCCTGTGCTTGGCGTGTGCTACGGAATGCAGCTATTGAATTTAAAATTCGGCGGCACGATTGAGCCGAGTGATCGTCGCGAGTATGGTCCGGCGTTTCTTTGCCCGACTCATCACAAAGATCTCTACGAGGGGATTGCTGAAAAATCCCAGGTCTGGATGAGTCATTCCGATACGGTAAAAGTCATTCCGGCATGTGCGGAGATTTTGGCGACCAACCAACACAAGACACCGGTCTCTCTGAAATGGGGCGAGAATTTTTATGGGATTCAGTTTCATCCAGAAGTGACACACAGTCATGAAGGCCTGCGAATCCTGCATAACTTCTTGCTGACCGGTAAGGACCTAATGCCGTTCAAGATCGAAGATTTCAAACGCGAGATGATCGAAGGAATTCGTGAGAAATGCGGAACGAAACAAGTCGTTTGCGGCGTTTCAGGTGGTGTGGACAGTACCGTGCTAGCGGTTCTTTTGAAAGAGGCAGGCGCGAATGTCCGTGCGATTTTCGTGGATCACGGACTCATGCGCAAAGACGAGGGCGAGGAGGTTCGTAGTAACTTCCATCGCATGGGAGTCCCCATCGAAACCGTCGACTGCAGCGAGCGTTTCCTAACCGCTTTGGCGGGAGAAAACGATCCTGAGAAAAAGCGCGTGATCATCGGCAACTTGTTTATTGATGTGTTCTGGGATTCGGTGGGTGATGCTGAATTGCTTGCGCAAGGAACCTTGTATCCCGATGTCATCGAAAGTGCATCCAACGCAAAATCGAAAGCTTCAAAAATCAAAACTCACCACAACCGAGTTGATCGTATTCTCGAGCTTCAAGCGCAAGGTAAAGTCCTTGAGCCACTGGCTGAACTTTTCAAAGACGAAGTCCGTGAGCTCGGTCATTCATTAGGAATTGCTCCGGATATTTTAGGACGGCATCCGTTCCCGGGCCCGGGACTCGCTGTGCGTTGCCCAGGCGAAGTGACCCAAGAACGTCTCGACATCATTCGCGAGTGCGATGCGATCTTCATTGGAAAACTCAAAGAACATGGCTGGTATGACAAAGTTTGGCAGGCGTATGCTTGTTTGGTTCCTGTAAAAACCGTGGGTGTCAAAGGTGATGAACGCAGCTACGAATGGGCTATTTCACTGCGCGCCGTGGTTTCAGAAGATGCGATGACCGCTGATTGGGTGGAACTCCCTTATGAAATCCTTCGCGAGACCAGCCACCGGATTTTGAACGAAGTCAAAGGCATCAACCGCGTGTTGTATGATGTCTCGACCAAGCCACCTGCGAGTATTGAGTGGGAGTAATTCGGTTGCGGCGAAGCCGCTCGGTTGCCGCTGCACGGCTCGGTAATTCGGTTGCCGCTGCGCGGCACGGTGATTCGGTTTTACCGAACCACCGAACCACCGAACCACCGAACCACCTAACTTAAAAGATGCAGGGTTGCAAAATTAGCGGGTCAATTTAAGCTATGCGCCTATGAGCGAAGCGAAACCGATAATTACCGCGTATTTAAAGACTTTCTGTGGATGGAGCGAGGGTGTGCGTGCGATCATGCGCAAGTATGACCTTCCTTATGAGGAGAAGGATATCATCAAGAATCCAGCGTTCCGTTGGGAGATGGAGCAACGCAGTGGCCAGTCGCTTTCACCTTGCGTAGAAATCAATGGAGAAATGCTCGCTGATATTAGCGGTGAAGAAGTTGAGAAATGGATACTCGCACAAGGACTGGTTACGGATAACGAAGTCGCTCCTGACGCGCCTATCGACTCCGCCTGCACCGACGAACAACATGCGGCGATGGCTGCTGGAAAATTTTCTCTCCCCGGCAAAATCAAGTTTATTGATTAAGAAGTTCCTAGTTTCTCGCCCCGATGTGTCGGGGTTGGTTCCTAGTTCTTGATTGAAGAATTAGGATGCCGCGAAGTGAATTCTTGTCTTATGTCTAGAGTCTCCAAGTCTTGCTTCTTCATCCTATGCATTGGTTGATCAAATCTGAACCGGATGTTTTTTCGATCAAGGATCTTGAAAAGGTGAAACAGGAGCCATGGACGGGGGTGCGGAATTATCAGGCGCGTAACTTTATGTGGCGCGAAATGAATTTGGGTGAACTTGCAATTTTCTATCATTCAAATGCCAAGCCATCTGGTGCGGCGGGTGTTGCTGAAGTTGCTTCAGAGCCTTATCCGGATCCGACGCAGTTCGATCCACAGAGTGAGTATTTCGATCCCAAAGCCACTGAAGATAAACCCCGCTGGTGGTTGGTGGATTTCAAACACGTCGCCACATTCAAAGAGTTCATTTCTCTTGAAGATATGAAAGCTGATCCTGCGCTTTCTGAGATGCTAGTCTGTCAGAAGGGGACTCGGCTTTCGATCAATCCGGTTGAGAAGAAACATTTCAACCGCGTGATGAAGATCGCGAAGGTGAAACTATAAAAGGTAGGGTCAACTCATACACCCCGACTTGTCGGGGCCGAGTTGACCGTGATTTTTTTGATATGGGGATTGTATGATGTTGCGCTTAGGAAGGTCTCACTTCTGATAGAATGAGCGCGCCTTATCCTTTTTGAAATGGGTCGAGTGCGGCGCCTCGACCCTACCTTTTTAGATTTTCACTGTCTGCAACACGGGCAGATGCTCTGGGCCGAGTTCTAGGCCTGTTAGAGATCTGAGATCTGCTTCGATCGCATCTAACACATCAAGTTCAGGACGGAAATCTGCTGCGTGGTAGGAAGAGCGGACGAGCGGGCCGGAGGCGCAATGGCGGAAGCCTTTATCGAGTGCGATTTGTTTGTATTCCGCAAATTGATCCGGATGGATGTATTCGACGACTGGAAGATGTTTCGGTGTCGGGCGGAGGTATTGACCGAGGGTGAGGACGGTGACCCCGTGTTCTAACAGATCGTCCATCGCTTTAAGGATTTCTTCATGGCGCTCACCAAGACCGAGCATGATGCCGGATTTTGTGGAGACGTTGCCGTTGACCATGTGCTTGGCTTTTTTCAGGACTGTTAG
>JBIIFS010000011.1:0-24402 GCA_044237185.1 Luteolibacter sp.
GAAGCGTGTGAGGGAGTCGATCCAGTCACACAGGATCTCGCCGTCACCATCCTCGCCGACGAGGAAGAGCACCGGACTTTGTTCGAGGGCTTCCTCAAGAACCTGGACATCAACAATTAACCTCATCCGAACATCCATCCTCATCATCTGGTCGGCACCAAATCCACAAACAAAACTTCAACTGAAGGAAAAATATGCTACACAAATCAAAAACACTGAGCGGTTACACCCTGGACAGCCTGGACGGAGAAATAGGCCGTGTTCAGGATTTCTACTTCGATGAAAAATACTGGACCGTTCGCTACCTGGTCGCCGATACGGGAAACTGGCTGAAGGGGCGTCTGGTGCTGATCTCACCCAGCGCTCTTGTGGCCGCCATCGAAAGCGAAGAATGCATCGTGGTCATTCTGACAAAAAAGCAAATCGAGGAAAGTCCTGCGATCTCCGACAAGGACCCCGTCTCGCGTGAATATGAATCCGACTATCAGCGATACTATGGCTGGGGACCCTACTGGACCGGCCCTCTGGCATGGGGAGCTTACTCACACCCCTACCCTTATCCCTACCTCGGTCCGGCACCCAAATCCGGGAAGCCTAAACCATACTCGGAAGGAGAAGGTGAATGGACTGCGCATCTGCGCAACACTCTGCAGATGTGCGGCTATCACATCCAGGCCACCGATGGCGAAGTCGGCCATGTGGTGGATTTTGTGATCGATGACATCACATGGGCGATCCGCTACCTGATCGTGGACACCCGGAACCGTTGGCAGGGAAAGAAAGTGCTGATCTCCCCACAGTGGATCGAGAGCGTGGATTGGAATGAATCAAAAATTTTCGTCAATCTGACGCGTGACGCCATCAGCCAGGCACCGGAATACACGGACAACATGACCCTCCACCGGCAGTACGAAACGAAACTGCACAACCAACTCGGGCGGGAAGCTTACTGGTCATCAACAGAACCTGCGAAGGAAGCCACCGCACTCCATTCATAAAAAACAACCCGAAGAGAAATCAAACACATGAACGATCCTGTATACAAAACCATCGAACTCACCGGCACATCTTCCAAAAGCATCGAGGAGGCGGTCAACCTCGCCCTCGATCGCGCAGGCCAGACCCTTCACAACCTCAAGTGGTTTGAGGTTGTGGAAACACGCGGAAGCATCGAGAAAAATCGGGTCAACCACTGGCAAGTGACACTGAAAATCGGTTTCACGGTTGATTGAAAGCCACATCACCGGGGTTTGACCTGACCGTAAGGAGATTCCCTAGGTGAGCTTGGGCATCTATCCTATCGCTTTTTTCCTAGGGAAATAGAGTATCCGAATCCCGAGAGCGAGTCAAACGCCCGCCCTTCTTGCAATGACCCTTGCCATTTTCACAGATCTCGATTTCTCAATGAAAACCAAATCATCCCATCGCCCGTATCAGCGTCCGGCGGAACCCCAAGCCGAAATCCGGCTCATACTTTCCTCCTATACAGGCAAACCCATCTTCTATAGAAAATTCGAATGTTTCAGAGACCGGAAAGCAGACTCCGATTACCTGAGACACATCCCATGAAAATTTTGGAGCATGATGGTTTGGCAATTCACAAAACGGACCTAAGGGAACATTGACCATGCAAAACGAAGATTACGAAAAACCGCAGGTCTCCAGCCCACCGCCTGGTAATCCGGAGGTCATGGATGAGGCCGATACCCAGGACGGGGTTTTCCATCATCCGGTGGAATCCATGCCTGTGGTCGGCTTGGGCGGATCCGCGGGAAGCCTCAGCGCGCTTTCGTCTTTTGTCTCGAACATCGCTCCGGATAGCGGCGCGGCTTACGTGATCGTCGTCCACCTCTCGCCCGAGCATGAGGACATGCTGCCCGAAATCCTTCAGCGGGAAACCTCTATTCCTGTGAAGCAGGTGAACGGTGAGGTCACACTTTGTAAAAACGAGATCTACGTCATTTCACCCGGTAAACAGCTTTGGATCAAGGACGGGACTCTTGTCTCCAGCGCACTCGAGCGACCCTTGAAGGGCAGACATGTCACGATCGATGTGTTTTTCCGCACGCTGGCGGATGCATACGGTATCGACGCATGCGCGATCATCCTCTCCGGCATGGACGGTGATGGTGCCGTAGGCCTCAAACGGATCAAGGAACGGGGCGGACTGACCATCGTACAGGATCCCTTCGAAGCGGAATTCGATGAAATGCCCCGCTCCGCCATCGCAACCGGAATGGTCGATTGGATACTGCCGGCGGCTGAAACCCCCTCGCGTCTCAAAGAATACTGGGCCAATGCGCGCAAGATGCAGCTTCCCTGGCAAAGTCATCCGGAATCAAACATTACCGATTTGCCATCCAAGAGCGATGAATCCACACTCAAGGACATTCTCGGTTTTCTGGACTCACGTTGCGGACATGATTTCTCGGATTACAAACACGCCACGATCATCCGAAGGGTCGCGCGCAGGATGCAGGTCAACGGCACCCAAACCCTCGCCGACTACCTGACCTATCTGCGGACGCATCCCGGCGAAAGTGGCGCCCTGCTGCAGGATCTGCTGATCAGCGTCACGAACTACTTCCGCGACAGCAAATCTTTCGATGCGCTCAAGGAAATCATCCCATCGCTTTTCAGTGACAAGACAGGATCCGGTCAGATCCGAATCTGGGTGCCCGGGTGCGCAACAGGAGAAGAGGCCTATTCAATCGCCATCCTCCTCTGCGAACATGCGAAAAATCTGACCCACTCGCCGTCCATCCAGATCTTCGCCACCGATCTCGACCAGAATGCCATCAGCTTCGCCAGGGATGGCAAATATCCCCAAACCATCGCGGCGGATCTCTCGGAGGAACGACTCAAACGGTTCTTCATCAAGAAAAGTGACGGCTATCAGGTGAAACGGGTGATCCGGGAAATGATCCTTTTCGCCACGCACGATCTGTTGAGAGATCCGCCTTTCTCGCATCTGGATCTCATATCGTGCCGGAATCTCCTCATCTACCTGAATCGCAAGGCGCAGAGCAAGGTGATCGATATCTTCCATTACGCCCTCCGGCCTTCGGGTAAACTTTTTCTCGGTTCATCGGAATCCGTAGAGGAAATCACGGGACTTTTTGCTCCGATCGACAAGAGTCACCGCCTCTACATCCGCAAGGAAGTGCAAAGGCTCGGCTTCCATCTTCCCACCGGCAGGTCATCTTACTCCTTTCCTATAAACGTCATGAGCAGCGTTCCCTTTATGATCCCGGGCTTGGATGAAAAAGGCGAGTATGACAGCCAGGTTACGCTTGCCTCCGGACCTGCGGATCTGCACCTGAAGCTGATCGAACGACTGGCACCGCCCTCGGTGGTGGTGAACCGCGGGCACGATATCGTCCACCTGTCCAAAGGCTGCGGAAAATATCTTCAGCTCTCCGGCGGCGAGCCCAGTACCCATCTTCTGAAGCTGATTCATCAGGATCTGCGCACCACCGTGTGTGCGCTTCTCTTTCAAGCCGCCGAGGTCAAAACCGCTTTACAGAGCAGGAATGTCACATTCCGCAACGGTGACGTTGAAAGTGCCGTCAACATAACGGTGGAAGCGATGGAGCCGGAATCGCAGGATTTCTTCCTCGTGATTTTCGAGGATCAGGACTTGGATAAGAAGCAACGACAAGGCGCTCCGGAAGTCGCCCCAAACGACCTACCCCTCGTACGGCATCTGGAAAGGGAACTCGATCAACTGAGAACAAGCTGGCGGGAGACGATGAAGGAATACGAGACCACTCTGGAAGAACTCAAGGCATCCAATGAGGAACTGCACGCGATGAACGAGGAACTGCGCTCCACCAGCGAGGAAATGGAAACCGGACGCGAGGAGATCATCACCATCAATCAGGAACTCAAAAGAACCATCGAAGAACTCAGGAACTCCAACAGCGATCTCCAAAACCTGATGGCTTCCACCAACATCGCAACGATA
Organism: Luteolibacter sp.; assembly: GCA_044237185.1. Lineage (GTDB taxonomy): Bacteria > Verrucomicrobiota > Verrucomicrobiia > Verrucomicrobiales > Akkermansiaceae > Luteolibacter. Next base: position 3,968 of record JBIIFS010000011.1, read on the forward strand.
TTCCTCGACCATGATCTGAGGATCAAGCTCTTCACACCCTCCTGCACCGAGCTGTTCAGTTTGATCCCGGGCGACAAGGGCAGACAGCTGAGCGATATCAGCTGTAACCTGGATTATTCCGCATTCAAAGAGGACGCCGCAAACGTCCTTAAAAGTATGTCCATGGTCGAGCGCGAGCTGAAAAGCTCCAATGGGAAATGGTTCCTCCTCCGCCTGTCTCCCTACCAGACGGAAGAGGATCTGACGATCGGACTGGTCATGACTTTCATCGATATCACGGAAAGGAAAAGGAACCTGGAATCCCTCCGTTGGCTCTCCCATATCGTCGACTCCTCGACCGATGCCGTGATAAGTTTCACGCAGGACTGGAGCATCGCCAGCTGGAACAAGGGAGCGGAGCGGATTTTCGGCTATTCCAGCGAGGAGATCATGGGCAAGTCACATGCCGTATTGGTTCCGGAGTCGAAGCAGGATGAAAAAAAGGAGCTGCTTGGCAGACTTCTCTGTGAAGACAGCATCCAGCCTTTCGAAACCATTCGAACTCGCAAGGATGGAAAGATGATCGATGTATCACTGTCCGCCTCGGTGATCCGCGATGACAACGGGGAAATCGTGGGCGCAACCACCATCGCGCGCGACATCACGGCACGCAAACAGGCAATGAAAGATCTCAAGCAGGCACGCAATGATCTTGAGGACCGGGTCAAGGAACGCACGGCCGAGCTGCGGCAACGGGTCAACGAACTCGCCCACATGGCAGCCGAACTCACTTTTACCGAGGAACGAGAAAGGAAGCGCATGGCAAGAATACTCCATGACGAGCTCCAGCAACTGCTCGTTTCAGCCAAGATGGGCATCCAGTCTCTGGACGGGCTGAACGATGAGGAGCGAAAATGTGAGATAGGAAATCTAACTAAACTCATGGACGAGGTGATCGCGAATTCACGCTCGCTTTCCATTGATCTTTCCCCGCCGGTACTTTGCGAGCCGCTTGGATGCGCCCTGGAGTGGCTGTGCCTCACTTGGATGCGTGAAAAGCACCATCTGTGCGTGCACACGGAAATTGATCTGTCGCTTGATGCAAGCAGTGAAGAGATCCGCAGCGTTGTGTTCTACTCCGTCAGAGAACTCCTCTTTAACGTCGTCAAGCACTCCGCTGAGATGGAGGCTCATGTGAAAATGGTGCCTTACGCCGAGGATCAACTGAAAGTCACCGTCCGCGATCATGGCTTGGGATTCGATCTCGAGGGATCGGATCCGACAAAACAAAAAGCGACCGGCTTCGGACTGATGGGCCTCAGAGAGCGCCTCGAAATGCTCGGTGTGCATTTCACCATCCAAAGCCAGCCAAACAAAGGCGTGGAGGCCGTAATCATCGCACCCCGAAAAATGAACCATCATGAATAATTTAGAAAAAAAATCCAAAAAGACCCCCGATCAACCGCAATGGCGGATATTTCTCGTGGATGATCATCCCATGCTTATCGAAGGACTGGCCAGACTCGTGGAGCAAATCCCACATTGCACGTTCTGCGGCCAAGCTTCCTCAGCCACCGAAGCTCTGGACAAGATTCCCTCCGCCATGCCGGATCTCGTCATCACTGACATCTCGCTGCCGGACAAAAACGGGCTCGAGTTGATCAAGGATCTCAATTCGATTCTCCCGGATCTGAAAATCCTGACCTTTTCCATGCATGACGAGATGCTTTATGCCGCGCGCACGCTCAAGGCCGGCGCGAGGGGCTACCTGATGAAGGGCGCCGACACGAATCTGCTGGAGAAAGCCGTGAACCGGGTTCTCAAAAACGGCATTTATCTCAGCCCTCAGGTTGCGGATCATCTCCTGCGGAACATGTCCGGCGGTTCGCTGCCACAGTCACGCTTGCAGGTGCTAAGCGATCGAGAACTGGAAATTTTCGAGCTGATCGGGCGTTGCCGCAGCATTTCGCAAATTTCCGATCAGCTCAACATCAGCCCCAAAACGGTCGATGCCCACCGCGGAAACATCAAGGCGAAGCTGAATCTAACCGATGCCGCAAGCCTCATGAGAGAGGCGATCCTGTGGATCGAATTGGAGAAGAATTCTCTTTCTCAAACCTGACGTAAGTCCGCGATCGAATCCGTGATGATCGCGGAAGTATCACAGAAGCACTCCACAACCCGAAACGATTGACTGGAATCGGAAACGGGATTGCCGATGATGCTCTCTTCCAAGCAGAAGACCGCGATACCGAGCCGGCGCTTCACCTTGATAAGGATACTCCTCATGCATCGTCTGGTTGATCCCTTAATGCAACTCTGACGAAGGATCGGCATATTCAACCGATGCCCCTCTTGGATCGGAGCTAAACCATTAAAACCCATGAACGGATTAGAAATATCCCCGCATCTTGTTACCGTCATCGCCAAATCCATGATGTTCCGCACTTTCGCGAGGATCTATGAAAACGAATTCGGCGTTCCCTTGTTTTTCGAATCTTGCCGGAATCAGGAAACGCTGCGAACCCCAGCGAATGAATCCAGCTTCTGTGTCAATCTGAACGATGGCGACGGTTGTTGCACGCGTTGTGTCTGTGGAGTGTTTCCACCCACCGAAACCCTGATGCCTTGGACATGGTCTTCTCCCTGCCATGCGGGGATGCGGGTCACCATGATTCCCATTCTGGTTCGGAACAGGACGATTGCATGGCTGATCACCGGTCACTATTTCATTAGCGAGGAAACCAGCCCAAGCGAGGAACTGCCTCCCGAGGCACTAGATAGGATAGGACCAGACCCGAATCGCATCAAAACCCTCAGTCTGGCTTTCTCGGAAAAAAAATCCATCCCCAGAGAACGCCATGAACAGATGATCCAATACCTCGAGACCTGCAGCGCGTTGCTCGGAGCGGACATGAATCGCTTTCTGTTAGACGATCGCCAAGCCGTGAATTACCCCGCAGAGAGACAATCGGCCGACGGAACCAAACGAGGCGACACCGCTTCCAAAACTCGAGTCCAAAATGATGAGATGGTCACAAGGGCACGTCTTGAGAGTGCACGCAGACGTTTACTGAAAACAACCGGACAAGACGGAGATATCGAATGCGCGGCAAAAGATGCCGGCTGGAATGATGGCATCGATTTCGGAAGGGATTTCCATGATTGCTTTGGTGAAAGCCCCTCCGATCATTGGAAGAGAGTGACAGCGTTACAGCGCACCTTCTCAGGCATCCTCACCGGCAGCGACCGCTGGACCGCAGCACCATCCAGCAATTTGAATAGCCGAAACCCGCGCGGGATTCGTGTTCCAGCGTGAGGTCATGGTGACACAAATGATCAGATTCAATCCGTTCCACTACAGGGGACTCTTACAGCTTCATTTCATTTCATTCAGGCGATCACGGATTTCACAAGATTTCCCGCTACATCCGTCAGCCTAAAGTAACGACCTTGCGATTTGTAGATCAGCTTTTCATGCTCAACCCCCATGAGGTGGAGCATGGTTGCATGAAGGTCATGGACATGAACGCCGCCAGAAACGATGTTATAGCCATAATCGTCGGTGATGCCGTGGGTGTAACCGGCTTTGACACCGCCGCCAGCCATCCAGATACTAAAACAACGAGGATGATGGTCTCGGCCGTAGTTGTTCGCACTGATTTTCCCCTGGGAGTAGGCAGTGCGACCGAATTCCCCACCCCACACAACGAGGGTGTCCTCTAACAGGCCGCGCCTTTTAAGATCGATGATCAATGCAGCAGAAGCTTGATCGGTTTGTTTGCATTGCCGACTGATGCCGCCCACAACATCACCATGTTGATCCCATCCTTGGTGGAAAAGTTGGACGAAGCGCACATCGCGCTCGATGAGGCGACGTGCGAGTAGGCAATTGGCGGCGTAAGTTCCGGGTGTTTTACTATCGGGTCCGTAGAGATTGAAAGTTTCCTCGGTTTCATTCGAAAGATCTGTTGCATCTGGGACGCTGGTTTGCATACGGAAAGCCATTTCGGCTTGAGCGACACGGGCGTCGATCTCTGGATCGAGTTGTTGCTCTGCTTGGTAGCTATTGAGTTTCCCAAGTGCGTCCAACATACCGCGTCGGACATGAGGTGAAACGCCTTCTGGATTTGTTAGATAGAGAACCGGTTCTTTGCCAGAGCGAAACTGCACGCCTTGATGCTCACTGGGAAGAAATCCAGAACCCCAAAGGCGCGAGTATAGAGGTTGATCACGCGAGGCGTTTTTTGAAACAAGAACAATGAATGAGGGTAGATTTTGATTGAGGCTGCCGAGACCATACGATGCCCAAGCACCCATCGAGGGTCGGCCGGGAATTTGGTTACCACTGCAGAAGAAAGTGATGGCGGGATCGTGATTGATCGCCTCGGTGTGTATGGTACGGATGACACAAATTTCATCTGCGATTTTTTGGGTGTAAGGAAGAACATTGGAAATTTCCATACCAGATTTCCCATGTTTGGAAAAATCTGCGAATGATCCAGCCATAGGAAGCAGGCTCTGATTGCCGCTCATTGTGGAGAGACGTTGGTTACCTATGATTTCTTTAGGCAACGCCTTACCATGACCACTACGAAGAAGAGGTTTAAAATCGAACGTTTCCAAATGCGAGGGTCCACCAGCTTGAAATAGATAGATCACTCGTTTCGCCTTAGGGGCGATATGGGGAGCGCCGAGAGAGCCGATGGATGCTGCACTGGCATTTGAACCTAACAGATTCGACAAAGCCAATGCACCTATGCCGAATCCGGCCCTGCCAAGAAAATGACGACGCGAGTGGCGCATGAGATCATCGTAAGTTGGAACAACGGGTTTCATAGAATATCAACGGTTGGTGAGGGAGGCATCAGAGGTGAGCAAAGTGGAGCAGACAAGTGTCATGGCAGCGAGCGCGGCATTCTCCTCTCCGCATATCGATTTTGCGGCGGCAATGTCGGCGGTGAAATGCGCGAGTTGTTGGGCGTAAAGATCCCGGAGAATAGTCATTTCCTCTGCAGCTGGTTGACGCGATGTTAGCCAGAGAAATGCGTACTGAATTTGCGGATCGGGGCCGCTCGCCTGTTCCTTGATGACACGTTTCGCAAGTGACTTGGCGCATTCGAAGAATCCCTGATCATTGAGGAAAAGGAGAGGCTGCAGAGGCGTGTTGGTGGCGAGTCGGCGAGGCTGGCAAATCTCCCGGCTTCCAGCATCCAGAGTGAGCAGGCCCGGGGGTGGCGCGGTGCGTTTGCGATAGGTATAGAGACTGCGGCGGTAACGGCCTTCTCCTGTATCAGGCTTATATTCTCCGCCAGATGCACCAGACTCCGACCAGACACCATCGGGTTGCCAGGGTTTGACACTGGGACCACCCAATCGTTCTACTAACAAACCTGATGCAAGTAATGCCTGATCGCGAATAGCTTCTGCAGATAAACGATAGGAAGGGCCGCGTGCTAATAGTTGGTTTTTAGGATCGATTTCCTGCTTTTTCAAGGAACTCGCCGATGACTGCTGAAACGTGGCGCTCATAAGGATGCGTTTGATCATTTGTTTCGTATCCCAACCGTTATGCGAGAAATCGTAAGCTAGAGTATCTAACAATTGCATGTGAGAAGGCGCATCTCCCTGTAGTCCGAAATTTTCCTGAGTGGCGACGATTCCATTTCCAAAACACATCATCCACAGTCGGTTTACCGCGACGCGGGAAACCAGTGGGTTCTTTGGATCGGCCATCCATTGCGCAAGTCCCAGGCGATTTTTGGGGGCTTTTGGATCAAAAGGAAAGACCGCCTTAGGTGGGGCTGCTTCGACGGGGCGTTTGAGATCGGGAGACGCATAGTCGCCGCGGGTGAGGACGTGGAACTGTTTGGGATTCGGAGATTCCTTCATCACCATGATCAATGGCAATTTAGCTTCAAAATCATCCTGCAGGCTTTTGCGTGCGGCGATGACGGCTTCGCGAGCTGTCGCAATTTCTAAATCTACACGTTCCAGATAGTGTGTGCGCATGGCAGCCTTCGCGATTGGATCCCCTGTTTTAGCGGCCTGGAATTTGGCTTCTAACAAAGGTGCATGAAGATCAGCCACTTCCAGTGGTGAGAGTGGTTGGCGGAAGATTTTGATTTCATCAATCCGTCCATCGGCAAACCCACGATCGTCGCGAGTTCTAGCTCCGATACGCATGGCTTGGGCGGTGATGTTTTTATCTAAATGATCGTGCAAGACCTTGGTTGCGATAGGTTTGCCGTCGAAATACATTTTCAATCCTTGTGCGCTGGATGAGCCATCATAGGTGACGGTTACATGCACCCATTTCGCAATAGGAAAGTCATCTGTGGTTTCAATGGAAACAGCGCAACCCGGCCAAAGATGGATGCAACTCCAGCGCAGCTTACCTTTTTCCATCAACATTTCAAATCCAGCTGCGTCCGCCATCTGCGAGAACAAAGAAGGCCCAGTATGAATAATCGCGGCTCGTTGTTTTTTGTCAGGAGTGAACAATCGCAATGAGATTGTTAGAGGTTGATGGCGAGTGATATCTTTCACTCCATTGAGCAGTAGAACCGTATCTCCATCAAACTGAACAGCACCTTTGATAGCTCCTTCCACAGGTAAAAGCTCTCCTCCAGATACACTCGCAGGTTCCGCGGAAGGAATGCTGTTTGTTATGATTTTTTCATCGCCTGAGTTCAATGGAAAATGATCGGATGGGGTGGTTCGATTCAGCGAAGGTGTAGCTTCCAACCATTGCTCAAATGCCTCATCACGGCTGTTGAGAGTCTTTTGCAGCGCGGCTTCAGCGACTGTTAGAAAAGTCTGTCGTTTTTCCAGTTCGGGAATCTGAGCAGGCTCCATTATTCTCATCGATGGCTCAGGAGCGCTGGTGGAGATGGAATAGGGCTTCAAGCCAGATTCGTCGATTTGACCAAACATAGCACTCATGCTGTAGTAATCAGCCTGAGGCAGAGGATCGTATTTATGGTCGTGGCATTTGCTACACTCCAATGTTAGACCGAGAAATGCGGTGCCGGCAGTGTGGACGCGATCCGACACGTATTCTTGTCGGAATTCCTCCTCAATAGATCCACCTTCTTCGGTTTGGCGATGAAGACGGTTGAAGGTGGTTGCCAAACGTTGATCCTGCGTGGCCTTCGGCAATAAGTCGCCAGCGATCTGCCAAGTGAGAAACTTGTCGTAAGAGAGATTATTGTTAAACGCATTGATCACCCAGTTTCGCCAAGGCCAGACAAAGCATTCTTTGTCGCTCTGATAGCCATAGGTATCTGCGAAGCGCGCAACATCGAGCCAATCGAGGGCCATTCGCTCTCCGAAGCGAGGTGAAGCCAAAAGCCCATCCACCTGCTTTTCATAGGCGTTGGGTGAAGTGTCATAAACAAATGCAGTGATCTGTTCTGGCGTGGGTGGCAGCCCAGTGAGCACGAAGGAAATTCGTCTTAAGAGCACCGCCTTGTCCGCTTGCGGGTTGGGCTGGAGCTTTTGTTGCTCAAGTTTTTCTAAAATAAAGCGATCAATATCATTTCGCGACCACGACGTGTTTTTTACGACAGGTAGGGGATGTTTTTTGGCAGCAATGAATGCCCAATGCTCGGCATAGACGGCACCTTCTTTGATCCAACGAATCAAGACATCCCTTTCGTCCGCGGTCAGTGGACGATTCAGCTTGGGCGGCGGCATGATTTCATCGGGATCTTTCTCGTGAATCCGCGTGAAAAGCTCGCTAGCCTTTGGGTTTCCCGGCACGATGGCCTGTTTGCCGCTTTCCAGCTTCGCTGTCGCGCCTTCAAAAGTATCTAGCCTCAATCCCGCCTCGCGCGTTCCGCTGTCCGGTCCGTGACATGCGAAGCATCGATCCGAGAGAATCGGGCTCACTTCACGATTGTAATCCACCGCCCCGTGGAGCAGCGGCGTGATGAGCATTAGACTATAAGTGAAGGCACGTGTCATTGAATTAGGATTAATTTCACTTAATCATAGAAAATTTAGCCATAGAATGGCTCAGGTGAAGAAAAAAGACGATAAAAGTTAGTGAACGTCTTGCTTCAGAGTTCAGGCGGGACAGTTAACAGCTGTCAGGAATTAGCGAAGTAAAGAGGTTGGACATTCCTGTCCAACATTTTGAATTCATTAAGGGACAAGAATGTCCATTCTCCTTAAGCAAAATCGATATCAAAGGCTGTCAGGAATTAGCGAAGTAAGGAGATTGGACATTCCTGTCCAACATTTTGAATTCATTAAGGGACAAGAATGTCCCTTCTCCTTAAGCAAAATCGATATCAATTATAAAAAGCCAACGATATCAATGCTACTTTCGTTCGCTTCTTCATCTGATAGTAAATTGTTATATTTTGGCATGGCGGATACAATCCGCCGCCACGCACCTCTAACAAATCGGGCACTGATTGATCGTCTGAAAGAAATCATTGCCTTTGTTATCCACCAAAATAAACGCGGGAAAATTTTCCACGGTGATCTTCCAAACGGCTTCCATGCCGAGTTCCGGGAAGTCGACAACTTCTTGAGAACGGATGTGATCACTCGCTAGCAAAGCAGCAGGTCCGCCGGCGGAGCCGAGATAAAATCCGCCGTGTCTCTTGCACGCATCGGTCACTTGTTGGGAACGGTTTCCCTTCGCCAGCATCACCATGGAACCGCCTTTGGATTGGAAGAAATCGACATATCCATCCATCCGCCCAGCCGTGGTCGGGCCGAAACTACCCGACGGCATGCCCGCTGGTGTCTTTGCTGGACCGGCGTAATAGACGGGATATTTCTTGAAGTATTCCGGCAAATCTCCGGTCTCATCCAAAATCTCCTTCATCTTCGCGTGCGCCGAATCCCGTGCCACAATGATGGTTCCTGTTAGAGAAAGCGCGGTGGTGACGGGATATTTGGAAAGAGTTTCCAAGGTTTTCGCCATGCCTTGATCGAGATCGATCTCAACTCCTTTAAATTTCCAATCCCGGTATTTTTCCGGAATAAACCGACCCGGATTTGTTTCGAGTTTCTCTAGAAAAACACCCTTGCTGGTGATCTTCGCCTTGGCTTGACGATCCGCTGAACATGAAACCCCGATACCCACCGGGCAAGACGCACCGTGTCGCGGCAATCTAACAACCCGGACATCCAAAGCGAAATATTTTCCACCAAACTGCGCGCCGATTCCGATTTCGCGCGCCGCTGCGAGAAGTTCTTTCTCGAGCTCAATATCCCGGAACGCGCGGCCGTGCTCGTTGCCGCTGGTCGGGATGCTGTCATAGTAACGGGTCGTCGCCATCTTCACGGTCTTGAGATTGTTTTCCGCCGAGGTGCCGCCGATCACAAAACCCAAATGATACGGGGGACAAGCCGCCGTCCCCAGCGATTTCATTTTCTCGATGCAGAACTCTTTGAGGCGCTTGGGATTCAACAGCGCTTTGGTTTCCTGATAGAGAAAGGTCTTATTCGCAGATCCACCACCTTTGCTGACAAAGAGAAATTTGTAGTCGGATCCTTGGGTCGCGTAGAGATCAATTTGGGCTGGCAGATTGGTCTTGGTGTTGACCTCGTCATACATATTAAGCGGGGCGGTTTGCGAATAGCGCAAATTTTCCTCGGTGTAAGTCTTGTGAATGCCTTTCGATAAAAACTCCGCATCATCCACCCCCGTCCAAACGCCCTGGCCTTTTTTGCCAATCACCGTCGCGGTGCCCGTGTCCTGACAGGCGGGAAGAATCCCCCGTGCGGCGATCTCGGCATTTTTCAACAACATCAGCGCCACCATTCGATCGTTATCCGAGGCTTCAGGATCATCCAGAATCGCCGCGACTTGTTCGAGGTGACTGCTGCGGAGTTTGAAATTAATGGCCTTGATCGCTTCCGCCGCCAAAAAACTCAGCGCCTGGGGATCGATTTTAAGAATTTTCTCTCCCTGAAAATCCAAGGTTTCAACCCACCCTTCATGGATGCATTCATATTCGGTATCATCCGGTCCCAATGGAAACGGATCTTGATAAAAAAATTCCTTTTCGCTCATCGCGCCCGAAGATAATCGGGTTCCCATACGGAACGCAACCTAGCGATGGATGAAAGCATGAGAATTCGTAACTAGCGTGAACGACCCCCTCCCAAAGCCTCCAGCTCACGATTAATACGTCCCATCAAGCGCTCTACATCACTCATATGGCGTTGTGCGCGCTCTGGATCCATCAGCTTCTTGCCTTGTTCAGATTTTAATCGCATCTTTGGCATCAGGTCGCGTCGTTGCTGCGCGAGTTGCTGGCGCTGTGACTCCATTTTTTCCCTGGCTTCGGCAACAGTTTCGGCTTTGCCTTTCAATAAATCGGCCACTGCGGAACCACTCATCAAATAAGTCTTCGTTCGATCCGCACGCGCCAGAGTGACCCCTATGATCTTACCTTGCAGATCTACCACCGGGCCGCCAACCTGATTGCTTTGAATTTTCATGTCGCTCTGGACCACCTGCGAAAATCCGCTGTTCACAAGATTGGGTTCTCCACCCATACGTTCCATTTGATTGAGACGATTCGGAGACAATTCACCATAAATCGGACGGTTCGTCAGCAGGACTTCCACGCTGCGCTCCTTGCCAGCTGTCTCGATTTTTAGCTTCACCTTATCACCGGGCTGCTTGTTGGTGAGAGCGTTTCTCAATTCCTGTAGTCCTGAAATTTCCCTTCCATCCATATCAAGAATAACATCGCCCGATTGAATTCCCGCTTCTGCAGCGCCGTGCTCCGGCTGCACGACGGCAATCTTCACGCCTTTGCCGCGAAAATCCGGATCCGCCATGATTCCCAAATGCGCGCGATCGGTTTCGCGAAGATTTCTTTCCAAAACACTCACCACTCCAAAACCACCGAGCTTTCCATCCGGTTGTGGAGCCGAAACAAATTGTCCGTATTTCCATTTGCTCTCGGAGAATTTTGCCGGAACCAACCCATCCTTGATGGTCCCCTCTGCATCTGCCGGGATGGCAATGTTGAGCAACACAAGATCCTCCTCAGTGAAAACCCCCGCCACCTCGGCCTTGAAAGATTCCCCTCCTCCCGCCTGAACATGGAGAGTGTTTTCAAATCGCTCAATTTCACTCCATTTGGTCAAAACCTGAGTGCCCTTACCCACCACAAGACCGTATGCAAGCATGGCAGCTTTTCTGGAACGCACCGGCTTACCCCATATCCGAACGGTTGATTTCGCAGCTTGGGTCAGCGTTGTCTCGAGCGCTTGATTGAACGCCTCGTCTTGTGATTGAATCACCTTTTCCTCATCCGGGCGCATCAATGGCACATCCGACTCCTGAGCATGGGCACTCACCAACAATGCCGCCGCGATCCATCCATTACCTGATTTGCCAATCCATCTCATCGTATCTTGAATAAATCCTCCCGTTTGACCAATTCGACATCGATCTTGAGCTTTTCCGAGCCACGAACCAGCCCCAAAGATATCAGATCACCCACTTCTTTTTTGATCAAAACCTGTTGTAACTCCGCTCCACCCAAGACCGGCTCTTGATCGACTGCGACGATCATGTCGCCCACCCTCAATCCGGCCGCGGCGGCTGGTGAGTTAGGCTCCACTTTCTGAACTCTCACCCCACGCCCTTCATCGCGCATTCCCATCACAATCCCTAACACGGGTGTCTCGGGATTAGCCAATGGATTCATTTGAAGTGCCCCCCACGTTTCACCCGCAGTCAACCGGTCCCAATCTTCCCGGAAACCATCCACTCCCGCATGGTTGTTGTTTTTCCATGACCATCCGATCGACGAATTGATCCCCACCAGTTTTCCGTCGAGATTGAACAGCGGTCCACCTGAATCCCCTCCGATCAAAGTGCAATCGGAAGTAAAATAATTCCCCGGGCCGTCGGACATCACGCGCCCAAAACGCACGGGGGGAGTCCTTGCCGGATCAAACCCTGCCGAGTGACCCAAGGCAACCAGCCAGTCGCCTGCTTCCAAGGGCTTCGATTCACCCATTTCCACAAACGACCACGGTCCGGTATCGATCATTTGCACCATACCTATGTCTTTTGAAAAATTCGCACCCAGAACCTTACCCACCCGTTTTTTTCCGTCCGGAAAATACACATCCACATTTTTCATTCCCTGAATCACATGGGCAGCAGTCAAAATGAGACCGTCTTTACTGATAATCACTCCTGAACCCGACGAACCTGTCCCGTCGGATACAAGCGCAACGGTGGCAGGCAGTGCTTTTTGAGCAACACCATGAACCCGTTTTTCCAAACTCACCAGATCATCCACATTTCTCAGCGGCTCCTGTGCCTGCAATCCAACGCAAGCCCAACCGCAAACCAAAAGCATGGAAACCATTCGCATCTCCAAACAATCGACACCATCACCGTGATTCGTCTAGGCGATTTTCATTTTTTCTCTGCCTTTACCTAAGCGCGACCTTATCAGGAAAAAGTTCAGAAAGATCGGAAGTTAAAGTTTCCTATGGATCGTAAACCTTTTATATTCCCACCCGATCCAATGGCAAGACGCAAGCAACAAACCAACCGGGCGCGCGCCAAATCCAAGGGAGGAAATGGCCGTGCCAACCTAATATCCATTCTGATATTCTGGCCATTCCACCTCTTCTTTTACCTCACCCGAGGTTTTACGGGCCTTAACAGGCTCATCATGCTCACCATCGGCACACCTGTCGTTGCAGGTCTCTGCGCACTGGTCATCGTGTCCGCAGTCTACGGCTCGCGTTCCATGAAATACGATCTCAACCGTATCAACAAAATGCCCGAGCGAACGATCATTCTCGATCGTGTTGGAACCGAAATAGGACGCATCCATGGAGAAAAACGATCCATCGTACCCTTGGATCAGGTTTCGGAAAATTTCCGCAAAGCCATTCTCGCCCGCGAGGACGAGCGCTTTTACTCGCATGGTGCGATCGACCTCATCGGCATTGCTCGCGCTTCAATCAAAAATTTTCAAGGCAAGCGCGAAGGAGCCTCAACCATCACCCAACAACTCGCTTCAGACATATTTCAACTCAAACACGGCGAAAAGCGCGGAGACATTCTTCGACAGATCGATCGCAAATGCCTAGAAATTGCGATCGCATTCCGTATCAATTCAGCCCTTTCCAAAGATCGGATTCTCGAGGCTTACATCAACCAAATCAACTGGGGCAGACAGATCAAGGGCATAGGCGAGGCCTCGCGCATCTACTTTGAAAAACATCCCTCCCAACTGACACTCTCCGAGTCCGCGCTCCTGGCCGGAATCGTCCGCGGTCCGGATGCGTATAATCCTTTCCGTTCCATGGAAGCCGCCGAGCGGGAACGAAACACCACCCTCGCTCGCATGGTCAGCGCTAATAAAATCAGTCAAAAAATGGCCGATGCTGCAAAAAAAGAAACTATCAACGTACGGCCCACATGGCGGCGTAATGCGAATGAATCCTATGCAATGGATGCAATCAGTCGGGATCTGGAAGTCATTCTCGAAAAAGAAAACATCCAACTCGGTGGACTTACCATTTTAACCACCATCGATCAGCGCCTCCAAACCATCGCCGAGGAAGCTTTAGATAAAAAACTGCGTGATACCGAACGCATGTATGGCTATGCGCACCAGACACGCGCCGCATGGCAGAGTGTTCCTATCGAACAACGCAAAGAACCCGAATACATTCAAGGTGCGGCCGTGCTCATCGAAAACCAGACGGGTTGCGTACTCGCGCTTGTTGGCGGGCGAGATGCGAATGAATCCAAATTCAACCGCGCGATTCAAGCCCGTCGCCAAATCGGCTCGGTCTTCAAGCCCTTCGTTTATCTGGCCGCTTTCGACAAAGGCCTGCGCCCCAATACCCAGATTTCAGATGGCCCTATCCGATACGGAGAAATCAAAGGCGCCGCCAACTGGAAACCTGAAAATTCAGATGGAAAATTTGGTGATGAACATCCCGTTTCATACGGCCTCATCCGGTCCCGAAACACCATGTCAGTCCGAGTCGGAAATTACGCAGGCGTCTCCAAGGTCAAAGACGTTTCTTTCAAGGCAGGATTCGGAAAAGCCATGCCGGAAATTCCTTCATCATTTCTCGGTTCATGGGAAGCAACCCCGTGGGAAGTCGCCACGGCTTATACCATTTTTCCAAACGATGGTGTTCGCTATCGCCCATTTCTCATTTCGGAAATAAGAGATAAATCCAACAATATCCTCTACAGCACTCCGCCGCTATCCTACCAAGCGGCAAATACCGGTTCTGCCTGGTCGGTCTCCAAAATACTCAAGGAAGTCGCCACCTCAGGAACAGCCCAATCCATGAAGCGGCTCGGGTTTGAAAAAGAGGCCGGCGGCAAAACTGGAACCACCAACGACTTCAAGGACGCATGGTTTACGGGCTATACCTCGTCCCTGACATGCGCTGTTTGGGTTGGCTTCGATACACCTCAAAAAACCATCAGCGGAGGTTATGGGTCGACGCTGTCATTGCCTGTATGGGTCGATATCATGAAAACTGCGGATCGACTTGGATACAAAGCTGGCAACCTTCATTCCAATATCCATCTGTCCACCCTCGATCTCTGCCGCCTCTCCGGCAAACGCGCCACCTCGGGCTGCTATGCCTCCGGCACCGCCTATACCGAGCAAATTCCAGCAGAGAACAGCCCAGTGGCTGAAGATCTCTGCCCCATCCACCCTGCCAAAGCAGAAGCCGTCGACGAAAACAATTTACCCCCAAACGGTGGCGATCTAGGAACGTCAACTCCACCCCAAGCCGTCCCGATTGAAACTCATGCTCCTAATCCATCAGGACAACCCATACGCGCACTGCCGGTTGAAGATGAGAGCCCGCCTCGTGCCAAACCCGTTGATGAGAGCCCGCCTCGTGCCAGACCCGTTGAATAAAATTGGGCTTTCACTGGAAAAAAAATAGATCCGAATTGTCTGCAGCCAATTTGCCGGATGGCTTAGCTAAATGCGAATCGATTTGCGTCAGCAACTCAAGACCGGGCTCTTCATCCCCCTGGTAAATGGCCTGAAGTTTTGAGCACCATTCGTGATGGGAAAATTGTGGCTCATCACGAGCCAATATCCATGCAAGCTGGGAAATCCTGCCACTGCCCGATAACTGCTTCCTTGTCCGGCGCAACCACGTTTCCAAAAATGGCTTTGATACCCGTTCGAATCCCATTGCAAAATCCTAGTTTTCACAAGAATCCGGTCAACCAGCAATCGTCATATTTTGCGCCAATCCTATGCATATGTTGTTTTACCTTGCAGCATGAAGATCTGGAGTTAATCTCTGGGTTGTCGAATCGTTGTCAATCGACCATTCAAGAATTAAACTAATTCACCAAATATAAATCATGAACATCATTAAAATCGCCATCGTTGCAGCCGTAGCCGCATTTTTCGCCGCCTCATGCTGCCCTAGCAAATCCGCTCCCGCACCTGCTTACCAAGCACCTGCCAAATAATTGAATTCAGCCCCATTCGCGGAATTTTTCCGCGAATGGGGCTTCTTCAACCCAGCCAAACATTTTTCACCTTTCGCGCTTACGCCAAACCTACATCCGTTATGATCCGCCTGTTCGTTTTAACTTTCGCAAGTATCGTCACTGTTCTCTCCACCTCATGCGGTTGCTGCACGAGCGACTCAAAAGCACCTCGTCTGCGCCCACTTCCAAAATTCCAGGAAATTGAGGCCGCACCCACAGGTGATCCCGTACAAATCGGACGCACGAAATAATTTGTTGCTCCAGCATCAACTAAAACGCCAGCCTCGCAAGGGCTAGGCGTTTTTTTATGATTCATAAAACATAGGGTATTTTAAGTTGCGACCCAGAACAACTGCCCTATTAATGAAAACCACACATGCTAAACCACCCAGAGACAGGTAAAATCAAAGCCAGCAAAGCCCTCGTCATATTTGCAACTCTGGTCATTGTCATCGCCGGTCTTAAGGAAGCTCAAACCTTTCTCATACCGATTTTGATCGCGGCATTCATCGCGACGATCAGCTTTCCCCTACTTAATCTTCTGCGTGAGAAAAAAGTCCCGCGACCCCTCGCTGTGTTTCTCACGGTGGCTGTGGACTTCGTGTTTCTTGCCGCATTGGCGGTTCTTGCGTTCACATTGGTCGGCGATCTCCAGGAAAAATGGAACGATAAATACGCGGCAGAGGTTTCAGGCCAAATTCGCGAGTTATCCAAGTCATTGGCCAACAAGCTGAATGATTACGGTGTGGTGGATGCCCAAAAGAAAATTGATGAAGCGGTAAACAACAATCTGGCAAATCTTAAGAACATTCGCTTTGAGAAAATATGGGATCTCGGAACCGGTGTTGTGGAGCGGATTATTGCGTTTTTCGGCACTTTCATCCTCACTCTCATTCTCATTGTCTTCATGCTGAGTGAAGCTCGAATGTTTGGCAGGAGGTTTGAAGCCATCAGCCAAGCCCGTGGGCCGAACTTGGCAAAAATTCTCAATGCAAGCAAAGACATCCAGCGCTTTCTTGCCATCAAAACGGTAATCAGCTTAGCCACTGGTTTGCTCGCAGGTATTCTGTGTTGGGCTGTTGGTCTAGATTTCTATGTCCTCTGGGGCCTACTGGCTTTCTTCCTTAATTTCATTCCTGTCATCGGCTCCATCGTCGCTGGTGTACCGCCTACGATTCTCACCCTGCTAGTGGCGGATTTTCCAACCGCTCTGGTCGTCGCAGGCGGTTACCTGCTCATCAATAATTTTCTAGGTAATTTTCTCGAGCCTATGCTTGTGGGACGCCGTTTCGGAATTTCCACTCTCGTTGTCGTGATTTCTGTGCTATTTTGGGGCTGGCTCTGGGGCCCCACCGGCATGTTGCTAGCTGTCCCGCTAACGATGATTCTGAAAGTCATCCTGGAAAATAGCGACGAGTTCCGCTGGATAGGAATCGCCATTTCTTCGGAGCAAGCTTTCGGTTCTACTGAAAGAACGCTGCTTGAAGCTGCTCCATCCGGACCCTTGACAGAAAACTCCACGGAAACAGGTAAGTCATAAGACCTCTTTCGGGGCATTTGTTTGAGTCGTCAAAAATCACGTAAAAATGAAATTCACTCTTTATCAAAAGCTGACGCTTGCCACCCTTGTATCCGTTCTTTTTCTGATTTTCGTAGGCGCCACAGTTCGCGTCACGGGAGCTGGTATGGGTTGCCCTGATTGGCCGACCTGCTGGGGATTATTGATACCTCCAACTCATGTTGAAGAGGTGGATTTCAGCAAACTCGATCTCAAAAAATTTCAGCGCGATGCTCAACGACACGGCCGCGATCCTGAATCCATTACGGTGGAAAGCCTCAAGAGCGAGTTCAATCCAAGGCATGTTTGGACTGAATTCATCAACCGACTTTGTTCCATGCCTGTGGGTTTCTTTTCACTCGCATCATTCATCTCCGCTTTCTCTTTCCGTAAGCGTCGTCCTGCGATTTTTTGGCTCTCATTTGGCTCTTTATTATTGGTTCTGGCTAACGCGCTCATGGGGGCGCGGATTGTTTACAGTGGGCTATCTCCGGGAGTCATCACCACTCACCTCGCTCTGGCCATGCTCCTGATATGCAATCTCTCCTATTGTGTCTGGGCAGGTAACGAAAAACCGGATCGCCTTATATTCCACCGCCATTCCAAGGCTGCCTTTCCCCTAGTCGTATCTTTATTGGCCGTCATCGTTTTGGAAGGCATCACCGGCGCACAAATCCGGGAGATGACCGATGAATTATTGAAATCCCACCTCAACTCCCCCAGAGAAACGTGGATCCACGAACTTGAATCCACTTTCATTTACCTGTTTCATCGCAGCTTCTCCTGGATGATTCTCATTCTGACCGTCATAGCATTTCAGATCGCCCGAAAAACCCAAAAAGGCGGCGCAACACTTATTCAACAAAGCGTGCTTGGAATTGTATTATCTCAAATGCTCTTGGGCCTCATCATGGCACAAATCCATATCTACTCATGGGTGCAAGTCCTTCATGTCGGCCTCGCAGCCATCCTTTTATGCCTCGTGTTTCTCTGGCTTTTGATGATTCCGAGAGTCCCGAGGGATAACGGTTAGCCTAACGAAACGCGCTTCGCCAAGCCAATCGGAAGCCTCTGCCACCGCTTAGTAAGTCCCTGGTACGCTTCCCGCATCAGCATCACGCTTCTGCGGTGGACGCGTGACATCACGCGTATCAGATTCATGACTGCGACCGCTGCGACCACTGCGACCTTGCCTGACTTCAGCATCTCGGCTCATACGTTCCGTATCGCGTTCAATCTTATGCTGCCTCGATGATCTCGGACGCTCTGGTTTTGGCTCAAAGATTTCGGATTGGGAACGATTGGAATTTTGTTGTACTTTGATCGGAGCTTCATTGCTTCCGCCGCTCATGCCGCCGCGCCGATCCAACCGGGGCGACCCAAAAAAAGATCGATCCTTAGTTTCGTCAGCCGGACCAACAGAAGTCAGCCTATTCGGATATGAATCCACATTCTGGGTCTGTGCATTGACCTGCACATTGCGCGACCAATGAGTATTCAAGCTACGATAACGATCTTCCCGATTTTGGTAGTTGTCGATGTTCCGGTCTCGAATTTGGCTCGGCGGTGAAATGGATCTGCCACCACTTCTCCATCCATGCGGATGAGGCGCCGCTTGCACACATCTGGGACGATAACCAGCCGGATAATATCCGTTGAGATAGGGATCATAATAACAACGTCTCGAATAGTCGTAATAGCACCTTGCATAAGGGTCATAGCCCCATCTCGGTGAGCCGGTATGTACGAAATAGGTGGTAGTGAAGCTTCTGCCACCATATCCATATCCGCTACCATATCCGCTTCTGTATCCCGATGAGTAAGAGGATCCGGAATAGTAAGGGTCATGGAAACAGGAGGAAACCGCTACGGCGGAAATTGCGGCAACAGCAGCGGTCAAAAACACACGGTTCACTTTCATAGTGATGGATAGACCCAGTTTGGAATGAATCTATTCATCATCATTCCGATTATTTTCAACGGACCGATTTGCAGTCATCCGTGCTTGCAGCACAGCGGCTCAAAGGCTTTGCTTCCGGCATCACATGAAAGATTCTCCCATTCTTATTACCGGAGGGGCAGGCTACATCGGCTCTCATACGGTTCGCCACTTGGTTGCATTGGGCAAAAAAGTCGTTGTTCTCGATAACCTTGTATTTGGCCACAAGGACGCCATTGTCGATTCCTCGGTTGAACTTGTGATCGGAAATGTCGGCGACCAATCTCTGCTCCGCGAGCTTTTCAAGAAACACGGGTTTTGTGCCGTGATTCACTTCGCCGCCTACGCTTACGTCGGTGAATCTGTGACCGACCCCCTCAAATACTACTGGAACAACACTGCCGAGCCCATCGCCCTGCTCCAAGTCATGCAGGAAAATGACTGCAAAGCTTTCGTCTTTTCCTCCACCTGCGCCACTTACGGCACACCGGCAAAGATCCCGATCAACGAATCGAACCCACAAAACCCGATCAATCCCTACGGGCAGAGCAAACTCATGGTAGAGACCATCCTCCGTGATTGCGATAAAGCATGGAACCTCCGCTCCGCCTGCCTCCGCTACTTCAATGCAAGCGGCTGCTCCGCAGACAGCCGAATCGGGGAAGATCATGATCCGGAAAGCCATCTGATCCCCAGAGTCCTGATGGCGATTACCGGAGAAATCGAGACACTTGAAGTTTACGGCACCGATTATCCAACCCCCGACGGCACATGTATTCGCGACTATATCCATGTCGATGATCTCGCCTCCGCCCACGGCCTCGCACTGGAGCATATTTTGACTCAAAATGAGTCCATCCAATGCAATCTCGGCACAGGAAAAGGCATATCCGTTAAGGAAATCATCGCCGCAGCAGAACAAGTCACAGGCAAAAAAGTCCCGATTCGTTACGGACCCAGACGTGAAGGAGACCCTGCCGAATTGATTTCGGATCCCTCTCATGCCCACCGGACGCTGGGCTGGAAAGCCAAACACTGTGACGTGGTCGACATCATCAGTTCCGCATGGTCTTGGATCCATGGTCCTTGCGGAGGAAGATTTGAAAAGTAATCCCAAAAAGCGACAGGTAATCGCCATGTATTGACATTACTTCTTGCTCTCTCTGAGAAAATCCTCAATGTTATAAACAGTTTTAGAGCCCATCCCATCCAGTTCAACCCATGAAAAACCCTTCCGCATTGCTGCAGTTGAACCTTTCCTGCAGAAAAGGTTCATCAGGCTTTTCTCTCATTGAGCTCCTGGTTGTGATTTTAATCATCTCGATTCTGATGACCGCCGGCGTCATGGGCTTGAAAAATCTCTCTGCAGGCAAAGGCACTTCCTCCGCGATTGCCACCTGTGAATCGCTCATTAACGAAGCACGCACCATCGCCATTTCCAAACATTGCAACAGCCGTTT